>DASRFY010000150.1:0-36087 GCA_035651315.1 Burkholderiales bacterium
GGCTGGCTCGCCGGCCGCGTCATCGGCTTCGGCGGCGGCGGACTGCTGGCGCGGGGACGCGACGCGGTGTTCGCGCTCGTCATGATCGGCGCGCTTGCCGCTCTGCTCACGCTCGCCGGCGCGTCGCGCCCGGTCGAAGAAGCGGTGCTCGCCCGCGTCACGGTGGAGGGCCAGCGGGCGGAGGTCAACGGTCAGGCGATTCCGCTCGTCGGCTCGCAGCTCGGTTTCGAATATCTGCAGGTCGATCACGAACTGGCGGGCTTCCAGCGCGTGGTCCCGCTTGCGATCGTCGGCGCGCAGCGCGTGAACCTCGTCACGGGCTCGATCGAGGAGACGGTCGTCGATCACCTGTGGGAGCACGCGGCGGCCTACACCGCGCGCGGCCTCTCGGTGCGCAAGCGCACCGAACAGTTTCTCGCGCCCGATCCCGGCACCTATGAAGTCGTGCTGCATGGGCGAGAGATTGGCGTGCGCAGGGAAGCGGCACCGACGAACGGCTAGGGCGCACGCGCCGCGGCGACTATTCCGCCCGGCTCCTGCCCGCACGGCGAGCGCTCATTGCGTCGCCGGACTCCTCCCCGGCGCCCGGAGCGGCGAGTCGCGTGGCTCACCGGCTCAGCGCATCACGAACGGATTCGCGGTCTTCACCCCGGTGTTGATCCACACGCTCTTCATTTGCAGGTATTCGTAGATCGCCGTCTGGCCATTCTCCCGGCCCACTCCCGAGTCCTTGTAGCCGCCAAAGGGAGACATGAAGCTCACTGCGCGATAGGTGTTGACCCACACGGTGCCGGACTGGATGCGCTCCGACATGCGGATCGCGCGACCGACGTCGCGCGTCCACACGCCGGCGCCGAGACCGAAGCGCACGTCGTTGGCAATGCGAACCGCGTCCTCCTCGTCCTTGAAGGGGATGACCGACAGCACCGGGCCGAACACTTCCTCCTGTGCGATGCGCATCCTGTTGTCCACGCCGGTGAAAATGGTCGGCTCGACGAACCAGCCGGTGCCGCACTCCGGCCGTTTCGCCGGGCCGCCGCCCAGGCGCAGCTTCGCGCCTTCGCTCTTCGCGACGTCGATGTAGGACAGCACCTTCTGGTACTGCGGCTGGGTGGTCACCGGACCGACCTGGGTTTCCATGCTCATCGGGTTGCCCATCTTCGCGGTCCGGGCAAGCGCCAGCAGCCGCTCCACGAACTTGTCGTGGATCGACTCCTGCAGGAGCAGCCGCGAGCCCGCGATACACGTCTGTCCGGTCGCGGCAAAGATGCCGGACACCGCGCCGTTGACCGCGTCGTCCAGATCCGCGTCCTCGAAAACGATGTTGGGCGATTTGCCGCCCAGCTCGAGATTCACTTTCTTGAACTGGCGGGCGGCGGCCTCGTTGATGATCCGTCCGGTGGCGTCCGAGCCGGTGAAGGCGATTTTCCGGGTCAGCGGATGTTCCACCAGCGCCATGCCGACTTCCTTGCCGTAGCCAGTGACGACGTTGACCACGCCGGCGGGGAACCCCGCCTGCTCGACGAGCTTCACGAATTCCAGTGCGGAGGTGGAAGTGAACTCGGAGGGCTTGAGCACCACCGTGTTCCCGGCCGCCAGCGCCGGCGCGAGCTTCCATGCCGTGAGCAGCAGCGGCGAGTTCCAGGGCGTGATCGCCGCCACGACACCGAGCGGCTCGTAGCGGGTGAAATTGAAGTAGCCTTTCTTGTCCAGCGGAATCACCGCGCCCTGGATCTTGTCCGCCAGGCCACCGAAATAGTAGTACCACTGCGGGCAGTAGTTGAGCTGGGCGGACATCTCGGCGATCAGCTTGCCGTTGTCGCGCACCTCGACCTCGGCGAGGCGCTGCGCGTTCTGCGCCACCAGGTCGCCCAGCTTGCGCAGAGCCGCGCCGCGCTGCGTCGGCGTCATCTGCGGCCACGGACCCTCGCTGAATGCCGCGTGGGCGGTGCGCACCGCCTGGTCGGCGTCCTGCGCATTGCCGCGCGGAATCATCGCCCACGGCTCGCCGGTGAACGGGTTGTAGCTCTCGAACCATTCGCCGGAAGACGGCGCCACCCACTCGCCGCCGATGTGCATCAGGTATTTCTGCATCTCGTTTCTCCTCCCGAAAGCGTCGCCCTGGCGACCCATGATGCGGATTCTAGCCCCGCGGGTGCGAAACGGCATCCGGCGTCCTAGAATCCATGCTTTCGATGCAACAGGACGTTCGGGAATGACCACCGCGAATGCGCAGGCCGCAGGCAACACGCCCGCCGAGATTCAGCGCGTCAACGAATTCGTGCTCAACCACCCCTTGCATCGCTTCGCCGGCCTGCGGCTGCTGCGCCAGGAGCCGGGCCGGGCGGTGGCGCGTTTTCCGGTGGACGGCAATGCGCTCAACATGGGCGGCATGCTGCACGCCGGCCTGCTCTACGGCCTGATGGACGCGGTGAGTTTCCTCGCCCTCGTCACCGTGCTCAGGCCGGAGGAGTTTGCCGCGACCCACGACCTGCATGTCTCGGTGATGCGGCCGGTGCCGAAAGGCGAGGAAGTCGAGCTGCGCGCGGAAGTGGTCAGGCGCGGCGGCAACGTCGCATTCATCCGCTGCGACGCGTGGCGGATATCCGCCGCCGGCGAGCTGCTGGCGGCCGCCGCCACTGTCACCAAGTCGTTGACGCGCAGCGCCTGATCAGCGCGCGTGGTCGAGCGCGCGCCTGAGATGTTCGATCGAGGTGTTGCCGCCGCAGCAGACCACGCCCACCGTGCGGCCCTTGAGCGCGGCGCCCAGGCGGTAGGCTCCGGCAAGCACCGCACCGGCGGCGGACTCGGCAAGGGTGTGGCAGCGCTCGATCCACCACGCCATGCCCTGAAGGATTTCCTCCTCCGATACGAGCAAGAAGTCGTGCAGGTGCGCGCGCAGGATCTCGAGCGTCATCTGCGCCGCCTCCCCGGTGGCGAGCCCCTCGGCGAAGGTGTCGTTGGGCCGCACTTCCGCCCGTCCGCTCACCCAGGAGTCGTGCACCGCCGGAGAAGCAGCCGCTTGGGCCGCGATCACGCGGATGCGCGGGTCGACGGCGTGCGCAACGATGCACGCGCCCGCGGCGCCGCTGCCCAGGCCCACCGGCACGATCAGCGTGTCCAGATCCGGGCGCTCTTCGAGCATCTCGAGGGTCTGCGTCGCAACGCCGGCGATCAGCAGCGGTTCGTTCGCGGAGTGGATGAAGCGATAGCCGTTCTCGCGCCCGAGCCGCTGCGCGTGGCGGGCGGCATCGTCGAAACGCACACCGTGCTCGACGATCTCGGCGCCCATGCCGCGGATCGCTGCGACCTTGCCGGGATTGGCGTGCCGCGGCACGCAGATGTGCGCCTTCACGCCGAACAGACGCGCGGCATAGGCGATGGATTGGCCGTGATTGCCGGTGCTCGCCGTCACCACGCCGCGCCGCTTCTCGTCCCCGGCCAGTGAAGAGATGAGATTGACGCCGCCGCGCACCTTGAAGGCGCCGACCGGCTGATAATTCTCGTGCTTCACCCAGACCTCGGTGCCGAGCAACGCGTCGAGCGGCGCGTAGCGGTACAGCGGCGTGGGCCGCAGGTGCGGCGCGATGCGCGCGCGGGCGCGCAACACGTCGGCAAAGCAGGGAATCGGCGCTGCCTGCGCCTGCGTCATGTGTTCCTCGGTCGGCAACGACCGGCCTTGCATTTTCCGGCCGCCGCCCTTATTTAGCGCAAAACAGCCCGCAAGGCCGATCATGGACATTCAATACCACATCGTCTGTCCGCACTGCGACGCAGTCAACCGGGTCCCCGGTGCGCGCCTCGCGGATGCGCCCAGGTGCGGCAAGTGCAGTCAGTCTTTGTTTACCGGCAAACCGGTCGCGCTGAGCGACGCGAATTTCGCGGCCCAGGTCGAGCGTTCCAGTATCCCGGTCATAGTGGACTTCTGGGCCCCCTGGTGCGGTCCCTGCCGCATGATGGCACCGCACTTCGAACGCGCGGCGTCCCGCACGGAGCCCGACTTGCGCTTCGCCAAGCTCAACACCGACGAAAATCCGCGGACCGCGGCGCGCTTCGGCATCCGCAGCATTCCGACGTTGATCGTGTTCCATGGCGGCCGCGAAGTCGCGCGCCGGTCCGGCGCGATGGATGCCAACAGTCTGGGCGACTGGCTGCGCAGCACGCTCGCTCCAAGCTCTGCCGCGCGATAGGCCACTGCGTACCCGCCACGGAAACGCGAGAAAAACCGAACAACGCAGCGACCGCCAAGGCACGAAGGCAGCAAGAACTGCGAGGCGGGAATTGTGCGGTTTTCTTGGCGTCTTGGTGGTGAATCGTTGTCTTTAGATTTCCCTTGTTCCCCTACTCGGCTCTGTGGCTGCGCCCCTTCAACCGTGCTTGAAGACGATCGTCTTGGTGACGGAAAACTCGAGCAGCGCCTGAAATCCCTTCTCCCGGCCGTGCCCGCTCTTCTTCACGCCGCCGAACGGAAGCTCGATGCCGCCCCCGGCGCCGTAGCCGTTGACGAACACCTGGCCGCAGCGCATTGCCTTCGCCACCCGCATCTGGCGTGCGCCGTCGCGGGTCCAGACGCCCGCCACCAAGCCGTAGTCGGTGGCGTTGGCGAGCCGGATCGCATCCGCCTCGTCCTCGAACGGGATCACCGATAGCACCGGGCCGAACACTTCCTCGCAGGCGAGCCGGTTTGCGCGCGGCACCGGACCGAACAGGACCGGCGCGACGTAGTAGCCGCCCGCCGGAACGCCGTCCGCGACTCTGCCTTCCGCGAGCACCTCGACGCCTTCGTTTTTCGCCTGCCGGACGTAACCCTCGACCCGCTTCTTCTGCGCCGCCGAAATCAGCGGCCCGCAATCCAGATCCATGGCGTGGCTGCCGACTCTGAGCCGAGCGAAGCGCTCCGCGATGCGGGAGACGAACCGGTCGTATGCCGCGCGCCGTATCAGCACGCGAGAGCCCGCCGAGCAGGTCTGGCCGCCGTTCTGCACGATGGCGTTCACTACCACCGGGACCGCGGCGTCGAAGTCGGCGTCCTCGAACACGATCTGCGGCGACTTGCCGCCCAATTCGAGCACGCAGCCGATGTGGTTCTGCGCCGCCGCCTGCTGCACCAGCGTGCCGACTTCCGGCGAACCGGTAAAGGATAGAAAGTTGATGTCGGGATGGGAGGCGAGCGCGGCGCCCGCCTCTTCGCCCAGCCCAGTGACGACATTGATCGAGCCTTCCGGAAAGCCCGCCTCCAGCGCCAGCTCGGCCAGTCTCAACGGCGTCATGCACGCATCCTCGGCGGGCTTCATCACGCAGGCGTTGCCCATCGCCAGCGCGGGAGCAAGGCTGCGCCCGAACATCTGCGCCGGGTAGTTCCAGGGAATGATATGGCCGGTCACGCCGTGCGGCTCGCGCAGGATCGTCACCAGGTATCCATCGAGGAAAGGCACGGTGTCGCCGTGCACCTTGTCCGCCGCGCCGCCGTAGTATTCGAAATAGCGCGCGGCGGCGGTGATGTCGGCGCGCGCCTGCTTCATCGGCTTGCCGGTGTCGCGCGCTTCTAGCTCGGCGAGCGCGTCGAAGTGATCCAGAATTTTCTGCGCCAGCCTGGTCAACAACCGGCCGCGCTCCACCGCCGGCATCCGCCCCCACGCGCCTTCGTCGAAAGCCTTGCGCGCGGTCTGTACCGCTGCATCGACATCCATCGCCGTGCCGCGTGCGATGCGGGCGAACTCCAGGCCGTCGCTAGGACTCACCACGTCCAGCGTGCCGCCGCCGGAAGCCGGCTGCCATTTTCCTCCGATCAGATTCATCCGCGCCGCCGCCGCGGCCGGCGCGCGCACCGCTGCCGATGGTGTCATTTTCTCGCTCTCCTCCTCGCAAACAGTTCTTCGGCCCTGCCGCGGTGCCGGATCATGCGGCCCGTGTCGCGACGACGCCGTCGCGAGCACCACTACGCACTGCGGTCGGACAGCAAGAGGGCCGCCCGAAGAGCGGCCCTTGCGCAGGCAAAGCTGCGACCGCGTCAACTCTCGGTCTTGCGGATCTCCTTCTCGTCGGACCATTCCATCAGGCCGTTTTCCACATTCCAGAGCTGAAGGTTGAACTTGTAGTAGACGTCCTTGACCTTTTTGTTCTCCTTGACGATGGAGACGATGTTGCCTTCCAGCCGGTAACCGGCGCCGACCATGCGCCCGATCTCGGCCGTTTGTTTCTTGTTGTAGTACTCGCTCTGCTGGCGCTGCAGCTCGCTGATCTGCTGGGCCATGTCGGCCTCGTCCACGGCGAAGCGCACCCGGCCGCTCTTCGACAGCTGCGCGCGGATCGAATCGGTTATGGCGCGGGTGTCGATGTACTCGCTGGTCTTGTTCTTGACCTCCTGCACCGTGACGATCGGCTGGTTGCCGTTGGCGATCACCGCCGACTGCAGCAGCGAGCGCGTCATCGTCTCGGCAATGAGCTGCAGGTCGGTGGAGCCGAACTGCGTGGTCACCGTCTCCACTTCCTTGGCGTCGCCGTAGCGCACTTCCTTGCTGCATCCCGCCAGCGCGGCGGCCACGGCGAGCGCCGCCGCGAAGGTCTTCCAACCGAATGACCGAATCATGACTGCCTCCTAAGTCGAGCGCCCCTAGCGCTTGATCACCAGCCTGAAATCCTGCGCCTGGATCGAAGGCGCCACCGTGTGGATGGTGCGCTTCTCGTCCGGATAGAGCATGACCGGCTTCCATGGCTCTTCGGTGCCGGCGCTCATGCCGTTCGGCTCGTACCAGTCGAAGCGGTATTCGATCGGCTGGTTGCGCGACTTGTCATTCTCGATGTCGACGTCGATGCGCAGCAGGCCGTCGGCCATCACGCATCGCATCTCTCTGACGTCCACCTCGGGATCGCCGATCATCTGCACCTTCTTCTTGACCAGCGCCTTGGTCGAGCCGGCCTGCTCCCAGCCGGGGCAGGACTCCGACGGCGGGCGCGGGCCGGCGCTCTTGCACCCGACCAGGACCAGTCCCATCGCCGCCGCACACACCACCGCCATCGTTCTCATACGCGCCTCCGCCTGTTCCGGATGTGATCATCTTAGCCCAACACGCGCCGTTGCAGCAGCGCCTTGCGCAGTGGGCAGATCGCTCGCCGCGCCTTCCGGTGCGAGCAGAAACGCGCGGGAACCGACCAGGCGAACGCACACCAACGCGTAGCGCCCACCGACGTTGACCTCGAAGTCATGCTGGCCGCTTGCGGTCCGCAGCGCGAGCTTGTGTCTGCCCGGCGCGACCGAGACCCGCGCCACCGCGATCTCCGCCGGCAGGGTCCGCCAGCTTCGCTCGTCGGCCTGCTCGACAACCACGCTGCCGATCATGGTCAACGCGCTGACCAGTGCGGAGCCTACATCGGCGCGGTTGTCCGCGCGCCGCTGGGTTTCATACTGCAGCACGCCTCGCGAGATGGCGCGCCCGATGGTCCGCAGCAGGATCCCCGGCATTTCGTCGCGCAGCTCGCGCCGCGCCATCAGGTCCAGGCTGGTGAGCATGGGCACCTCCCCGCCCGATACCCCGTCCAAATCGATCGCCTCGATCCTGGGCACCGGGTTCGCCTCGCGGAGCACCGGCACGGAGATCGGCAGCAGCACCAGCCCGTGGTAAGTGGGGAACGGCAGCGTGAACTTGCGCGACACACGGCCCGGCGCGAAGCCGCTTTCGATCACCACCAGCAGCTCGGTGCGGTCCGAGCTGAGGTCGGCGACTCGAGCGTCCAGACCTTCGAGCGACTTCTCGAGCAGGGGGACGCCCGGATGCAGCTCGATCGCCAGCCGATAGCCCGCCGCGGCGAGGCTGGGCTCGCCCAGCGCCTCGTAGACAAAGCCGGCGAGATAGTGGCTGAACGCGCTCTGGTAACCGTTCTTGAGAGCGTTGACTTCCGGGCTGTCGATGGTTTCGACCGGGTAGCCGTTCAACTCCTTGAAGCTCGGCTTGATTCCCCGTTTCCGCGCCTGCTGCTCGACCTCGTAGACTTCCTTGTCGCGGAACTCCGCGATCACCGCTTCGCGCTCGTGGGTGCGCTTGATCGCCACCCGTGCGTTGTCCCATTCCCCGAGCGCGACATGGTTGAGCGCCATGCGGGTGGTCAGCATCACCTTTTCGAAGTCCGCGCCTTCGTAAGGACGCAATCTGTCGTTGAGCAGAAAGGATCCGACATCGGCGAGGAGCCGGTCCGGGCTCAATCTCACCTCGTCCTCCCATTTCTGCACATGGGCGTCGGCCTTGAACCACGCCGTCTGGCTGTTCTCGTACTGCCCTTCGAGGCGCAGCAGCTCGCCTTTCTCCAGGTAATACAGGAGATCCTTGCTGCCAAGCCTGTTGTTCTTGTCCAAGGTGTCCAGCGCGGACTGCACCTGGCCGACCTCGGCGAGATTGACCGTGCGGGTCAGCTCCGAATCGTAGCTGCGGAAGGTCGCGCATCCCGCGGCGCAGAGCAGCGGCAAAAGCAGGGCGGCGATGCGCACCGTTCCGCGGCATCGTTCCCCCGGTGACGGAATGCGGTTACGCGGAAACACGCGCCATCAACGCATCATCCTCCGCGCCGGGAGGACGTTGCAGGCCGGGAGATCGCCCTGCTCGGTTGCACGTCGCCTCCTGAGTCGTCACCTGGAGATGGCCGCGCGCCCGTCTCTTGGTGGCGCCCGCGCCGGGCGGGAAAGGGCTCCGACCGATGCTGGCCGCTCGTCATACCGTTTCTAACGCACCGCGATGGGCGCAATAGTGGAACCGGTGCCGCCCTTGATCTTGAGCGGCTGCACGATGAATGCAAATTCGTAGGCTTTCTTTGCCGCGAGCTCGTCGAGCTTCATGTTCTCCAGGAGAAAAATGCCGTTCACCGCGAGCGCGATCTGGTGCACCGGCAGCGACAGGTTCTTGTCCGGGTTCGGCGCGACCTCGACCGGCCAGTTATCGGCCCCGATTGCCATCACGTCCTGCTTCGCCAGCCACTGCGCGGCCGCCACGCCGATGCCCGGGCAGCCCTTCGCATACGCGGCGTTGTCCCTGTTCCACAGCCTGCCCCAGCCGGTGTGGATCAGAACCACGTCGCCGCGCTCGATCGATGTGCCTTCCCGCCTGAGCGCCGACTGTAGATCGTCCGGCGTGATTTCGTAGTCGATCGGCAGCGTGTCCGCGCCTTTCAGTGCAGCCACGTCGATCAGCACCCCGCGTGTCATCAGCGCGCCGATCTTCTCGATGCCGAGCTTCGCGAAGCCATTGCGAGTGGCGATCTCGTCGGTGAGGAAACAGTTGTAATGGCGGTTGTCGATGCTCTGGTGCGAAAACATGTCCATCTGCGTGCCGACCTGGCCGATCTCGCTCACCACCAGCTCTTCGTTGGTGTAGCGCCTGTTGCTGCCCATCGGCCCGCCGGTGCGCTTGGTATGGACGTCGAAGCGGCGCGTGCCGAACATCGGCATGTCCATCGACAGCGTCCACCCCAGCTCGATCACCTCCCCGGTCCTGATGTAGCGGGCCGCCTTCAGTACCGACTGCGGGCCCATCATGTTCGCCGCGCCGCGCTCATCGCCCGCACCCCACTTGGACGGGCAGCGCTCGGCGGGCGAAGGCGGCGTCCAGCTTTGCGCCGCCGCCGGCAGTGCCAACCCCAGAACGACCAGCATCGCGACGATGTTCCGCGTGTTCACGTTCCCTTCCTCCCCGTCTGCAGTCCGTCTAGCTTAGCGTAACTGGTGCGCGCCCCGCCGCGAAGTGCGCAGAGCCGCCGCAGCCGTGGCAGGCGGCCGATTGCGCCCATCGCTCATCGGATGCGCCGGATCACGACCAAGTCCACGCCCAGCGCCCGGTTGACGGCATAGGAAAATACCGACACGAACAACGCCACCAGCGCACCGGACCAGAAACCTTCAAGGTGGAAACCGGGCACCATCCGGGCAACCAGCATCAGCATCGAAGCATTGAGGATCAGAAGGAACAGTCCGAGGGTCACCACCGTGATCGGCAACGTCAGGACCAGAAGAATCGGCTTGACGAAAGTGTTGACCATGCCGAGCAGCAGTGCGGAGACGAACAGCGAAGACTTCGACTCGAACGCGATGCCGGAAAAAATCTCGTCGGCCACCCATAACGACAACGCGTTCACGCCCCAGAACAGCAAAAACCTCCAAATCGGGTTCACAAGCGCCATGGGCGCGAATGCTACCGCGCGCATCCCGCACGCGCCAGCGAGTGCGTGCGGCCGCGCGTCCGGCGAGCGACGGTTCGCCCGGGCGCGGCGCCTGAGACGAACGCGGACTGTATACTGCGCGGCGCCGCGTTGCCGCGCTGCGTGCGGATTGTGCCGAGCCGCGGCACCCTGATCGCCACCGAGCACAGATTCGCCGGCATGACCGCCCCGCACACCCTGCCCCGTTCGATGTGGGCAACGCTCGCCCTGCTCACCTTGGGCTGGGGCCTGAACTGGCCGATGATCAAGATGGCGCTGACCGGGGTGCCGGTATGGACGTTCCGTGCGCTGTGCGTCGCCGCGGGCGCCGTCGGGATGTTCCTGATCGCGCGCTTGAGCGGCCTGCGCATCGCGGTTCCCGAGGGCCAGTGGCCCGGAATGTTGCTCACCGCTTTTTTCAACGTCACGCTGTGGAACATCTTCATCGCTTACGGCGTGCATCTGCTTCCGTCCGGCCGCAGCGCGATCCTCGCCTACACCATGCCGCTGTGGGTGGTGCTGCTGAGCGCGCTGTTCCTGCACGAGCGCATTACCGTGCGCAGGCTTCTCGGTCTGACGCTGGGTATGGGCGGGATGGGACTGCTGATCGGCGGCGAGTTTGTCGGCAGTCGGTCCTCGCCGGCGGGCGCGCTGTTCGTCGTGTCTGCTGCGCTGTCCTGGGCGGTAGGTACGGTGTTGATGAAGCGATTTCCGATCAGCCTGCCGACGACCTCTTTCACCGCCTGGCAGCTGCTGCTCGGCGGAGCGCCGATCATGGTGGGCGCGCTCGGCGTGGACTGGGGAACATGGCGTCCCCTGACCCTCAAGCCCGCGATCGGCCTCGGCTACAACATGATCGTGGGCTTCGTGATCTGCCACTGGGCGTGGTTCCAGATCGCCAAGGGCGCGCCGGCAGGCGTCGCCTCCCTGTCGACGCTGATGATCCCGGTGGTCGGGGTGTTCAGCGGCATGCTGGTGCTGGGCGAGCGGCCGGGCTGGGAGGAATACGCTGCGCTGGTGCTGGTCATCCTCGCCCTCGCTACGGTGGTGGTGCCGCCGCGACCCGTTCGCCGTTAGGCCCGCTTGCGGGAGCGGCGGCCAAGGCACCGCAACGAGGACGCATCCCCGGGCTTCTCGTGTCGAAACTTCCGACGCCGCGGATTTGGTACGAGGCGGTGCCGCCGCGACCCGTTCGCCGCTAGGCTCGTTTGCAGGAACGGCGGCGCAGACGCTGCGCAGCGCATGCCCGTGACCTCGGCCTGAAGCTTGCTTAGAATCAACTCGTTAACGCCAACCTTGCCGGGAACTACTTGGAATGCGCTCCCAGGCGGCCTGCCTAGTCCTGTTCGCCGGTGCTCTCACGGCAGCGCCTGCCACAGCCGATATTTACCGTTACGTAGACGGCGACGGGCACGTTTATTACACGAACGTGCCCCAGGACAGCCGCTTCAAGATCTACCGCAAGCTGCCCGACGCATCGGCGGTGGTGAGCAGGACGCTCTCCGCCGAAGTACGCTACTACGCGCTGCAGGAACGCAAGCGCTATGAGCGCCATATTCGCGCCGCGGCCAAGGCCAACCGACTCGATCCGGCTCTTATCCATGCGGTGATCTCCGCAGAGTCGGGCTATAACCCGTTCGCGCGCTCCACCCGCGGCGCGACCGGGCTCATGCAGCTCATGCCGGAGACGGCGCGCCGCTACGGCGCGAAGAATCTGCTCGACCCGGCGCAAAACATTTCTGCCGGAGCGCGCTACCTGCGCGATCTGATCAAGCTGTTCAACAATGACCTCCAGCTCGCGCTGGCCGCGTATAACGCCGGCGAGGATGCAGTCATCCGCGCCGGCATGCGCATTCCTCCCTACCAGGAGACGATGAGCTACGTGCCGCGCGTGCTCACCTATTACCGGCAGTACCGCACGGCGTCGTCCTGATCGCGCATCTTCGGGCGGGCCGGCCGGCTGGAATCCAGGCGCCGCAACGAACTCCGCTGCCACGAAGGCCGCACGCCGATCCCTGCCGTTCGCAACCCAGCCCGACCGCCGGGCGTTTGTCGTCATCCGGGAAGCGGCCCGAGCGCGCGGGCATAGCGCTGCGCGCAGGCGAGCCCGAACGGCTCCGGCGCGAGCGCCGGCAATCGGTCGTGCACGCTGCCGATCCCGAGCCGGATCGCGGCGAGGCGCTTGCCGTAGCAGATCAGGTGCTCGATAGACTGCATGACGAAGACGATGCCCGGCAGGATCTCGCGATACAGTGCTTCCGCTTCGTCTTCGCGTCCGGCGCGCATCCGATCGAACACGCGCGCCTGACGGTCGACGAAGTCGATTGCCGGAATCACGCCGGCGCAACCTGCTCTCAGATTGTCGGTCAACTCCAGTCCGGCGCGACCGTTGAACACCGCCAGGGCGCCGGCAGTCAGTTCGATCACGCGCCGGATGAGTAGCGCCGGACCTTCGCCTTTGAGTATGGTGAAGTTGGCGTGTTCTCGCGCGAGCTGCGCAACCCCGGACAGGGTCAGACCGATGCCGAGGTACTGCGGCGCGTTCTGCACCGCCACCGGCATGTCGATGCCGTCCATCACCGCGCCGAGGAAAGGCATGAGCTCGCTATCCTCCGCCTCGTCGATGCGCGGCGGCTGCAGGATCACCCATGCCGCTCCATTCGCGCGCGCGTGACGTGCGAGAGCGATCTGTTCCTCGACCGTGCTGCCGAAGACAGTGACCGCGAGCGGCAGCCTCCCGCCGAGGTCTTGCGCCACCCAGTCCACGAGCAGATAGCGCTCGCGAGACGTGAGCTTGGCGACCTCGGTGGCAAGCCCGAGCACCGCCACGCCGTGCGCGCCGCTCGCGACGCAGGCTTCGATCTGACGCCGCATCGCGCCACGGTCGAGCGCGCCGTCGTCGCCGAAAAATGCGTACAGCATGGGATAGATGCCTTGCGGCCGCGGCTGGCTCATCGCGCTCCAATCCGGGAGGTCTGTAGCGGCTGCAGCAGGGTGTACCATTTTTCCGGTCATCGCCACAACATGTCCCTCGAGGAGAAACCCATGCCGCTTCGTATCGCCGTCGTCATCGCCGCGCTGGCAATTGCGCAACCCGCCTTCGCGCTCACGCCGGAAGAGATCACCGCCGCCCTGCGCAAGCCCGAGAACAGCACCGGCAACATCGCCGACGCGGTGGACGAAGCCACCGGCGCGCGCGGCTGGATGGACTCGGACATGAAACCGGTCATCGACACCAAGATCGTCGGCCGGGCGGCAACTGCCCTGATGCGCCCGGTGCTCCGGAACGATGCGCGCAGGTATCAGAATCACCTGTTGGAGATCCTCGACCAGGCCGAGCCGGGCAGCGTGCTCGTCTATGTCATGGAGGACGGCCCGGACATCGCCGCGATGGGAAACCTGATGGCGACCACCGCCAAGGTGCGCGGCCTCGAGGCAGCCGTGATCGACGGCGCAGTCCGGGACATCACGGAGATCCGCCAGATCGGCTTCCCCGTCTGGTCCCGCCGGGTGAGTCCCGCCACGTCGGTGGGCAGGATGGTGAGCGTGGCGAAGCAGGTTCCGGTTCGGTGCGGCGGGGTGATGGTCCATCCCGGCGACTACATCGTCGCCGACGCGGACGGCGTCGTGGTCGTACCGCAGGCGGCGGGCGAGCGCGTGGTGCAGCTGCTCAAGCAGTACGACGACAAGGAATCGAAGATGATTCCGATCATCAAGCGCGAGAAATCGATGCTCAAGGCGCTCGAGATCTACAACAGGTACTAGGCCGGCACCGGACGGCGCGACGCCCGGGTGCGGGACGGAAAGCCGGGGCGAGTCGATCGGCAGGCGGTCCCGTCCGTCTTGTCCCTCCCCCCGGCAGCCATCCTATACTTACGGCGAAATGACGCGCCTCCAGGAGGGATTATGGTGGAGCTCACCGAGGAAGAGGCAGCGCTCATCCGGCGCAAGATCGAGGCGCTCAAAGTGGAGCACCGCGACCTCGACGAGGTGATTGCGCGGCTGGGACGGGACCATACGCAGGACGAATTGCAGATCCGGCGGCTGAAGCGCCGCAAGCTGCTGCTCAAGGATCAGATTTCGCTCCTCGAGCGCCAGCTCGTGCCGGACATCCCGGCCTGAGGCCGGGAGCGCTTCAACACGAGGCCGGACAGGGCACCTTGTAATAGCGCGCCGCCAGATCGACAGCGACCGCGTCGATGTCGGCGTCGCTTCATTTGAGTCCCGCGTTGCCCTGCCAGAGCTTGACTTGCGCACGAATGGCGGCAAAATCGTTCGCGAGCTGGTTCTGTCGCGTATAGACTTGCGTGTCGTGACAGTTGCGGCAGTAGGTGTCGTGAATGGTCTGCGCGCGGTCGTCGGCCTGAACCGGACTGGCACACAGCACGAACACGGTCAGCGCACTAGCGGGGAGCGTCACTGCGAGCTTCATCGGTTTTCCTCTTCTGAACAGGTGCACAAACTCTAGGCTGATAACAAAAGGCGCGCTTGATCTGCGTCAAGCCGGCACCCGGGCGACCCCCCAAAAACTTTCCCTGTCTGACAACTATCTTCTCGCGCAATGACTCATCCAGCCGCAATGCCCGTCGCGCAGGCCGCCCGCGTGCTTCTGGTGCTGCTGGCCGCTGCACTCGCCGGTTGCGCCGGCCTGCGGGGTCGGGAGCCGCCCACGCTAGAGCAGGTCGTACAGATGAGCAG
This sequence comes from Burkholderiales bacterium, assembly GCA_035651315.1. Taxonomy (GTDB): domain Bacteria; phylum Pseudomonadota; class Gammaproteobacteria; order Burkholderiales; family Eutrophovitaceae; genus DASRFY01. The sequence continues at coordinate 14,881 of DASRFY010000150.1, forward strand.
GGACGGAGTACCGGCCGAGAAGATCATTCAGGAATTGCAGGAAACGAACGCCGTGTATCCGCTCACCGGCGCGCAAATCGCGAAACTTCACGACCGGGGCGTGCCGGAATCGGTGCTCGACTACCTGCAGCAAGCCTATGTGGACAGCATCCGCTGGCAGGAGCGCATGCGCTACAGCGATCCTTTCTGGGGCGGTTGCTTCGGCTGCTACTACTACCGGCCGTGGATCGGCCCTTCGGTGGTCATCCCGTATTGAGTTCGCGCGTTGTTCCCGCATCCGCACCGACAGGAGAAGCGCCATGCACAAACCGCTCGAAATGTTCCGCCGCAGCCGCCTGTCCGCGGCGCTCGGGCTGGTTGCGCTGCTGTGTGCATGCAGCATGCTGCAGCCGCGCCAGCCGATGCCGATTGGCGAAGTCATCACGCTCGCGCGCGGCAATGTCTCGCCGGACCAAGTGATTTCCCGGGTGCGCAATTCGAAGACGACCTATGCGCTGCGCGGCTCCGATTTCGCGAAGCTCGCACAGCGCGGCGTACCCGCGCCGGTGCTCGACCACCTGCAGCAATCTTTTGTCAACGAAGTGGATCTGCTCACCCGCTTCTGGGTGCTCGGAGAGTCGCTTGGCGGCTGCGACTGGTGCTACCCGCAGCCCATCGACCTGTCGAACCTCGATCAGGGCGGCAACGGCATGACGGGGGAGGCCCACCTCGGACGAATGGAGGATTTCTCGCGTCCACAGGGCCTGCCGACCTGGGTTCCCTCCTGGCCGGGCAACCCCTTCGCGCACCAGATCACGGTGGACGAGATCGTCAACATGGTCAAGTCGGGCACGCCGACCGACGAAGTGGTAAAGCAGATTCGCGACTCCCGCTTTCCGCAGGTAATCGAGGACCGGGGCCTCGACATCAAGAACATCGGCACGCACTATCCGGTCGCACTGAAGGGTTCCGAGCTCGCATCGCTTGCAACCCAGGGCGTGCCGGACGCGGTCCTCGACGCATTGCAGGAAAAATTCCTCGCCGAATACATCGAATTCGCCCGCCAGCGCTACGAGAGCTGGGGCAAGGGCTCGCGGCCCTGATGTGACACGTCGGCCCGCCCAGCCCCGCAGCCGGGATGAGGGGAATCTCCGGCTTCTACTCGCGGCGGCGCTCCAGGTGCCGGGCGCGGCACGGCATGCCGAGTAGACTTTCGCTCGACGCCCCCGCCTGCGCCCCCCGATGACGCTCAGTCGCTGAAGCCGTCCGTTATCGCCCCGCGGGAAGCGGAGGACACCAGACGGATGTACTTCGCGAACAGGCCGCGGTTGTATTTGGGCTTGGGCTGCCTCCATGCGGCGCGGCGCTGCGCCAGCTCCGCGTCGGAAACGTTGAGCTGGATCACCTGCTTGTTGGCGTCGATGGTGATCGAGTCGCCTTCTTTCACCAGCGCGATGCCGCCGCCGACAAAGGCCTCGGGCGCGACATGCCCGACCACCATGCCCCAGGTGCCGCCGGAGAAGCGGCCGTCGGTGACCAGACCGACCGATTCGCCCAGGCCCTGCCCGATGAGGGCGGAAGTCGGCGCGAGCATCTCCTGCATTCCCGGCCCGCCCTTCGGCCCTTCGTAGCGGATGACGATCACGTCGCCCGGCCTGATCTTCTTGTCCATGATCGCCTGCATCGCCTCGGGCTCGGAATCGAAGACGCGCGCCGGGCCGGTAATCGACGTCTTCTTCAGGCCCGTGATCTTTGCCACGCAGCCTTCGGTGGCGAGGTTGCCCTTGAGGATTGCCAGGTGCCCGTGCGGATACATCGGTTGATTCCATGGGCGGATCACGTCCTGGTCCCCGCGAGGCTCGTCAGGAACGTCCTTCAGCTCTTCGGCGATGGTCTTGCCGGTGATGGTCAGGCAATCGCCGTGCAGCTGGCCGTGACTGAGCAGCATCTTGAGCACCTGCGGCACGCCGCCGGCGCGGTGGAAGTCGGTCGCGACATACTTCCCCGAAGGCTTCAGATCGCACAGCACCGGCACCTTGCGGCGAATGCGCTCGTAGTCGTCGATGGTCCACTCGACCTCCGCGGCGGAAGCGATGGCGAGGTAGTGCAGCACCGCGTTGGTGGAGCCGCCGGTGGCCATCACCAGCGAGATCGCGTTCTCGAGTGATTTGCGCGTGATGACGTCGCGCGGGCGGATGCCTTTCTTGATCGCCTCCACCAGCACGCGTGCCGACTGCGCGGCCGAGTCGGCCTTCTCCGCATCGGGTGAAGCCATCTGCGACGAGCCGAGTAGACTCATGCCCAACGCCTCGAAAGAAGAAGACATGGTGTTGGCGGTATACATGCCGCCGCACGCGCCCACCGTCGGGCAGGCATTCCTTTCGATGCCTTCGTAGTCCTCCTTCGACATCTTCCCGGCGGTGTACGCGCCCACCGCTTCGAAGGGGCTGACGATGGTGAGCGCCTGGCCTTTCCAGTTGCCCGGTTTGATGGTGCCGGCGTAGACGAAGATTCCCGGCACGTTCATGCGCGCCAGCGCCATCATGCTGCCGGGCATGTTCTTGTCGCAGCCCCCGACCGCGAGCACGCCGTCCATCAACTGCCCGTTGACGGCGGTTTCGATCGAATCCGCAATCACCTCGCGCGACACCAGCGAGTATTTCATGCCCTCGGTGCCCATGCCGATCCCGTCGGTCACGGTGGGAAATCCGAACACCTGCGGCATCGCGCCGGCGTCCTTGAGCGTGGCCATTGCCCGGTCCACCAGCGGCTGGATGCCCGCGTTGCACGGATTCATGGTCGAGTGGCCGTTCGCCACGCCGACGATCGGCTTGTCGAAATCACCGTCCTTGAAGCCGACCGCGCGCAGCATCGAGCGATTCGGCGAACGGGCCACGCCCTGAGTGATGATCCTGCTACGCCAGTTGTACGCCATTTTTCTCTCTCCTCCTGTGCATGCTACCGGGCCCGACGGGCCAGATCACGAGGGCGCCAGTCTGGCCGTCCTTCGGCGCGGCGTCTAATATATTATTCGTACCGCTTTAATAGCATCTGCGAATGAAATGGAGCTGCGGCACCTGCGCTATTTTATGACCGTCGCGGAGGAGCTGCACTTCGGGCGCGCCGCCGAGAAGCTGCACATCTCGCAGCCGCCGCTTTCGATGCAGATCCGGGCGCTGGAGCGGGAGCTGGGCGTGACGCTGCTCAACCGCACGCAGCGCCACGTCTCGCTCACCCAGGCGGGCAACACGCTGCTTCAGGAGGCGCGGCAGATCCTCTCCCGTCTGGATCAGGCGGTGCTGATGACGCGGCGCGCGGGCCGCGGCGAGATCGGCGAACTCGCGATCGGCTTCATCAGCGTCGCCGATTACAACGTCCTGCCGAACCTGCTGCGCGAGTTCCGGCGCCGCTATCCCCTGGTCAACCTCACGCTGCGCGAATCGACCACCGACGCCCAGCTCGAGGACCTCGTCAACGGACGCATCGACGTCGGCCTGGTGCTGCCGCCGATCTCGGCTCCGGCGCTCGAATCGATTCCGATCCTGCGCGAGCCGCTAATCGCGGCGCTGCCCCGGCGCCATCCGCTGGCACGCCGCGCCGGCAGGATTGCGCTCGCCGCGCTGTCGAACGCGCCCTTCATTCTATTTCCGCGGCACATGGCGCCCGGGCTCTACGACGATGTGGTGAGCTTCTGCCGCAGCGCGGGGTTCAGCCCGCGCGTCGAACAGGAAGCGGTGCAGATGCAGACCATTGTCAGCCTGGTGTCCGCAGAGCTTGGCGTCGCCATCATTCCGCAGTCGTTGCAGAACCTGCAACGCACGGGGGTGGTCTACCGGCAGCTCAAGGAGGCGAGCCCGCTCACCGAGATCCGGCTCGCATGGCGACGGGACGATGCGTTGCCGGTATTACGGCTGTTCCTCGATCTCGCCCGCGAGGGCATGGTCGCCAAGCCCGCGCGAAGGGGTGGCGGATGACTGCCGCACCGGGGCTGGAGATCTTTCTTGCCGATGAATCGGCTACGCTGGCGTTGGGCAAGCGCCTTGCCAAGGCGCTTGCCCCGGGGATGTACATCGCGCTGCAGGGAGAGCTCGGCAGCGGCAAGACGACGCTCGCGCGCGGCCTGCTTCGCGGGCTAGGCTATGAGGGGCGCGTGAAAAGCCCCACCTACACACTAGTTGAACTTTACAAACTCTCTAAGTTAGACTTATATCACTTTGATTTTTATCGTTTCGGCGATCCGCGCGATTTGATCGATGCAGGGCTTCGGGAGGCATTCGACGATGCCGCAGTGTGCGTCGTGGAATGGCCCGAGAAGGCCGCAGAGCATCTTCCTCGCCCGGACCTGAGGATCAGGCTGAACGAAAGCCACGGTGGTCGCATCGCTTCGATCACCGCGGAGACGGAGGCGGGACGAAGTTGTTTGGCGCAGCTGCAAAACTGACTCGGTCGAACTGGTGGCGTCGCGCCGGAACCGCGGCCGTCGCCGCCTGGATCGCAGCGGCAAGCGCGCCGGGGCTTGCCGGAATCCACGTCAGCGCGGCGCGCATCTGGCCGGGGCCGGAGTACACGCGGCTCACCATCGAGAGCACAACCCCGCTCAGCTATTCCGTATTTACCATCGAGAATCCCAGCCGGCTGGTGATGGATCTGGACGGCGTCGATCCAGGGCCGGCGTTCGAATCGCTGCCGTCGAAGCTATCCCCCGATGACCCGTACGTCGGCGCGATCCGCGTCGGTCGCTTCAGGCCCGGGATGATGCGGCTGGTGCTCGATCTGAAACAGCCGGTCAACCCGCAGGTGTTCGCCTTGAAGCCGGTCGGCGATTACGGCCACCGGCTCGTGCTCGACATCTATCCCACCGTTCCCTTCGATCCCATCGTCGCGCTGCTGCAACGGAAAGGGGGAGCTGCCGGCGGGCAACCGTCGGCGCCGCCCAGCCCCCCACCGACCGCGGCGCCGCAGAAGGGCGCCCCCGCATCGCCCGCCCGGCCCGCCCCGGAAGTCATGCGTCTGGTCACGGTTGCAGTGGACGCGGGCCACGGTGGTGAAGACCCCGGCGCGAAAGGCCGCCGCGGCACCTACGAGAAGTTCGTCACCCTGTCGATCGCCAGAAAGATCAAAGCTCTGATCGACGAGGTGCCGGGCATGCGCTGCGTCCTGATCCGCGACGGCGACTACTTCGTTCCGCTTGCCAAGCGCGTCGAGAGGGCGCGCAAGGTGCAGGCGGACCTGTTCGTCTCCATCCACGCCGACGCCTACATCAAGCCGCATGCACGCGGTTCTTCGGTGTTCGCGCTGTCCGAGAGCGGCGCGACCTCCGCCGCGGCGAACTGGCTGGCAAAACACGAGAACGAGGCCGACCTGATCGGCGGCGTGAACATCGACGTCGAGGACATGACGCTCAAGCAGGTGCTGATCGACCTGTCGCAGACCGCAACCATCAACGACAGCCTGAAACTCGCCCGCGCCGTGCTCGACGAGATCGGAGACGTGAACACGCTGCACAGGGCGAGCGTCGAGCAGGCCGGCTTCGCGGTGCTCAAGGCGCCGGACATTCCTTCGATCCTGGTGGAAACCGCTTTTCTCACCAATCCGGACGAAGAGCTGAGGCTGCGCGACGAAAAATACCAGGATCAGATGGCCGCGGCGATCTTCTCGGGAATCAAGCGCTATTTCGCCCGCAATCCGCCACTGGCTCGCAGCAGGCTCGCGCAGAACTAGAAGCCGTCCCGAAAAGATATCGGTCCGCGGGACGCTCCGCCCGCCATCACGGGCGGATCAATTCGGGGTCGTTCTCGCCAGGCCCTATGCGGCGCGCGCTGCGACTAACCGTACCTGAGCATAAGCCAGGAGCAAACGATCAGGAAGAACATGGTCGCGGCCACGCAGCTGCCCGCATACCAGAGTCGGGCCAGGTATATCCAACCGAAACGCGTCTCGAACACCGCGCCCAGCGTGTACGCGAGCCCGAACAGGATGAGCCAACGCAGCAGGTACACGCCCAGATATCGCCGCATCTGTTTGTTGTACCGCCAAGCCGCAGCGCGCTCGTAGAAACTGCGGCGCGGCGCGTCTCTGAACAACCAATCGAAAAACAGGTATCGATAGAAAATCGACCGGGGCGGTTCACGCGGCGTGGCGTTCGGCGTCAGTCCACGGTGAAGATGCATCGACAAGCTCGCTTGGGGATACAGACGTTTGACCGTCCCGGATGGGATCGATATCCGCAAGCGTATACCAGTCGTGCGCTTGCCGTGTTCGGGCAGGGCGGGACGCGGTCGAGTAGGCCGATGCGGGGCTCGATATTCCGGGCGTTATACTGTCCGCAGCCAAGGTGCCGAGCGAACGCGCGTTGAGGCGACGACTTTCCCGGCTCCTTCAACCGTACTTCGAACGATTGATCGATCGCCTGGCACCGAGATTTTCGTTTACCGATCATCGTATGGCCACCGGAATCCTACTCGCCGCCGGCAGCGGCACGCGCTTCGGCGGCGGCAAGCTGCTCGCCACGCTCCCGGGAGGAATGGCCGTCGGCATCGCTTCGTATCGCAACCTTCGGGCTGCGCTGGATCGGGTCTGCGTGGTGGTGCGGTCCGAAGACGGCGCACTGATCGATCTGTTCGAGCGGGAAGGCGCGTCGATGTGTCTGTGCACGGATGCCGCACTCGGTATGTCCCGCAGCCTGATCACCGGGATTCGGGCGAATCCCGACGCGGACGGCTGGATCATTGCGCTGGGCGACATGCCCTTCGTGCGCAGCGAAACCGTCCTGCGCGTGGCTCGCGCCTTGCGGGACGGTGCGGCAATCGCGGTACCGACCTGGCACGGACAGCGCGGCCACCCCGCGGGATTCGCGGCCGGATTGCGGGAGGAACTGCTGGCGGTCACGGGCGACGAGGGCGCGCGCTCGATCCTGCGCCGCCACGCGGCGGAGATCCGGTTGATCGAATGCGACGATCCCGGCGTGATGCGCGACATCGACACGCCCGCAGATCTCGCCGCGGGCTGACGCGCAGAGCCTGGCGCTCTCGAGCGCTCAGGGCCTGAGCGCAACCGCCTTGAGCGAGCCGGTGACGTTGAGGTTCGCGTGCAGCTGCTGCGCCTGGGAGCGCAGTTCGACGTAGACCCGTCCGCCGACTTCCTGGTTGGGTGCGATGTCGAAGCTGCCGCTGGCATTCAGGATCCCCGCGGCCAGCTTCAGGTTCCGGTACTGGTATCGGCCGGCGCTCAGAGCCAGCGCCCCCGACAGTTCCTCGAACTTGGTGACCCCGCCCTGGGTGCCTTCGCGCCCGGCCTGCAGGGCGCGCACCAGATCGGCGCCGTCGACGTCGCCCCGTCTGACCGTGAAGCTCAGTTCCATCCTCGGCGCATCCAACAGGTTCGACACCTTGTCCGACTGCGCGGCGAAATGCCCTCTTCCCTCGATCGTCCCGGAGACGCGCGCGGAACGCGTGAAGACCGACAGCAGCTTGCCTGCGTCGACCCGGGCCAGTTCGAAGTCGCCCTCCCCCCGCCACCCGCTCGCCCAGGAAAGCAGGCCGCCGCCCTTGACGACGCCGTCATAGAAGCGCGCATCGAATTCGTCCAGGCGCAGCGAAGTCGTCGTCGCCACCCCTTTGGCGCTGATGTCGGCGAGTTCCAGCGGCACGCCCATGGGCAGCGTGAGAGAGGAGCCGTTGATCGAGACGTCGAACTTGTCCGCCTGCTGCGGAATGATGTCGGCGGACAATCTGCTGTCCGCAGTCTCGACTCTCGCCTGCACGATGTTTCCGTCCGGATCCAGCCGCAGATCCGCGTTCAACGCCGGCAACTGCAGCTCCCGCGTTTCCAGCTTTACGCCGCGCAGGACGATGCGGCCGATCGTCACGCTCTTGTCCGCGCTCGCGGCCTGCAACCAGGCGGGCAGGCGTGCCAAGACTTCCTGCGCGGCGGTCGCCGTTTCTATTTCCATCTCCCGGATCACTTTCCGATCGCTGGAAAGCGAAATGAAGTCGGGCGACAACCGCACCTTGGAGATCTTGACATCCTGGGTGGTGCCGATCCTGACGTTTTCGAGCTCGATGTCGAACCCGGACAGCACCGAGATTCGTATCGACCCGATATTGACGGGTTCCTTGATGTGCTGGGATGCGAGCTTCTCGACGCTGGGAACATAACCGCCCATCGGCATCAGCTCGACGATTCCGAACGCGATCGCAACGATCGCGACCAGGCCGATCGCCATCGGCTTGAAACGGTCGAGCGGCGACTTGACCCTGCCCTGCTTCTTGAGCGCCTTGAGCTCGCGGCGCTTGCGGTCTGCTTCCTCCGCCTCCTTGCGCTTGCGCGCCAGTTCTTCCTCCCGTGCGCGCCGACCCGCCTCGAGCTTTTCCTGTTCCTTGCGATCCTTCTCCTCGGCCTCGCGCTTCTTGCGCTCCTCCCCCTCTTTGATCTTGCGTTCGTACTCTTCGGCCTTCCTTCGCTCCCGCTCCCTGCGTTCGGCTTCTTCCGCTTCCATGCGGGCGCGGATTTCGGCCTCTTCGACGGCCCGCCGCTCGGCCTCCATGCGCGCATGCTCCTCGCGCTCGGCTCGTTCCATTGCAAGCCGCGATTCCTCGGCTTCACGCCGGCGGCGCTCTTCCTCCTCGGCCTGCTTCCTCAACGCCTCCTGCTGGCGTTCGAATTCCGCAAGGAAAGATCCCCCGGATTCCTGGACCGGCGGAAGCTCGATCCGGTCCAGCTGCACGCTCGCCGCCGCTTCCTCGATCCTGCGGCGCGCCTCGGTTTCCTCGCGCTGCCTGCGTGCCTCCTCGTCCCGGCGTTCCTGCTCCTCGCGCTCGGCACGCACGCGGTCTTCACCCGCGGCGCGCTGGCGAGCCTCCTCCTCTTCGCGCAGCCGGCGTCCCTCGTCCTCGCGGCGGCGGCGTTCGTCCTCTTCCCTGCGCCGCATGTCTTCTTCCGCCCGACGGCGATCTTCTTCCTCGCGCCGCTTGCGGTCATCTTCCTCCCTGCGCAGGCGCGCTTCCTCTTCCTCGCGCCGCTTGCGCTCTTCCTCCTCCTCGCGCCGCCTGCGTTCCTCCTCTTCCCTGCGGCGTCGCGCTTCCTCTTCCTCGCGGCGCCTGCGTTCTTCTTCCTCGCGCCGGCGACGGTCCTCCTCCTCCCGCCGCTTGCGTTCTTCTTCCTCCTTGCGCCGGCGCGCTTCCTCCTCTTCGCGCTTCCTGCGCTCGGCCTCTTCTCTGACCCGGCGCTCCGCCTCCTCCTTGGTCTTCTGCTCGGCGTCATCCTTTGCCTTGCGCTCCGCGTCGACCCGCGCCTGGCGATCCGATTCCTCGCGTTTCTTGCGGTCCGCCTCCTCCAGCGTCCTGCGTTCCGCTTCCAGAACCTTGGACAGGTCGCGCGTCGTCTTCGCCATCTCCTGCGCCTGGAGCTTGGCTTTACGTTCCAGCTCCTCGCGCGCTTTCAGCGCCGCGGCTTCCTTGGCCTTGCGCTCGGCTTCCATACGAGCCATGCGAGCCGCTTCTTCGCGCGCCGCGCGGCTCGTTTCCTCCTTCTTGCGCCGCTCCTCTTCTTCGCGCTTGCGGCGGGCCTCTTCCTCGGCCTTCTTGCGGTCGGCCTCTTCCCGGGCGCGCCATTCCGTCTGCGCCGTCTGATAGACACGCTTGCCGGGCGGCAGACTGGCCGTGAAATCGAGGTCGTCGACGTAGGAGGTATCGGGTGCGCCGGAATCCAGACCTGCCGACGAGGGGTTGGTGAACTCCTTGATGTATCCGGCTTCCTCGAGCTGCCTGAGGACGCGGTCCATGTCCGGGTCGGACAGCCGCGACTTGGAAACCAGATCGGCGACGGAGGACTTTCCGTCGATCAGCGTCAGGATCCTGAGCAGATCCTTGGACAGCTTGCCGGCCTTGTTCTTGATCTCCAAGACGCCTTTTCCGGTCTTGGAGTAAATCTTCTTTGGGTCCATCTCGCTGTTTTTCGACCCCCGCCTCGCGAGGGACTGCCCTCAACTGTTCGTTGCGCCGCGCCGCCGCTCTGACGAGGCCCGGCTGCGGAAAAACAGCAAGACCTCTTCCGCAAGAGGCCTGCTAGCGGGGCCTATTATAGGCCTGCGCCGGACCCGGTCCAGCAGATCCTTCCCCCCGGTCAGATCGCCCTGACGACGTCCTCCACCACCTTCTTGGCGTCGCCGAAGATCATCATCGTCTTGTCCATGTAGAAGAGATCGTTGTCGAGTCCGGCATAGCCGGTCGCCATCGAGCGCTTGACTACCAGCACGGTCCTCGCCTTGTGCACTTCGAGGATGGGCATGCCGTAGATCGGACTGCCCGGGACGTTCGCCGCCGGGTTCACCACGTCGTTCGCACCGAGCACCAGGACCACGTCCGTGGTGGAGAACTCGTTGTTGATCTCCTCCATCTCGAAAACCTGATCGTACGGAATCTCCGCTTCGGCGAGCAGGACATTCATGTGCCCCGGCATCCGGCCCGCCACCGGATGAATCGCGTAGCGCACGTTGACCCCCTTGGCATGCAGCTTCTCCGCCATCTCCTTGACGGCATGCTGCGCGCGCGCCACCGCCAGGCCGTAGCCGGGCACGATGATGACCGACTCGGCGTTGCCCATCAGGAAGGCCGCGTCTTCCGGGCTGCCGCTCTTGTAGTTCTTCTGCTTGCCGGCATCTGCCGCCGCCGCGCCCTCTGCGGCGCCGAAACCGCCCAGAATCACGTTGAAGAACGAGCGATTCATCGCCTTGCACATGATGTAGGACAGGATCGCGCCCGAACTGCCCACCAGGGAGCCGGAAATGATCAGCATGGTGTTGTCGAGCGAGAAACCGATACCGGCCGCCGCCCAGCCCGAGTAGCTGTTCAGCATCGAGATCACCACCGGCATGTCGGCGCCCCCGATCGGGATGATGATGAGCACGCCCAGCACGAAGGCGATCGCGGTCATGAGCGCGAACGGCGTCCAGCTCTGGCTGAACATGAATCCGACGCCGAACAGGACCATCACGACCGCAAGCGCGAGGTTCAGCCAGTGCTGCCCCTTGAACACGACCGGCGCGCTGCCGATCCTTCCGGACAGCTTGCCGAAGGCGATCACCGAGCCGCTGAAAGTGATCGCGCCGACGAAGGTGCCGATGAACAGCTCCACCCGGTTGCCGCGCGGGATCTCGCCGGCGGCGGTGAGGATGTGGTAGGCGGAGGGGTTGTGGACCGCGGCGGTTGCGATCAGCACCGCGGCGAGACCCACCAGCGAGTGCATCGCGGCGACCAGTTCGGGCATCGCGGTCATCTGGATGCGGCGCGCGACCACCGCGCCGACGCTGCCGCCCACTGCGATGCCGAACACGATCAGCAACCAGTTCTCGGTCAGAGTGAGCGTAGTCAGAATGGCAAGCGCCATCCCGACAATGCCGAACGCGTTGCCGCGGCGGGCGGTGACCGGCGAGCTCAGGCCCTTCAAAGACAGGATGAAGACGACGGACGCGATCAGGTAGGCGAGCGCGACATGGTTGGCTGACATTTGTTTTCCCTGGACGAGACTGGCGCTTGAGGCAAAGAAGCGGAACGCGGACCCCGGGGTTCAATGACCCTTGTTCTCTTCCTTGCCCGGTTTCTTCTTGAACATCTCCAGCATGCGCTGCGTCACCAGGAAGCCGCCGAAAACGTTGACCCCGGCGAGCACCACGGCGAGAAATCCCAGCGCGGTGCCCCAGTCGATGGGCTGCGGGCCCGCGGCCAGCATGGCGCCGACGATGATGATGCCCGAGATGGCGTTGGTCACCGACATGAGCGGGGTGTGCAACGCCGGCGTGACGTTCCACACCACGTGGTAGCCGACGAAGATGGCCAGCACGAATACCGTCAGATTGACGACGATCGGATCGATTGCTCCAGTCATTGCCTGCTCCGCAAGAGTGAATGGTGAACGGACAATATCAAGTGAATGGCGGAAGGACCGTGGTTTCAAGTCGCCCGCCAAAAAATACGGTCGGCTGCCTACTGTTTCCTGGCGAGCTGGCCGTCGATGCAGGCGAGCGTGCCGGCGATGATCTCGTCTTCGCGGTTGACGTTGAGCGCGCCGGTCTTGGCATCGAGCATCAGCGCCAGGAAGTTGACGAGGTTGCGCGCGTACAGCGCGCTGGCGTCCGCGGGCACCAGCGCGGGCAGGTTGGCGATGCCGGCGATTTGCACGCCGTGCTTGACGACGATCCTGTCCAGCTCCGACAGCGGGCAGTTGCCGCCCTGTTCCACCGCCATGTCGACGATCACCGAGCCCGGCTTCATGGTCTTCACCATCTCTTCGGTAACCAGCACCGGGGCCGGCCGGCCCGGGATCAGCGCGGTCGTGATCACGATGTCGGCCTGCTTGATGCGCTCCGCGATCAACGCCGCCTGGCGCCTCTTGTAGTCCTCGCCCATGTCGCGGGCGTAGCCGCCCTGCCCCTTGGCAAGCTCTTTCTCCGCGTCGGTGAGCGGAACCTCGATGAATTTCGCGCCCAGCGACTCGACCTGCTCCTTGGTCTCGGGACGCACGTCGGTTGCCTCGACCACCGCGCCCAGGCGCTTGGCGGTGGCGATCGCCTGCAGGCCCGCCACGCCGACGCCCATCACGACCACGCGCGCGGCCTTCACCGTGCCCGCCGCCGTCATCAGCATCGGCATCAACCGCTGATAGGTGTTGGCCGCCAGCAGCACCGCCTTGTAGCCGCCGATGTTCGCCTGCGAGGACAGCACGTCCATCGACTGCGCCCGCGAGATGCGCGGCAGCCATTCCATGGCAAAGGCAGTCACGCCCTGCCTCGCCAGCGCCTCCAGTGCCTCGGTTTTATGCGGCTGGAGCAGCCCAATCAGGATCTGCCCCCGGCGCAGCATCGGCAGCTCGGATGGCTCGGGCCCGCGCACCTTGAGCACGATTTCCGCCTGTTCATAGACTTCCTGCGCGGCTTGCACCAGCGTCGCGCCCGCGGTCTGGAACTCGGCGTCGGGGATCGAGCAGGCCCTGCCTGCTCCGGCCTGAACGATCAGTTTGTTCGCTCCGCCCGCGGCGAGCTTCTTGACGGTCTCGGGGGTGGCCGCGACCCGCGTCTCACCCGCGCGCACTTCCGCCGGTATGCCGATCAGCATGGATGGAAATTCCTCCTGTGAGGCGGCCTCCGAAACGACGCAAGAACGCCGCGGAGGTCCGGGAGAACACATAAAAGCGCGGATTATAGGGGAAGCTTTCGCACTGCACCAAGCAGGCGTTTTCGCTCCGCACCCGGTCGTTATAATGGCGTTGCTCCCATGCCCGCGATCCGTCCGCTTCCCGACCTCCTGATCAGCCAGATCGCTGCGGGCGAAGTCGTGGAGCGTCCCGCCTCCGCCCTCAAGGAACTGCTGGAGAACAGCCTGGATGCCGGATCGAGGGAAATCCAGGTCCACCTCGCCGACGGCGGCAGCCGGCAGATCCGGGTAGTCGACGACGGCGGCGGCATCGGCAAGGACGACCTGCCCTTCGCGCTGGCGCGCCACGCCACCAGCAAGATCGTCTCGCTGGACGACCTGCAGGCGGTGCAGAGTCTCGGCTTCCGCGGCGAAGCGCTGGCCAGCATCGCCTCGGTATCGCACCTCACTCTTACCAGCCGCCCCGGCGGCAGCGCCCATGCCTGGAGGATCGAGGCGAACGGGGGCAGCGTGTCGGCGCCGCAACCGGCCGCATTGTCGGGCGGGACCTCGGTCGAGGTCCGCGACCTGTTTTTCAACACGCCGGCGCGGCGCAGGTTTCTGAAGACGCCGGCAACCGAATTCGCGCATGCGGAAGAGGCGTTCAAACGCATCGCGCTCTCGCGCCCCGACGCGTCGTTTTCGCTGGTCCACAACGGGCACCTGCAGTGGCGGCTCGGCGCCTGCACCGCGGCTGCGCGCATTCATGCCGTGCTCGGAGACGCCTTTCGTGAAGCGGCGCTGCCCGTGGAAGCGGGCAGCGGGCAATTTCGCGTCTCCGGCCTGGTCGCCCAGCCGGCGTATTCGCGCGCCGGGCGGGAGGCGCAGTACTTCTTCGTCAACGGCCGCTTCGTGCGCGACAAGCTGCTCGCACACGCGGCGCGGGAGGCCTACCACGACGTCCTGCACCACGACCGCCACGCGGCTTACGTCCTCTTTGTCGAGATCGACCCCCGGCTCGTCGACGTGAACGTGCATCCGACCAAGATCGAGGTGCGCTTTCGCGAACCGCAGGCGGTGCACCAGTTCGTGTTCCATGCGCTGGATCGCGCGCTTGCCGCCACGGCGGCCGGTGCGGCCGCAGGATCGCGCCCGGCGCCGGAGCCGGTCCTGCCCACGCCGTCGCCTTTGTTTGTGCCAGCGCAGGCCGCGATGGACCTGCGGGCGCGCGAGCCTGCGCCGTTCTACGCGGCGTTGTTCGGGGAGCAGGCTTCTGCCGCGGAGATCGCTCCCGCCACCGCGCCCGCAACGGCTGAGGCAGACGGCGACGAATACCCGCTGGGCTTTGCGCTGGCTCAGCTCGCCGGCGTCTATATCCTTGCCCGGAATCGCGCCGGACTGGTGGTGGTAGACATGCACGCCGCGCACGAGCGTATCGTGTACGAAAAGCTCAAACGCGCGCTGGACGCCGACCGTATTCCGACGCAACAGTTGCTGATCGCGTCGACCATGGCTGCAAGCGCGCTGGAGGTGGCGACCGTCGAGGAAAACCCGGAACCGCTGTCCCGGCTCGGCTTCGAACTCGCCGTGCTCACGCCGAACGCGATCGCGGTGCGCGCGGTGCCGGCGATGCTGTCCGGCGCGGACGCTGCGCGCCTCGCGCGCGAGGTGATCGCGGAAATCGCCGAATTCGGCGGCGGCCGGGTGCTCACCGAACGCCGCAACGAGATGCTCGCCACCATGGCCTGCCATGGCGCGGTGCGTGCCAACCGCGCGCTCGGCGTTCAGGAAATGAACGCGCTGCTGCGCGAAATGGAAGCAACGGAACGCTCCGGCCAGTGCAACCACGGCCGGCCGACCTGGTTCCAGGTCACGCTTGCGGATCTGGACCGGATGTTCATGCGCGGAAAATAATGCGTGTGATGGGCAAGGTGCGACCGTCGAGGGCCGAGCAAATGCCCGCCCTTCGCCGCCGACGGTCGCTGCCGCGGTGACTCGCTCCTTGCCCGTCGCCCCTCGTCCCGCGGCGGAACTGCCGCCGGCAATCCTGCTCATGGGTCCCACTGCAAGCGGGAAGACTACGGTGGCAATCGAGCTGGCCAAACGCCTCCCGGTCGAAATCGTGAGCGTCGATTCGGCGCAGGTCTATCGCCGCATGAACATCGGCACCGCGAAACCGGACGTCGCGACTCGGCTGCGCTTTCCCCATCACCTCGTCGACATCATCGAGCCGACGCAAACCTACTCCGCGGCACAGTTCCGGCAAGACGCGCTGGAAATCATGGCGGATATCGTCGAGCGGGGCCGTATCCCGCTGCTGGTAGGCGGCACCATGCTGTATTTCAAGGCGCTGCGCGAGGGGCTGAGCGATCTGCCGCAAGCCGATTCCGCAACCCGCACGGTGATCGACGCGATGGCGGCGGAAGCGGGATGGGCCGCGTTGCACGCGGAGCTCGGGCGGGTCGATCCGGCCACGGCGGCCCGCCTCGACCCGAACGACGCGCAGCGCATCCAGCGCGCGCTCGAAGTGTATTACCTGACCGGCCGGCCGATGTCGGCCTTGATCGAAGGCAGGCGGGACGCTTCGCTTCCCTACCGCATGGTTCAGATCGCGCTCGTACCGAGCGATCGCGCGAAGTTGCACGAACGCATTGAAGCGCGTTTCGAGGACATGCTGGAATTGGGGTTGATCGCAGAAGTGCGAACCTTGCGCGAGGAGTTCGAGCTCGGCCCCGACCTGCCTTCCATGCGCTGCGTGGGTTACCGCCAGGTCTGGCGCTATCTCGAGGGGGATTTCGGCCTCTCGTCGCTACGCGACAAGGCCGTGGCTGCCACGCGCCAGCTCGCCAAGCGCCAGCTCACCTGGCTGCGCGTCACCGGGGGACTGCAAGAGTTCGACTGCCTGGTCGAGGATCTGCCAGAGCGCATCGGCGATTGGCTGGAGGCCGCGCTGCGCCCTTCCGGCTAGCAATTTCCACCGGCGCCCGACGAACACATGCTTCCGAACGCATCCGCACCAGCTTTGGCAACCTGACCGTCCTGCTGCGAGGTCGCCCCCGAGACGCCGATCGCGCCGACCACCTGCCCGCCAGTGATCAGCGGCAGCCCGCCCTCGAGCGGCAATGCCGCGTCGAGGCCCAGGATCGCGGTGCGCCCGCCGGCGATCGCGTCCTCGAAGACTTTGGTGGGCCGCTTGAAGGCGGCCGCCGTCTTCGCCTTCTTGATGGCGACGTCGATGCTGCCGATCTGGGTTCCATCGATGCGCTGCAGGTAAATCAGATTGCCGCCGTCGTCCACCACCGCGATCACTACCGTCCAGCTATTTCGCTTCGCTTCGGCTTCGGCCCCCGAGGCGATCTTCTTCGCCGCCTCCAGTGTGAGCACCTTCTTGTCGGCAAGCTGCGCCTGCGCCGCGGAGCAGATCAGCGCAAACGCGAACGACGCCAGCGCCCAACCGATCCTTTTCGTGATTGTCATGGGGGATCTCCTCCAGGTGGTAGATGTTGCAGAGGATCGGCCTCTTCCGCACCGAGCCCCGCCGGCACGAAACGCGTCCGCTTGGCGCAAGATAGCGCCGCGACGCGCGCATGGCAACTCAGCTCCGGTCTTCGAGCTCGGTGGTTTCGACTTCGGCCGTGACGCGCCCGCGCGCAAGCCGCACGCCGATGCAATCGCCGACGGCGAGTTCCGCGGCATCGCGCACGATCCGCTCCCCTTCCCTGGTGACGATAGCGTAGCCGCGCGCGAGCACTGCTTCGGGATTCAGGTGCGAGAGGTGAGCCGCAAACGCCGCGAGCGCCTGCCGCCGGCGCTCCATGCCGCGCGCAACCGCTTGGCGCAGCCTGGCGCCTTGTTCGGTGCGCAATCTTTTCAGCAGGTCGAAATCCGGTCGCGCAACAACGAGCCTGCCGCGGAGCCCGTGCAGCCGGTGGCCTGCGCCCTCGGTGGCACGGCGCAAAGCGCCGCCCAGACGCGCGCGCAGATGCGCGAGCTGATCGAGACGCATCGCGACGCGCTGGCCGGGGTGAACCAGACGTTTGCCCAGATAATCGACCTGCTGCATGCGCTGCTCCAGTCCGCGCTGCGCCGCACGAAGGACGCGACGCCACAGCACCCGCAGCCGCGCCGACAGCTCGAGCCGGTCCGGACATGCCGCCGCGGCCGCGGCGGTAGGCGTCGGTGCGCGCAGGTCGGCGACGAAGTCGGCGATGGTGAAATCCGTCTCGTGCCCTATCCCGCTCACTAGCGGGACTCTGCACTGCGCGATCGCGCGCGCCACGACTTCTTCGTTGTAAGCCCACAGGTCTTCCACGCTCCCGCCGCCGCGGCAGACGATCAGCACGTCGACTTCGGCGCGCACGGAGGCATCACGGATCGCCTGGGCGATCTTTTCCGCGGCGCCCTCACCCTGCACCGGCGCCGGATAGAGTACGACGGGGATCGACGGCATACGCCGTCGCAGAGTGGTCAGCACGTCGTGCAGCGCCGCGGCGGCAGGCGAAGTCACTACGCCGATCGCCCGCGGAAACGCCGGCAGCGCACGCTTGCGCGAGGGTTCGAACAAGCCTTCCGCCTCGAGCCTCCTCTTCAGGCGCTCGAACACCTCGAACAACAGACCCAGACCGGCGCGGCGCGCCGTTTCCACGGCGAGCTGAAAATCGCCGCGCGGCTCGTACAGGGTGGGCAGGGCCCGCACCTCGACTTGAATGCCGTTGGCGAGCGGGAAGTCGATCAGCGCCGCCTTGTGTCGAAAGACTACGCAGCGCACCTGCGCCTGCGCATCCTTGAGGGAAAAGTAACAGTGGCCGGAGGCAGCGCGGGTGAAGTTGGAGATCTCGCCGGCGACCCATAACAACGGAAATCCGGCTTCCACGAGCTCGCGGGCGCGGCGATTCAGCTCGCTTACCGTGATCACCTGCGCCGCTAATTCGGAGGTATTCACGCAGCCATTCTACTTTGGCCGACAAGGCGGCCTGAAAACGACGACAAAGAATTCAAAAAAATGCACATCGGATGCTTGACAAAAGTCGATGCATCCCGACCGGCTCATCCACAATGGTTGCAGCTTCGTAATACGGCCGCCCGGAAACCCGCACCGATGCTTGGGGATCTTCCATAAGCCGCTGTTTTAAAAACAGGAAACGGGACGCACAATTTTTCAGCGCAGCGAGAAATTTTCTTGTCCCAACGCGACTTATCTCTGCTTTTTACAGACTATGCACATAGTTATCCACAACAATTGTGGACAAGTTCTGATCTCTTGAACCGCACTTTCCTGCATCGTCAAGAGGGCGCCGACATGAATTCCGCGCGCTTGCCGCTCATTGCGCCCGGGGTTTAAAGTGCGCGCTTTCGCAAAAAAGCATCCGGAGAAATCGCGTGCTCGAAATCATTGAGGCCGCCGGCTGGCCGATCTGGCCCATCATTCTCTGCTCCATAGTCGCGATTGGAATCATCGGCGAGCGCTTCTATACGTTGCGCCAGAACGTGGTCGCGCCGCGCGACTTGCTGCCGAGGGTCGTTCAGGAATATCGACAGAAGGGCGTGACCGTGGAGATGCTGGATCGGCTGGCGCTGAATTCGCTGCTCGGCAAGGTCCTGGCCGCGGGCCTCAAGAACGTCAAGAGTTCGCGCGAGATCATGAGGGAGTCGATCGAGGAGGCGGGCGGCGCCGCGGCGCACGAGCTGGATCGTTTTCTCACCACCCTCGGCACCATTGCCACCATGTCCCCGCTGCTCGGGCTGCTCGGCACGATCATCGGCATGATCGAAATTTTCGGCGCTTCGGCGCCAAGCGGCATGACGAACCCGGCCCAGCTTGCGCACGGCATTTCCGTCGCCCTGTACAACGCCGCCTTCGGTATCATGGTCGCCGTGCCGAGCCTGGTCTTCTATCGACATTTCCGCGCCCGCGTCGAGTCCCTGGTGGTGGAAATGGAGCTGCAGGCGATCAAGCTGGTCGAAATCATCCACGGTGAACGTACGGTCTAGACTGCCATGGCGATGAATTTCCGGCGCGGGCGGGTGCCCGAGGAACCCGAGGTCAATCTGGTTCCGTTCATCGACATCCTGCTGGTCATCGTCATCTTCCTCGCGGTGACGACCACCTACTCCAAGTTCGCGGAGCTGCAGATCAACCTGCCGACCGCGGAAGCGAGCAAGCCACAGGAACATCCAAACCAGATCAACGTGGCCGTCTCCGTCAGCGGCCAGTACGTCATCAATCGCAACAACGTCGTCTTCACCACGCCGTCCGCCTTTGCCGCCGAGCTGCAGCGCGCCGCAGGCGGCAATCCCGATCCGGTGATCGTGATCAACGCGGATCAGAACGCCACCCACCAGTCCGTGATCAACGTGATGGAGGCAGCCCGGCTTGCGGGCTTCGGTCGCATCACTTTCACCACGCAGCAGAAATAGCGCCGCCCTAGCGCCCTGTTAAGCTACGGGCACCCCCGCTCCCGCGTCGTCCCGTGCATCCGCTGGAAAAACACTGGCAGCGCCTGACCTGGGCGTCGCTTCTGCTGTTGCCGCTCGCGCTTGTGTTCGCCGTGGTCACAGGCGCGCGGCGGCTGCTCTACCGCGGCGGCGTCCTGCGCGCGGTGCACCTGCCCGTGCCGGTGATCGTGGTCGGCAATATCGTCGCCGGCGGCGCCGGCAAGACGCCGCTCGTTGTCTTTCTGGCCGAGGCCCTGCGCGCGCGAGGCCTGCGCCCGGGGATCGTGAGCCGCGGCTACGGCGGGCGCGAGACGCTTGCCGAAGTGCGTCCGGATTCGTCCCCGGCCGAGGTCGGCGACGAGCCGGTGCTGCTTTGCCGGCGTGCGCGATGCCCGGTATGGGTCGGCCGCGACCGCGTCGCCGCCGCACTCGCGCTGCTGGCCGCCCATCCCGAATGCGACGTCATCGTGAGCGACGACGGCCTGCAGCATTACCGGCTGGCTCGGGATATCGAGATCGCGGTCTTCGATCCGGAGCAAGGTCTGGGTAACGGGTTGCCGCTGCCCGCAGGTCCGTTGCGCGAGCCCGCTTCGCGCCTGACGCGCGTCGACGCGGTGGTGACCAATGGGCCCGGAGAGTTCGTCGCGCCGGGCGCGCCATGCTTCGATATGCGGCTCGAGGGCGAAACGCTGCGCAATCTGCGCGACCCGTCCCTGGGCGTCGCAGCGCTTGCCATGCGGGGCGCAGCGGTCCACGCCGTGGCGGGCATCGGCAGACCGGCGCGCTTCTTCGCCCACCTGCGGCGGTTCGGCCTGACGTTCGTCGAGCATCCTTTTCCCGATCATCATCCCTTCGTGCCGTCGGACTTCGACTTCGCGCCCGATGGGGTGGTCGTCATGACGGAGAAGGATGGGATAAAATGCGGCTCCTTCGCGCGCGACAACTGGTGGACTTTGCCGGTCGAGGCGCGAGTCGATCCGGCGCTGGTGGATCGCATTCTTCAACGTCTCAAGACGAATCGTGGACGCCAAGCTCATTGACATTCTGGTCTGTCCCGTCTGCAAGGGTCCGCTCGTCTACCGCAAGACGGCGCTCGAGCTGATCTGCAAGCCCTGCCGTCTCGGTTACCAGATCCGGGACGACATCCCTATCATGCTCGAGGACGAAGCGCGCAAGCTTCCTCCCGAGGAGGAAGTTTGACAGGGCTCCGGACCGGGGACTCGGGACTCAGCCAAGCGCGGCCGATGCATCCGGCTGTTCCGCGCGCTTATTTCACTTCATCCGGAACGCCGGGTCCCGAGCACGGAGTCCCGTGATCTCATTCGTCGTCGTCATTCCCGCCCGCTACGCCTCCACGCGCCTGCCCGGCAAGCCGCTCGCCGACATCGCCGGCAAGCCGATGGTGGTGCACGTTGCGGACCGCGCACGCGAGTCCGGGGCGCGCGAAATCATCGTCGCGACCGACGATGCGCGCGTGCGCGACGCGGTAGAACGGCATGGTCACATCGCGGTGATGACCGGTGCGGAACATGCCACCGGCACCGATCGCGTCGCCGAGGTCGTCGAGGCGCGCAGCTGGCGCGACGAGGAGATCGTGATCAACGCGCAGGGCGACGAGCCGCGCATTCCACCGGCGCTGATCCGCTCGGTTGCAACCGAGTTGTCG
>DASRFY010000151.1:0-3341 GCA_035651315.1 Burkholderiales bacterium
CCGAATATGGATTTGATCTCGATTTGCACGGCGAGGTGTTCGAGGCCTGCGCCTATCACCGGTGGGGGTTGTTCGAGCACCCGGCGCACGCCATCGGCACGGTGATCCTCGGCGGAGGCGTTCCGAAAAATTACAACCTGCAGCCAGAGCCGGCCTTGGGACAAGTGCTGGGATTGCCCGACGTGCGCGGGTATCAGTTCGACGTGCAGATCGTGACGGCGCCCGTGACCGACGGGTCGTTGTCATCGTGCCCGCCGGCGGAAGCAGTAACCTGGGGCAAAGTGGATAAGGATACGTACCAGCAGACTACCGAATCGATGCAGGCGGATTACTCGATGGTGATGCCGTTTCTGATGAAGGCGCTGCTGGAGAACCGGCGGCGTTATGAGCAGAAGGCGGAGGAGGAAGGCGAAGCCGCGTTGTTTGCTCGCGAGCCGAAAGCGCGGGGATATCTTCGCGCGCGCGAAGGCTACCGGCTGTTCGACGAACGGGAACGTCTGTGCGAGCGGCTGAAGGCGGATGTTCGGAACAACGCGGAATGGCTACGTGAAAGCGTCGCCTATCCGTTGGCGGCGCGCTAAGAGCGCTCATGCCGGCTCGAAGGCGGCGATCAACTCGGCTGGAGTGACGGTCGCGGTTCCAATCTTGCCGACAACGATGCCGCTCGCACGATTGGCGAGCTCCGCGGCGCCTGCCGGCGTAGCGCCGGCCACCAACCCTAGAGTAAAGAGGGCAATCGCGGTGTCGCCCGCGCCGGAGACATCGAAGACCTCGTGCGCGCGGGCGGGCAGATGCACCGGCTCGGCTTCGCCATCGAAGAGCAGCATGCCCTGTTCACCGAGCGTGACCAGCAGACTGCGCGTTTCCCAAAGCTGATTGAGGCGGCGGGCCGCTTCGAGGAGGGCTTCGTCGCGACAAGCAGGCTCGACCGGATCGGCAGGCGGCAGCCCCACGGCAGTAAAGGCTTCGATGCGGTTCGGCTTGATCGCGGTCGCGCCGCGCCATACGAGCGAGGTGTGGGGATGCGGGTCCACCGCCAGCACCTTGGCGTGTCTGCGGGCGAGCCGGCAGATCTCGTCGGCGAGCGGCTGCGTCAAAAAACCTTTGCCGTAGTCCGCTACGACGACGCCGTCCATCCGCGGGATCGCATGCTCCAGGTATTCGCGGGCATGCCCGAGTTGATCGGAGGTCAGAATCGTTTTGCGCTCGCGGTCGACACGAACCACCTGCTGGTTGCGCGCAATCACGCGGGTCTTCACGGTGGTCGCCGCGTTGGAGTCTTGCAGCACACCCGTCGTGCCGATGCCCGCGGCCTCGAGCAAGCCGATCAAGTTCTGCCCATGCGGATCGGCGCCGACCAGGCCCATCACAAAAGTCTCACTCGTGAACTCCCGCAGGTTGCGTGCGACATTCGCAGCGCCGCCGGGGTACTCGGATTCGCCCGTGACGCTCACAACCGGGACAGGCGCTTCGGGCGAAATTCGGGAGACGCGGCCCCAGATGAACTCGTCGAGCATGAGGTCGCCGATGACCAGCATGCGTTTGCCGGCGAACCGGCCGATCAGTTCGAGGAAGTTTGGCTCAGCTCGCATGTGCTGTCATTCGCTCTTCGGAATTTTGAGCTTCCCGCGCGCTCTCGTAGAACACCCTACTATATCCTTCTGCCGCGGTCTCGGCATACAACGTTAGTAGCAGGAGAAGCTCGCGCGCCGAAGCGCGCGTCCTTCTGGACCGGCTCGAAAACGGATCCGCAGGCCCGCCTGAGAACCTGCCTCACCGCGCATCAGTCCATCGCCAGGTTCGCGGGCATCGTAAACGGCTCCGGTTGCCGTCCATCAACGTCAGTGAAGCCGTACTCGCGGGCCAGTTGGCCGGCGGTGAAGATCTGTCCGGTGCGGCTCATCAACCCGGGATCGGCCAGCAGATGCGCCACGCCCCTACCTATATATTCAGACGATTCCGTCCCGCTGAGGTCGAACGGATGCGCGTCGTGGGCGGCCATCACCCGTTCGGTCCGCGCGAAACCGGGGGCCACCGCGACCGCCGCTACGCCGTGCGGCTTTAGCTCGAGCGCCATTCCGTACGCCATGCGCGCCACCGCGTGCTTCGCCACGTCATAGTAGAGCTGCAGCAGATATTTGCCCTGCACCCAGGCAATGGTGTTGACGATCAGGCCGCGCTTGCCGGAAATCATCAGCGGCGCCGCCAGCCGGCTCGCGGCAAAATGCGGCCGCACCCCGCGCACGAACATTGCCTCCCAATCGTCAAGACTCGCTTCCCAGAACGGCTGAGGCCCCAGGCCCTGCGGGTGCCCTTCATAGCCGCCCCAGACATTGTTCACCAAAAGGTGGAGCCCGGGCTGCTCCTCCCGGATGCGCGCGAACAGCGCGCTGACATCGGCATCTTGCGCGTGATCGCAAACCGCAGCGATGGCGCGGCCGCCCCGCGCGCGGACCTCGGCCGCCACCGCTTCGAGGGCGGACCGGTTCCGTCCTGTCACGTAGATCGTCGCGGCGGCCTTGCCCAAAGCCAGCGCAATCCCGCGCCCGATTCCTTGCGACGCGCCCGTGATGACCGCAACCTGTCCGGAGAGATTCGGCAGCGGCATCGAGCTATTTCCAGCACTGAATCGCGACGGTGTACCGGCGCGCCTGATCGGTGGCGGCTATGCGTTCGACCTCTTTGCGGGAAGCGCGCGTCTTGTAGCTGATACCGGAGGCATCCAGAAACCCCAGCGCGACGGACGTTTTAATGGCGAGCTTGCCAACCGGATCTTCCCCGCCGCCGGAAAGAAGACCTGCCAGGTCGCCGCTGGTGTCGAGCACCGGACTGCCGGGAGTTCCGGCTGGACCGTCCAACTGCAGAAAGCGGTTGTCGCCGTGAGCGTCGGCCGACGCGCTCACCACCGCCGGCGCCGGCGCCAACGTCCACACGGGATCTTGCGCGGGCACCGCGTCGCCCGAGCGAAACAGAGCGAACGCTTCTGCCTTGGTTCCCGAGTGCAGCACGGCCAACCCGTTCTGCCGATCCGTCGCCGCGACCTCCACTTTCGCGCCGCCCTCGATGTGCACTTCCCGGCAATCCTGCACGGCTTGGGAGACCGTCAGGATGTCGCCATTGGAATTCACATAAATCCCAAATCCCGCGTCGGAGTGGCCGGGCACGGGTTTCTCGACCATGCGCACGATGTCGATGTGGGTCAGCATCACCGGCGTCTTTGGCTTATCACTGCCATCGCGCTTGACGCGGGCGATCTGGCCGATCAGGTCCATCCCGGCCACCACCTGCCCGAAGATCGTATACAGTCCGTTTCCGTCGGGAAACGGTTTTTCGGTAATGAA
>DASRFY010000152.1:0-16403 GCA_035651315.1 Burkholderiales bacterium
CAAAAACAGGTTAACCACCAAGGCACCAAGAAAAGCAAACACCGGCTGAGGTTTCCTTGGTGTCTTGGTGCCTTGGTGGTGAAAATCCGTTTTTGAAGTTCTCCGTGTCTCTGTGGTGAGAATTGTGAATGAAACTCGCGCTGAAGATCGACGTCGACACCTACCGCGGCACCCGCGACGGCGTGCCGCGGTTGATGGAACTGCTGTCACAGAACGAGGCCGGCGCGACCTTTCTCTTCACTCTCGGACCGGACCATACCGGCCGCGCGATCAAGCGCGTATTCCGGCGCGGATTTCTGAAGAAAGTCTCGCGCACCTCGGTGGTCAAGCACTACGGCCTGCGCACGCTCATGTACGGCACCGTGCTGCCGGGCCCGGACATCGGCCTGAAATGCGCGCCGGTCATGCGCAGTGCGCGCGACGCCGGATTCGAGGTCGGCATCCATACCTGGGACCACGTCTTGTGGCAGGACCGGGTGGCGAAGGCCGGCGCAGAGTGGACGGCGCTGCAGATGCGGCTCGCCTGCGACCGCTTCGTCGAGATCTTCGGCGAGCCTGCCCGGGTGCATGGCGCGGCCGGCTGGCAGATGAACAAGACCGCCTTTCGCCTCACGCAGCGGCTGGGTTTCCAGTACGCTTCCGACACCCGCGGCACCACGCCCTTCATTCCGGTGCTCGACGGCGAGATCATCGCCTGTCCGCAGTTGCCGACCACGCTGCCCACTCTCGACGAGTTGATCGGAACCGACGGGATCGACGAGTCGAGCGTCGCGGATCACCTACTCGCGCTGACCCGCAAGCCTCCCGCCACCGGCCATGTATTCACCCTCCACGCCGAGCTGGAGGGTATGCGTCTGGCCGGAGTGCTGGAGCGGCTGCTGCGCGGCTGGCGCGGACAAGGATACCGGCTGGTCTCCCTCTCGGACTACATCGACGGTCTGCCCGCCGGCCTGCCGCACCACAAGGTCGCCGCGGGTCCGGTTCCCGGCCGCTACGGCGACCTGATGCTGCAGGGGCCGGAGTTCCTGCCGCTCGCCGAGGTCGCCTGAAGCCGCTTGCATTGGCGGTGCAATTCGGTAACCATTGAACTCGCATGTCGTCGCCGCTCACCGGACTCAAGGTACCCGACTTCGAATTGCCGTCCACCGGCAAGCGCATTTTCAGACTGTCGGCGCAATCCGGTCACCCGCTGGTCGTCTATTTCTACCCAAAGGACAACACGCCCGGCTGCACCGCGGAAGGCCAGGAGTTTCGCGATCTTCATTCCGAGTTCGCGGGGCTCGGGTGCGCAATCTATGGCATCTCGCGCGACGGCATGGCTTCGCACGAGGCATTCAAGGCCAAGATGAGCTTTCCCTTCGACCTGCTGTCGGACGAGGACGAGGTCGCCTGCGGCATGTTCGGCGTCCTGAAAACGAAGAACATGTACGGCAGGCAGGTGAGAGGCATCGAGCGCAGCACTTTCGTGATCGATTCCGCAGGCGTGGTGCGCAGGGAGTGGCGCGGCGTCAAGGTGGCCGGCCATGCCCGGGAGGTCCTCGAATTCGTACAGACCCTTTGATCCATTTCCCGAACAGGAGCACGGATGAGCCCAAGGAGTAGCGTACCCTCCCACGCCCGTTTTCCTTCCTTCCGCGCAACGCCGGCACAGGCGCGATAGAACATGATCCAGCGCAAACCCGCTTCAGTCGTCACCAAGCTCTCCCCCCGCAACAAGCTCTTCGTCCTCGACACCAACGTGCTGATGCACGACCCGACGAGCCTGTTCCGGTTCGAGGAGCACGACATTTACATCCCGATGGCCACGCTCGAGGAGCTGGATGCGAACAAGAAAGGCATGTCGGAAGTGGCGCGCAATGCGCGCCAGGCGAGCCGCTTCCTCGACGCCATCGTGAGCGGCGCCCCCGACGGCATCGAGAACGGCATCCCGCTCGCGAGCTTCGGCGCCAAGGAGGCGACCGGCAGGCTGTTCCTGCAGACCGAGGCGATCTCCGGCGAGCTGCCGAGCCGGCTCCCGGCGGGCAAGACCGACAACCAGATCATCGGGGTGGTCAAGCACCTGCAGGAGCGCCACGACAGGCGCGAGGTCATCCTGGTCAGCAAGGACATCAACATGCGCATCAAGGCCCGCGCGCTGGGCCTGGCTACCGAGGACTACTTCAACGACAAGGTGCTGGAGGACACCGACCTCCTCTACACCGGCGCGCGCGAGCTGCCGCAGGACTTCTGGGAATCGCACGGACGCGAGATGGAATCCTGGCAGCAGTCCGGGCGCACCTTCTACCGGCTGCGCGGGCCGCTGTGCGGCAGCCTGCTCGTCAACGAATTCGTCTACCAGGAAGCGGGCAAGCCTTTCTACGCGCAAGTCAGGGAGATCTCCGGCAAGACGGCGATCCTCGCCACCGTCAGGGACTACACGCATCAGAAGAACGCGGTATGGGGCATCGTGGCGCGTAACCGCGAGCAGAACTTCGCCCTCAACCTGCTCATGAACCCGGAGGTGGATTTCCTCACGCTGCTCGGCCAGGCCGGCACCGGCAAGACGCTGCTCACGCTCGCGGCGGGGCTCGCCCAGACGCTGGAAGACAAGATCTATTCCGAGATCATCATGACCCGCGTCACCGTCCCGGTGGGCGAGGACATCGGCTTCCTGCCCGGCACCGAGGAAGAGAAGATGACGCCGTGGATGGGCGCGCTGGAGGACAATCTCGACGTGCTCAACAAGACCGACGACGAGGCCGGGGAGTGGGGGCGCGCAGCGACCCGCGACCTGATCCGGTCGCGGATCAAGGTGAAGTCGCTCAACTTCATGCGCGGCCGCACGTTCATCCAGAAGTTCCTCATCATCGACGAGGCGCAGAACCTCACGCCCAAGCAGATGAAGACGCTGATCACCCGCGCCGGCCCGGGCACCAAGGTGGTCTGCCTCGGCAACATCTCGCAGATCGACACGCCCTACCTCACCGAGGGCAGTTCCGGGCTCACCTACGTCGTCGACCGCTTCAAGGGCTGGATTCACTCCGGCCACGTCACCCTGCTGCGCGGCGAGCGCTCGCGGCTGGCGGACCACGCGGCGGAAGTGCTCTAGCGATTGTCGTTCAAGGAGTTGCCTTCGGTCCCTCGCGAGACTACACTCGCCCACAAAGTCTGGTGAGTGAGCCGACAGGGATCCACAATATCTAGTAGAGGAGCGCTCCGAGTATCGCCGGCTGTCAAGGCGGGCCCGCCGCTGGCGGGGCTAGGGACTCTGTTCCTCTTGTGGAGCGCGTGCGCCTGCGCGGAAAACATCGGACGCCTGGAGGTGCTATCGCTGCGCGGCGAGCCGCTGCGGGTCGTGGCGACGGTGCAGCCGGCGCCCGGCGAGCGGCTCACGCAGGATTGCCTTTCGCTCGGCGACGAGCGCGACGCGCCCGACCCCGACTATCCGCTGCTGCGCGATGCGCGCGTCATACTGTCCGCCGCCGGCGATCGCGTCGAGATCGTGACCGACAAGCCGGTTGCCGCGCCCGCGGTATCGCTGGTGCTTAAAGTGCAGTGTCCCGGTCAGCCCAGCCAGGCCCGGCTTACCAACCTCCTGCTCCCCGGCTCCCGGCACGCGGCGGTGGTGCTGCCCGTCGAGCCGGCCGTCCCGGGATTCACCATCGTGTTGCGGCCTGGAGAATCGGTCGCCTCGATCGCACGCGCGATCTATCCGCGCAACGAGGCGGCTCGCACGCGGCTCGCACGCGCCATCGCGCGCGTCAACCCGGATCTCTTCCCAGCCGGAAAGTTGCGCTCCCTGCCGGCCGGAACCGCGCTGCGGATCCCCGATCTGCGCGCAGTCAAGTCCGTGCTTGCCCTGCCGCCGCCAGGGCCATCCGCCGAGGCGCCGCCAGCGGGCAGACCCGCGGCGCCTGCGCCCGTACGGGCCGCGCCGGCGACGGAGGAACGCCCGCGCGCGCGCGCGCCCGCCGCGCGGCTCGGCGTCCTGCGTCTGAAGCTCTCGCGCGGCGAGCTCGATCTGCGGCCGAGCGCCGAGATCACCGAAGCGAAGCGCGAGGAGCTGCGGCAGCAGTACCTCGGGGAAGGCGTCGCGGTTCTCTCCTCCGCCGCGGCGCAGGCGCTGGAGCTCAAGATCGCGCAGCTCCGTGAATCGCAGGGCGTGATCAACGATCAGCTCGCGAAGCTGGAGCAGGCCGTCGAAACATTGCGCCGAAGCTTCGCCGCGCAAGCCGCGGCGCCTCCTCCCGTTGCGCCTGCGCCGCCGGTCGCCGCCGCGCCGCCGATCGCCACGCCCGCGGGCATTTCCTGGCTGCAGTGGGCGATACTCGCGGCGGCCGCGGTCCTGCTCACCGCGATCGCCTTCGTGGCGGGGCGCCGCGGTCGGCTCAAGCGCGCGATGGACAACCACGAGGCGCGAATCGAGGCACTGCTTGCCGAGGCGCGAGAAGCAGCCGGTCCGCTGTTGTCCACGGAAGCGCCACCACCACCCAGACCTCCGCCGGCCGCGCGGCGCGAAGTTCCTCCTCCGCCGGCGCCGGCTGCCGCCCCCGCAGAGCCTCCTCGCCCTGCTGCCGAAGCACGCGCAGAGTCCACCTCCTTCGATCAAACGCAGCGTTTCGCCACCGCGACACAGCCCACGGCCACCGCGGGCGTGGACGTGGTCCTGGAAGCGGAAGCGGCGGCGCAGGCCGAAGCCGTCCGGACGGATCTCCGGCGCGAGATGGATCTCGCGCTCGACAGCTCGCGCTCCATGTTCACCGACGTGGACCGCTTTATCGCCCTCGGGCGCATTCAGAACGCCATCAGCCTGCTCGAGTTCCAGATCCACAAGGACCCGAGCGATCGCGATTCCTGGGTGAAACTGATGGCGGTCTACCGCCAGGAGGGAATGGAGACGGAGTTTCAGCGCACCTACGAAGGCTTCAAGAGGCGCTTTCCGCAGGACGCCTACTGAGGCCGTCGCTCAATAGCGCGACGGATCGGCGAAGTTGGCGAAGCGCGTGTACTCGCCCTGGAAGGTGAGCATCACGGTGCCGATCGGTCCGTTGCGCTGCTTGCCGACGATGACTTCGGCGCGGCCGCGGTCGGGCGAATCGGGGTTGTACACCTCGTCGCGATAGATGAACAGGATCAGGTCGGCGTCCTGCTCGATCGCCCCCGACTCGCGCAGGTCCGACATCACCGGGCGCTTGTTCGGTCGCTGCTCGAGGGAGCGGTTCAACTGCGACAGCGCGACCACCGGCACGTTCAGCTCCTTGGCGAGCGCCTTCAGCGAACGCGAGATCTCGGAGATCTCGGTGGCCCGGTTCTCCCCCTGGGATGCCGCCGACATGAGCTGCAGGTAGTCGACCACGATCAGCCCCAGCTTGCCGTACTGCCGGTGCAGCCGCCGCGCGCGCGCCCGCAATTCCAGCGCGTTGAGCGCCGCCGTCTCGTCGATGTGCACCGGCGCGTCGTTGAGCTTGCCGACCGCGTCGGTGAGCCGGCGCCAGTCCTCGTCGGCGAGCCGGCCGATGCGCAACTTGTGCTGATCGAGCTTGCCCACTGTGCCGAGCATGCGCATCACCAGCTGCGAGGCGGACATTTCCATCGAAAACACGCCCACCGGCAGCCCGGCGTCGAGCGCGACGTGCTCGGCGATGTTGAGCGCGAGCGCGGTCTTGCCCATCGAGGGGCGTCCCGCGATGATCACCAGGTCTCCCGGCTGCAGGCCGGAGGTCATCCGGTCGAGGTCGGTGAAGCCGGTCGGCACCCCGGTCACGTCCGACGGATTGTCGCGGTTGTAGAGCAGATCGATGCGCTCGACGACCTGCGTGAGCACCGGCTGCATGTCCAGAAAGCCCAGTCGCCCGCGCGCGCCTTCCTCCGAGATGGAGAAAATCTTAGACTCCGCCTCGTCGAGCAGTTGCGCCGCCTCGCGTCCCATCGGGTTGTAGGCGCGATCGGCGATCTCGGTGGCGGTCTCCGCCAGCTTGCGCATGATTGCCCGCTCCCGCACGATCTCCGCGTAACGCCGGATGTTCGCCGACGAAGGCGTGTTCTGTGCGAGCGCGCCGAGATACGACAGGCCGCCCACGCTCTCGAGCTCCTTCGTGCTGTCCAGGCTCTCGGCAACCGTGATCGCGTCCGCCGGGCGCGAGGCCTCGATCAGCTTGGATATGTGGCGGTAGATGAGGCGGTGGTCGGCGCGATAGAAATCGGACTCGCCGATCATGTCGGCGATCCTGTCCCACGCCGCGTTGTCCAGCAGCAGGCCGCCGAGCACCGATTGCTCCGCCTCCACCGAATGCGGCGGAAGCTTGATGAGCTCGACCTGCGCATCCTGCACGCGTTGGACTGCCGCCTGGGCCATGCGTCTCCCCGAGTTCTGATGTGCCGCAAAGCGCGCGATGAACTGCGCGTAAGTTTATTGGAAATGCGAAGCCGCGACAGGAAAATTTGCGCGCCTTCAACTTCGCGCGAGAAGGCCTTGAGAAAAAAAGAAAAGGCCGCAGCGCGTGCGGCCTGGTCGCGCGAGCGCCCGCCGGTCGCTTATTGCTCGCCGAGAACGGACACCGTGATCTTGGCCGTCACGTCGGCGTGCAGGTCGATGACGATCTGATGGTCCCCGACGTGCTTGAGCGGACCGTTCGGCAGACGGATCATCGACTTGGCGACCTCGTGTCCCTGCGCCTTGAGCGCTTCGGCGATGTCGTAGTTCGTTACCGAGCCGAACAGGCGACCGTCGACGCCGGCCTTCTGGATGACCTGGATCATCAGCCCCTCGAGCTTGGCCGCGCGCTCGGTGGCCTCGGCGAGCGCTTTGGACTGCTGGGATTCCAGCTCGGCGCGGCGTTTTTCGAACTCGGCGATGTTCTCCGGCGTGGCGCGCTTGGCCTTGCCGTGCGGGATCAGATAGTTGCGGGCGAAGCCTTCCTTGACCTTGACGACGTCGCCGAGCTGGCCGAGGTTGTGCACCTTCTCCATCAGGATGACCTGCATCGTAGCCGCTCCTCAGTGCAAGTCGGTGTACGGCAGCAGCGCGAGAAACCGCGCGCGCTTGACCGCGACGGAGAGCTGGCGCTGGTAGCGCGCCTTGGTGCCGGTGATGCGCGCCGGGATGATCTTGCCGTTCTCGTTGATGAAGTCCTTGAGCAACTCGACGTCCTTGTAGTCGACCCACTGGATCTTCTCGGCGGTAAAACGGCAGAACTTGCGGCGCCTGAACAGCGGCCGCGAGAACCCGCCGCGCTTTTCCTTGGTCTTGGCCTTGGCATTTCTGCCCATCTGTCTTGCCATGTCGCTTCCTTTACTTCAATGCAAAATCGTTCGTGTACAGCACGGTCTGGTGGCTGAACCGGTTGCGCCGGGCCAGGAATCCCGACAGAGCCAGCTCCCGTCCGGGCCCGACCTGGGCGATGCGCTCGGCGATCGGGCCCACCGCCACGCACTCCATCTCGAACTCCACGCTGCGCGGCCTGCCCGCCTCGAGCTGCTCCGACCGGTGCGCAACGCGAAAGCTCAGGATCGGTATTCCCGCCGGGGTATGGCGCAGCGCGTCCGAGGAGACCAGCCTTGCATCCAGGTCGACTTGGTTGCGTTTCACCCGTTCAGGCGGAAACCTCGGCCGCCTGTTTTTCCGCGCCGGAATCCGCGACGGTGCCGACGATCTGCTTGGACTTCTCTTCCTTCATCATCGGCGAGGGCTCGGTGAACGCACGCGACATCTGGACCGTGAGATGGCGCAGCACCGCATCGTTGAACTTGAACGCGTGCTCCAGCTCGTCCAGCGCCTGCTTCTCGCATTCGATGTTCATGAGCACGTAGTGCGCCTTGTGGACCTTCTGGATCGGGTAGGCGAGCTGCCGCCGCCCCCAGTCCTCCAAGCGATGGATGCGCCCGCCGCCGGAAGCGACCATGGCGCGGTAGCGCTCGATCATGGCGGGCACCTGCTCGCTCTGATCGGGATGGACGATGAAAACGATCTCGTAATGCCGCATGAATTCTCCTTGTGGGTAAAGCCCGTAGAGCCGGGCGAAGAGCCTCCCGGTTGCGGTCCCGGTGAGGCAAGGAAGGCGCGGATTATACCGATTCGGCCTTGAACATCAAACGCGTCTTCGGCTTGCCGGCCGGCGCAGCGTGTTCCTTCGGCGCCGTTCCCGCACCTCCTCCGCCGGCGGCCGGGCGCAGGCACCATCCGGGGAAAAGGATTTCCGCCCCTCCCGAAAAGAGACAGCGCAGCGCTCAGGCGAAACAGAGTATGCCGCGGCGGATCTGTTCGGTGAGCTGTGAGGCGTCGGCCAGTCCCGCCACGCCGAAGCCGAGAACGACTGCGCCGGACAGGGTACGGAACGCTGCGGCCTGAAACAGCTTGCGCGCCTTCACCAGCAGCAGCCCGGCAAACAGCAGGTTCGGAGCAGTGCCCAGGCCGAAGGCCAGCATCGTCAGCGCGCCGCTCGCCGCGCTGCCGCTCACCAGCGCCACCGCGAGCACGCTGTAGACCAGTCCGCACGGCAACCAGCCCCACAGCGCGCCGAGCGCTGCCGCGCGTGGCAGCGTGTCCGCGGGCAACAGCCGCCGGGTATAAGGCGAGATGCGTTTCCACAACCCAAGCCCGGCCGACTCGAGGCGCGCCACCAGGGAAGACCATCCGGCCAGATACAGGCCGAGCAGGATCAACATGACATTGGCCAGTGCGTACAGGATCGTCTGCAGCGGCAGCACATCCCGGAACAGCAGCCCGACGCCCGCGATCGAGCCGGCGATCGCGCCTGCGGCCGCGTAGCTCGCGATGCGTCCCAGGTTGTAGGCGAGATGCAGCGACCAGCGCTGCGCCTGCGCCCCGGGCTGGGACGAGAGGGCGGACACGATGCCGCCGCACATGCCGGCGCAGTGCACGCCGCCGAGCAGTCCGACCAAAAAGACGGCAGCCAGGCTTGCCTCCGGCATTACATCACCCTCGAATACGACGCAAGCTGCCGATTCTCACGCAGATACCGGTCGAACACCATGCATATCACGCGCACCAGAAGCCTGCCCTGCGGCGTCACGACGATCCACTCGGGCTGCAGTTCGACCAGCCCGTCGTCGGCCAGCCGTTTCAGGTCTTCCAGCTCCTGCGAAAAATAGCGCCGGAAGTCCACCAGGTAGGAGAGCTCGATCGATTCGATCGACAGCCGGAACTGGCAGATGAGCGCCTGGATGACCGCGCGCCGCACCAGGTCGTCCTGGCTAAGCACCATGCCGCGCCACACCGGCAGGCGTTCCGCGTCGAGCGCAGCGTAGTACTCGTCGAGCGCTTTCAGGTTCTGGCTGTAGGTGGGACCGATGCGGCCGATCGCGGAGATTCCGAGCCCCACCATGTCGCTCTCGGGCTGCGCCGAATAGCCCTGGAAGTTGCGATGCAGACGGCCCTGCCGCTGCGCCACGGCGAGATCGTCTTCCGGCTTCGCGAAATGGTCCATGCCGATATAGAAATAGCCCGCGCGCGTCAGGCGTCCGATCGCGAGCGTGAGGATCTGCAACTTGGTTTCGGCCGAAGGCAGCTCGGACTCGGCGATGCGCCGCTGCGGCTTGAAGGTTCGCGGCAGGTGCGCATAGCTGTAGAGCGCGATCCGGTCCGGCTCCAGCGCCAGCACCTTGTCGAGCGTGGCGTTGAAGCTGTCCAGCGTCTGCCTTGGCAGCCCGTAGATCAGGTCCAGGTTCACGGAGCGCACTCCGGCCGCCCGCGCTTCCTCGACCACGCGGCGCGTGACCTCCTCGCTCTGGATTCGGTGCACCGCTCGTTGCACGTGGGGGTCGAAGTCCTGCACCCCCACCGAGACGCGGTTGAAGCCGAGGCCGGCGAAAAATGCCATTGCGCCCGGCTCGACCTTGCGCGGATCGACCTCGATCGAGCACTCCGGATCGCGTCCGCGCTCGAACCGCTTGTCGAGCGCGCTTATCAGCTCATGCGCCTCCCCGCGCGACAGGAAGGTCGGCGTGCCGCCGCCCCAGTGGAGCTGGGAGATGCGCCGATCCGCGCCCAGCAGGCCGGCGACGAGGTCGAGTTCCTTTCTCAGGTACTTGATATACTTTGCGGAGCGGCCATGGTCGCGCGTGACGACCTTGTTGCACGCGCAGTAGTAGCAAATGGTGTCGCAGAACGGGAGGTGTACGTACACCGAGAGCGGCTGGCTGATGCCGCCGATGTTGCGCTTTGCGATCCAATGCCTGTACTCCGTCTCGCCGAACGCCTCGGCGAACCGGTCCGCGGTAGGGTAGGACGTATACCGCGGCCCGCTGATATCGTACTTCCGGATCAGCACCGGATTGATCACCAGTTCGGAAGAAGGATAATTCATTGCCCCTGCGCACCAGCGTCGTTGCGTGGTCCTGGGTGGCACTATGCCAAACGGCGGCCGCGCGACCTTGACCTGGGTCAATTGAGCTTGCAACGTTGCCCGCTTCGCCGACGGAGCCGAAAATGAACCGCCCGCTGCCGCATCGCCGCCTGCCGCCCTGGCTGAAGCCCTGGATGATCGCGGTCGGCATCGCGCTCGCGGCCGGGGTCGTGGTGCTCGACTTCGCGGATCTCCAGTACAGCGACAGCAGGCCCTGGCTCGCGGCAGTCAGCCTCATGGTCAATCTCGCGGTGCTCGGCGTGGGAGTCGGCGCCGTGGTGCTGCTGGCGATGAGCGCGGAGGCGCAGACGGCGCGCTTCGAGGACGCGCTCGAGGCCAGCCGCGCCCGTCTCGCCGCGATCGTGAATTCGGCGATGGATGCGATCATCACGGTGGATGAGCAGCAGCGCATCGTGCTGTTCAACCGCGCCGCGGAGCAGGTGTTCCGCTGCCCGCGCGAGGAGGCGCTCGGCACCTCCCTCGACCGCTTCCTCCCGGCGCGCTTCCGCGCCGCGCATCGCTCGCACATCGACCATTTCGGGCGCACCGGCGTCACCAGCCGGCGCATGGGCGACGTCACCACGCTGTGGGCGCTGCGCGCGGACGGCGAAGAGTTTCCGATCGAGGCTTCGATCTCGCAGGTGACGGAAGGCGAGCGGTGCTACTACACCGTGATCCTGCGCGACATCACGCTGCGCAAGCAGTACGACGACGAACTCAAGCGCCGGCAGAACGAGCTGCAGGCGCTTTCGGCGCAGGTGCTGGAGGCGCGCGAGGACGAAAAAACGCGCATCGCCCGCGAGTTGCACGACGAGCTCGGACAGTTGCTGACCGCGCTCAAGATGGATCTCGGTTGGCTGCGCGAGCGCCTGCCCGACGGCGTGGAAGAACTCGGCGTCAAGACGCAGAAGATGAGCGAGACGCTGGAGCAGACGGTGACCTCGGTGCGGCGCATCGCCGCGGACTTGCGGCCGCTGATGCTCGACGATCTCGGCCTGGCGGACGCGGTGGGCTGGCTGGCGGAAGACTTCGCCCAGCGCTCCGGCGTGAAGTGCGAGCTGCTGGCGCCCGCGGAAGAACAGCTCAACGGCATCGATCGCGGCGTGGCGAACGCCCTGTACCGCGCGCTGCAGGAATCGCTGACCAACATCGCCCGCCATGCCGAGGCGCGCCACGCATGGGTCGTGCTCGCCATCGACGACGGCGAGCTGCGCATGGAGATCGAGGACGACGGCCGGGGGATTGCGCCGGATGATCTGGCGAAGTCGCGATCGCTCGGCCTCAAGGGCATGCGCGAGCGCGTCTTCCACCTCGGCGGTTCGCTGGAAGTGGCGCGCGCGCCGCGCGGCGGCACCCGGGTGAGGCTGCGCATGCCGGCGCGCCCGCCGCGCAACGGGGGCGCCGCGTGATCCGCCTGCTCCTCGCCGACGACCACAAGCTGGTGCGCGACGGCCTGAAGCAGATCCTCGCCGCCGTGGCCGACGTCGAGGTCGCGGCCGAGGCGGCGAGCGGCGACCAGGTTCTGTCGCTGGTGAAGACGGGGGCGTTCGATCTCGTGCTCCTGGACATGTCGATGCCGGGACTCTCCGGCATCAATCTCATCAAGCGCCTGAAGCTGGAGCGGCCGAAGCTGCGAATCCTGGTGCTGTCGATGCACGGCGAACACCAGTACGCGGCGCGGGCGCTGAAGGCGGGCGCCTCGGGCTATCTCACCAAGGACAGCGCTTCGGAACAGCTGGTAGGCGCGATCCGCAAGATCGCCGCCGGAGGCGTCTACATCACCGAGGCGGCGGCCGCGAGCCTGGTGGGGGATGCCGGGGGCACGGATGCGCCCGCGCACACCCAGTTGTCCGACCGCGAGTTCGAGATCTTCCGCCTGCTCGCCGAAGGACACGGGCCGACCGAGATCGCCGCGCAGCTGCGTCTGTCGGTCAAGACCGTCAGCACCCACAAAACCCATATCCTGGAAAAGATGAATCTGGGCAGCACCGCCGAGCTGGTGCGCTACGCCCTCGAACACCGCCTGCTCGACCAGACCCCGGGCGCCTGACCGCCGGCAGGGTAGGAATTTTCCTACCCCGCGCCCCCCGCCCTTCCGATGAGCGTTTTCAGCGTGCGCCGATATCCTCACGCGCGCGGCGCCGCCAGACTGTGCGCCATGGGTAACGCTGTCCGAAAAGATGCGGGTCCCGGCCCGGCGCTCCGCGTGTTCCTCGTCGAGGACTCGCCCATCATCCGCGAGCGGCTCGAGGAGATGCTCGCTTCCATCGAGGGTGCGCGCACGGTCGGATGCGCCGCCGCCGCCGACGAGGCCATCCGTAACATCCTCGACGCCCGTCCGGACGTGGTCGTGCTCGACATCCGGCTCGCACAGGGCAGCGGGTTCGACGTGCTGCGCGCACTGCGCGAGCGTACACCCGAGATCGACGTCTACATGCTGAGCAACTTCGCCACCGAGCCCTACCGCCGCCTGGCGCAGCGGCTCGGCGCCACCGAGTTCTTCGACAAGTCCACCCAGTTTCAAGCAGTGCGCGAAGCGCTGGCCAGGCGCGCCGCCGCAACTTTGAGCTGACCACCGAAAAGGAGAGCAAACAATGCGCACCGCAACCGTCACCAAGCTTCCGCCGCGAGTCGTCCCCATCGTCGAGCACATCGAGCCGGCCCCTGCCAAGTTCAAGGTGACCTGCGCGAGCTGCAACCTGCGCGAGCTCTGCCTGCCGAGCGGGCTGTGCGAAGCCGACCTGGAGCGCATCGAGCAGATCGTGTACGCGCGGCGCAGAGTCAGGCGCGGCGATGTGCTGTTCAACGCCGGCGAGCCGTTCAACTCCGTCTACGCGATCCGCGCCGGGCATTTCAAGACCAGCGTGATCGACAGCGAAGGCCGCGAGCAGGTGACCGGCTTCTTCATGGGCGGCGAACTGCTCGGCATGGACGGGGTCGGCTCGGGGCAGTACAACGGCACCGCGGTGGCGCTCGAGGACAGCGAGGTATGCGTGATGCCCTTCTCGCTGATCGAGGACATGTCGCGCGACGTGCGCGCCCTCCAGCGCCGTCTGCACTCGGTGCTCGCGCGCGAGATCGTCCGCGACCACGGGGTCATGATGCTGCTCGGGTCGATGCGAGCGGAAGAGCGGGTGGCCGCCTTCCTGCTGAACCTGTCGCAGCGCTTCACGGCACGCGGCTATTCCTCCTCCGAGTTCTATCTGCGCATGACGCGCGAGGAAATCGGAAGCTATCTCGGGCTGAAGCTCGAAACCGTGAGCCGGGTGTTCTCGCGGTTCCAGGAAGAGGGTCTGGTGTCGGTCCAGCAAAAGCACATCCGGATCCAGAATATTCCCGGTCTGCGGGACTTGCTGGGCGGCCAGCAGCGCGCCAACTGACCCGGCCGCGGCCGGAGGACGAGGACGGGCGGCGTTGCCGCGCGTTTTTGTTTCGCAGGATGCGCATCGCGCGATCGACGCTGCCGGCGGTGCGTAAGCGCCAATCCGCCGCCGGAGCGCCGGATTGGCGCTTCACGAGTGCCTGCGGTACAGGGACGAGTAGTACAGGACGGGGATCACCACCAACGTCAGCAAGGTGGACACCAGGATGCCGAAGATCAGCGACACGGCGAGGCCGTTGAAGATCGGATCGTCGACGATGAACAGCGCGCCGAGCATCGCCGCGAGCCCGGTCAGCACGATCGGCTTGGCGCGTGCTGCGGCCGCGCTGACCACCGCCTGCTCGAGTTCCACGCCGCGCGCGATCTGCAGATTGATGAAGTCCACCAGCAGGATCGAATTGCGCACGATGATCCCGGCCAGCGCGATCATCCCGATCATCGACGTGGCGGTGAACTGCGCGCGCAGCAAGGCGTGGCCCGGCATCACGCCGATGATGGTGAGCGGGATCGGCGCCATGATGATCAGCGGAGTGAGGTAGGAACGGAACTGCGCCACCACCAGCAGATAGATCAGGATCAGCCCCACCGCGTAGGCGATGCCCATGTCGCGGAAAGTCTCGTAGGTCACCTGCCATTCGCCGTCCCACTTGAGCGCGTACTGCCGGTAGCGGTCCCGGGGCTGGCGGATGAAATACTCGCCGAGCACGCCGCCTTCTTCGAGCGGCATGGCATGGACCTTGGAGCGGATGCCGAACATCCCGTACAGCGGGCTGTCGAGCCTGCCCGCCATGTCGCCCACCACGTACACCACCGGCAGCAGGTCCTTGTGGTAGACCGTCTTCTCCCGCTCCGTGGGCACCACTTCGGTCAGCTCCGACAGCGGCACCAGATCCCCGTCGCGCGAGCGCACCGTGAGCTTGAGCAGCTCGTCCATCGCGCTCTGGCGCTCCGGCGGAAGAGTCAGGCGCACCGGGATCTCGTACTTCGCCTCGCCGCTGTGGATCGGCGTCACGTACTCCCCGGCCAGCCCCATGCGCATCGTCTCGACGATGTCCTTCGGCGTAATGCCGGCCAGCGCGGCCTTGCTCTGCAACACCCGGACCGTGTACTTCGGCGCGCTGTCGTCCACGCTGTCGTCGATGGCGACGATGTCCGGCGTGGCGGCGAACTGCGCGCGGACCTTCTTCGCCGCGCTCATCTGGCCGCGGTAATCCGGACCGTACACCTCGGCCACGATCGGCGACATGACCGGCGGGCCGGGCGGCACTTCCACCACCTTGACCTTGGCGCCGCGGCCGGCGGCGATTTTTTCCAGCGCCGGGCGCACTGCCTGCGCGATCTCGTGGCTCTTGCGGTCGCGCCGGTGCTTGTCGACGAGGTTCACCTGGATGTCGCCCAGCTCCGGGCTCTCGCGCTGGTAGTACTGGCGCACCAGGCCGTTGAAACTGATCGGGCTCGACGTGCCGGCGTAGGCCTCGTAGTCGGTCACCTCCGGCACCGTGCGCAGATACGATCCCATCTCCCGCAGCACGCGCGCGGTCTGCTCCAGGGGCGTGCCGGCCGGCATGTCCACCACCACCTGGAACTCCGACTTGTTGTCGAAGGGCAGCATCTTCAGGATCACCAGCTTCGCCGCCGCCAGCGATACTGCGACCAGGATCGCCGCCATCACGCCGGCAAAGAGCCAGAGCCGGTTGCGGCTGCCCGCCCCGCGGTTCAGGAACGGCGCAAGAAGACCGCGAAACATTGCGGCCAGCCGCCGGTCGAATGCCGACTCGCCGCCGTGCTGCGGGTGCGGACGCAACAGCCGCAGCGCCAGCCACGGCGTGACCACGAACGCGATGGCGAGCGACAGCAGCATGCCGATCGAGGCGTTGATCGGGATCGGGCTCATGTACGGCCCCATCAGCCCGCTCACGAACGCCATCGGCAGCAGCGCTGCGATCACCGTCAGGGTGGCGAGGATGGTCGGACCGCCGACCTCGTCCACCGCACCCGGGATGAGCTCCGCAAGCGACGCGTCGGAGAGCTGGCTGCGGCGATGGATGTTCTCCACCACCACGATCGCGTCGTCCACCAGGATGCCGATCGAGAAGATCAGCGCGAACAGCGACACCCGGTTGAGCGTGAATCCCCACGCCCAGGACGCGAACAGCGTGGCGGCAAGGGTGAGCAGCACCGCCGCGCCGACGATCACCGCCTCGCGCCGACCGAGCGCGGCGAATACCAGCGCCACCACGGAAAGCGTCGCGAAGACGAGCTTCTGGATCAGCTTCATCGCCTTGTCGTTGGCGGTTTCCCCGTAGTTGCGGGTCACCGTCACGCGCACGCCGTCGGGGATGATCGTTCCCTTGAGCAACTCGACCTGGCGCATGACGCGGTCCGCCACATCCACCGCGTTCTCGCCCGGTTTCTTGGACACCGCGATCGTGACCGCCGGGAATTCGCCCTTGCCGGTCACCGCCTTGCGCGCCGCTTCGGGACCGGCGCCGAACCAGACGTAGCGGGCGGGCAGATCCGGCCCGTCCTCGACACGGGCGACGTCGGCCACGAAAATCGGCCTGCCCTCGCGTACTCCGACCACCATCCCTCTCACGTCGGCGGCGCTCGCGAGATAGGTACCGGTCTGCACCAGGACTTCGCGGTTCTCCTTGGTCAGCGTGCCGGCCGGTTGCGAG
>DASRFY010000153.1:0-8327 GCA_035651315.1 Burkholderiales bacterium
CAACATCCCGACCGGCATCCCGCTGGTCTACGAGCTGCAGGACGACCTGAAGCCGATCCGAAGCTATTACCTTGGCGATCCGGAAAAAGCACGCCAGGCGGCCGCGGCGGTTGCCGCGCAATCGAAAGCGCGTGTTTGAGCCGATCGTCGCGAGCCGCCGGCCGGCGTGCGCGTACGCTGCGGCGTTGTTGTTCGCGGCACTTCTTGGCGGCCCCGGTCCGGCGTGGAGCCAAGCCGCGCACAAGAAGGAAAAAGAACTCGAGGCGGTGCGCAGCCGCATCGAAGCCCTGCAAAAAGACCTCGAGAAATCCGAGGAATCCAGGACCGAAGCGGCCGACGCATTGCGTGATTCGGAGCGGGCGATCAGCCAGACCAATCGCAGCCTGTTCGAGCTTTCCGGCCAGCGCCGCATCGTCAACGCGGAGCTCAGGCGCCTGCAGCAGCAGGCGGGCACGCTCGATGCGCGCATCGAGACCCAGCAAACGGCGCTCGCCAAGCTGCTCTATCGCCAGTACGTCAACGGCCAGCCCGAGGCGCTGCGGCTGATGTTGAGCCGGCAGGACCCCAACGAGACCGCGCGCCAGTTGCAGTACCTCGGCTACATCTCCCGCGCCCGCGCGGAAATCATCGCGAACCTCCGCCACAACGTCCGCGAGCTGCGAGACATCGGCAGGCAAAAGCAGAAGAAAAGCGCCGAGCTGCGGCGGCTCGAGGCCGAAGAGGCGTCCCAAAAAGTGCGGCTGGAGCAGGAGAAAGCGGCGCACAAGCAGGTCTACGACCGCATCTCCAGCGACATCTCCCGGCAGCGCAAGCAGATCTCGACCCTCAAGCGCGACGAGGCGAGGCTCACCCGCCTGATCGAGCGCCTGGCCAGGGAATCCGCGCAGCGCAAGCCCGGCTCGCACTTGAGCAACCTGGCGTTGCCGGACCCGAGCGCGAACGGGTCCGCGTTCGCCAGACTCAGGGGCCGGCTGCGGCTGCCGGTGATCGGGGAACTCACCAACCGCTTCGGCAGCCCAAGGGAAGGCGGCGGACTGTCGTGGAGGGGACTGTTCATCGCCGCCAGAAGCGGACAGGAAGTGAAGGCCATCGCGCCCGGCCGCGTGGTGTATGCCGACTGGCTACGCGGCTTCGGCAACCTCATGATCATCGATCACGGGGAGGGCTACATGAGCCTGTACGGCAACAACGAATCCTTGCTCAAGCAGGTCGGCGACGAAGCCCGCGCGGGAGACACCATCGCATCGGTGGGCAACAGCGGTGGCAACCCGGATTCGGGTTTATACTTCGAACTCAGATATCAAGGCAGGCCATTCGATCCGCTTCCCTGGGTAAGATTGAAGTGAAATGGCTGCCATCATCGGTACAGGCGGGGCCGGCCATCGCCCGCCAATTCGGGAGTGCAATACATATGCGTAGCAGGTTTCGTCAATTCGGGCTGATCGTGCTCGGCGCGGTGCTCGGCGTGCTGATCAGCCTCAACTTCTCGGCGGTCGCGGACAAGAGCGCCGGCCCGCTGCCGATCGAGGACTTGCGCGCGTTCACCGAAGTCTACGGGCGCATCAAGAACGATTACGTGGAGCCGGTCGAGGACAAGAAGCTCATCTCGGAGGCGATCAACGGCATGCTCTCCGGCCTCGACCCGCATTCCGCCTTCCTCGACGCGGAAGCGTTCAGGGAGCTACAGGTCGGCACCCAGGGCGAATTCGGCGGCCTGGGCATCGAAGTCGGAATGGAAGACGGCTTTGTCAAGGTGGTGGCGCCGATCGAAGACACGCCCGCCTGGCGCGCCGGCCTGAAGACGGGCGACCTGATCATCAAGCTCGACGACGCCAACGTGAAGGGCATGACGCTCAACGACGCGGTGAAGCGCATGCGCGGCAAGCCGAATACGCAGATCACCATCACTTATGTCCGCAAGGGCGATACCAAGCCGCGCGTGGTGACGCTCACCCGCGCCGTGATCCAGATCCAGAGCGTCAAGTCCAAGATGATCGAGCCGGGCTACGCCTATTTCCGCGTGACCCAGTTCCAGGAACACACTGGCGAGACGCTTGCCAAGCTGGTCGACAAGTACTTCAAGGAAAACGGGGGCACGCTGAAGGGCGTGATCCTCGACCTGCGCAACGATCCGGGCGGTCTGCTCAACGCCGCAGTCGGCGTGGCCGCCGCTTTCCTGCCGCCGGACGACCTGGTGGTCTATACCGACGGCCGTTCGGAAGACTCGAAAATGAAGCTCTACGCGCGCCCGGAATATTACCTGCGCGGCGCCAAGGGAGACTACCTCAAGGGGCTTCCGAAAGAGGTGAAGACCGTGCCGCTGGTGGTGCTGGTCAACGGCGGCTCGGCCTCGGCCTCCGAGATCGTCGCCGGCGCATTGCAGGATCACAAGCGCGCGATCGTCATGGGCACGCAAACCTTCGGCAAGGGTTCGGTGCAAACCATTCTGCCGCTCGGCAACGGCACCGCGATCAAGCTCACCACGGCGCGTTACTACACGCCCAGCGGCCACTCCATCCAGGCCAAAGGCATCTCGCCCGACATCGTCGTCGAAGAAGCCACGATCACCGAAGGCGCCGATCCGACCGGCCTGCGGATCCGGGAAGCGGACCTGGAGCGCCATCTGGCCAACCCCGAGGGCGGGCCGGAAGTCAAATCGGAAAGCAAGAAATCGGAGACCAAGCAACCCGCGGCGGCCGCGCCGGGCGCGGACCAGAAGACCGGACAGGACGAGACGCCGACCCCGCCCGACATCGTGTCCAAGAACGACTACCAGCTCA
The DNA here is from genome assembly GCA_035651315.1 of Burkholderiales bacterium. GTDB lineage: Bacteria > Pseudomonadota > Gammaproteobacteria > Burkholderiales > Eutrophovitaceae > DASRFY01. The sequence goes on from DASRFY010000153.1 coordinate 2,781, forward strand.
ACCAGGCGCTCAACTTGCTGAAGGGCCTGCAGATCATCGGCCGCAGATAGCCGGGCCTGATTCCAAGACGATCGGCGCGCCCCGGGGCGCGCCGATTTCTTCTCCGGCGGTACACTTGCCGCAGAGGCGTATTCGAATGAACGACGACCAACTGCTGCGCTATAGCCGGCACATTCTGCTGCCGGAGATCGGCATCGAGGGGCAGGAAAAGCTGCTCGCCGCGCATGCGCTGGTCATCGGCGCCGGCGGCCTGGGCGCGCCGGTTACGCTGTATCTCTCCGCGGCGGGGGTGGGCAGGATCACGATCTGCGACCACGACACGGTGGATCTCACCAACCTGCAGCGCCAGATCGTCCACTACACCGACTCGATCGGCAAAAGGAAGGTCGACTCGGCCCGGGAAACCCTTGCGCGGATCAATCCGGAAGTGAAGGTGGAAACGGTCGCGGCGCGTGTGGCGGGCGAGCAACTGGAAGCGCTCGTGCAGGCGGCGGACGTGGTGATCGACTGCACCGACAACTTCGCTACGCGTCACGCCGTCAACCGGGCCTGCGTGCGGTGGCGCAGGCCGCTGGTGTCGGGGGCGGGGATACGTTTCGACGGCCAGGTCGCCGTGTTCGATCTGCGCAAGGAAAATTCCGCCTGCTACTACTGCCTGTTCCCCGAGAGCGGCGACATCGAGGAAATGCGCTGCGCGGTGATGGGCGTGTTCGCGCCGCTGGTCGGCATAATCGGCACGCTGCAGGCGGCAGAAGCGCTCAAGCTCCTGATGGGCGTCGGCAACAGCCTGGACGGGCGGTTGCTGATGCTGGACGCGCTGTCGACGCAGTGGCGCAGCGTGCAGCTCAAGCGCGATCCGCAGTGCCCGGTCTGCGCCGGCGGCGACACCATGCAGCGTGACGCGGCGGCGGCCTGCACCACCCGTTAGCCGGCCTCGATCTCAGATCATTCCCTGCCATTGCGCCGACCAGTATTCGGTCGGATCGCGCTGGAACCCGCTTTTTGCGAATTGATGCCAGCGCCCGACGACGAAGGCGAGCATCAGGTTCGCCTGTGCCGTGGGATCGATGCTGCCGTCGATTTCCTTCTCGCTCGCGGCGAAGCGCAGCGCCTGCTTGACCGTGGCCTCCAGCCTGTCGTGCAGCTGGTTGATGCGGGCCTGCAGGCGCTCGTCCTCGTTGACCAGCGCGTCGCCGATCAGCACCCGCGTCATGCCGGGATTCTTGACCGCGAAGCCGAGCAGCATGGACAGGATCGCCTCGGCCTGCTTGAGCCCGCTCTTCTCCTCCGAGGTAATCTTGTTGATCAGCCCGAACAGCGTCTGCTCGATGAACTCGATGAGCCCCTCGAACATCTGCGCCTTGCTCGCGAAGTGGCGGTACAGCGCCGCCTCGGAGACGTCGAGCCGGTCCGCGAGCGCCGCGGTGGTGATCTTCTCCCCCTTCGGGTTCTCGAGCATCGCGGCAAGCGTCTGCAGGATCTGGAGCTTGCGCTCTCCCGGCTTCGCAGGCATCTGGACGGAAGGACTGGCTAGGGACGATGCAAAAGCTTACTCCGAACCGCCGGCACTGTGACAGACAGCCGGATGGCGTCAGCGCCAGCCTCGCGCCCGGATCGGCAGCTCGGCCAGACGGCGCACGTTGACGTCGACCCAGGACGGCGCGCGCGGCGTGGCATCGACCCACACTGTCCTCATGCCCAGGCGCTTGGCGGTGCGCAGATTGTCCAGGCTGTCCTCCACCATGACGCAGCGGCGGGGATCGAGTCGATGCACGCGCAGCAGCAGGCGGAAGCCGCGCGCGTCCGGCTTGGGCTGGAAGCGGGTGCGTTCGATCGAGAAGACGTCGTCGAACAGATCCGCGATGCGCAGGACCTCGAGCACCGCCGACGCATAACGAGCGGGCGCGTTGGAGAACAGCACCTTGCGGCCCGGCAGCCGGACCAGCGTTGCGCGCAGCTCCCGCCCGGCCACGATCATGCCCGGCAAATCGGGAAAGTCGTGCGTCTCGCGCAGAAAGTGATGCGGATCGACTTCATGATGGCGGATCAGTCCGATCAGCGTGGCGCCGTAGCGCATCCAGTAGTGCCGTCTCACCGCATCGGCCGATTCCCGGTCCAGCGAAAGATGCTTCACCACATACTCGGTCATCGACCGGTTCAGGTGCGGGAAGATGTGCGGGCGCGCGTCGTGCAGCGTATTGTCGAGGTCGAAGAGCCAGGTCCAATCGGATCGGCGCATGGTCACGGCGTCGAAACGCGGGGCAGCGGGAGATCAATCAAGCGACGAAGAGCGAAACACGAAGGCACGAAGTAAAAACAAAAACGAAAGCTTGCAAGAGTGCAAAGTCACGGGAGCAAACGATATTAAACATCACGTGGCTCCGGCCTTTCTTTGCGACCTTTCCTGCAGTTCTTTGCGATCTTTGCGTCTACGCTTCTCTTTGGACTGAACCAGATAAAAATGAAATTCTCCGTGCCTTCGTGTTTCGCTGTCCAGATGAACCCCGTGGATTTCAGCGCCCGCGGATCAGCGTTCCCACGCCCTCGTCGGTCAGGATCTCGAGCAGCAGCGCGTGCTCGACGCGCCCGTCGATGATGTGCACGCTCCTCACCCCGCCCTTTGCCGCGTCGAGCGCGGAGGAGATCTTGGGCAGCATGCCGCCCTGAATCGTGCCGTCGGCGAACAGATCGTCGACCTGGCGCGGCGTCAGCCCGGTGAGGAGCCTGCCGTTGCGGTCGAGCACGCCCGGCGTATTGGTGAGCAGGATCAGCTTCTCCGCGCGCAGGATTTCGGCGAGTTTGCCCGCCACCAGATCGGCGTTGATGTTGTAGGAATGGCCGTCCGCGCCCACGCCGATCGGCGCCACCACCGGAATGAATTCCCGCGTCTCGAGCAGCGCGATGACCTCGGGGTCGATGCTCGCCACCTCTCCGACCTGCCCGATGTCGAGCAGCTCCCCGGAATTGTCTTCATTCGGAACCAGCAGCTTGCGGGCGCGGATGAAGGCGCCGTCCTTGCCGGTCAGGCCGATGGCGCGCCCGCCGTGCTGGTTGATGAGATTGACGATCTCCTTGTTGACGAGCCCGCCGAGGACCATCTCCACCACGTCCATGGTCTCGCTGTCGGTCACGCGCATTCCCTGCACGAACTCGCCCTTCTTGCCCACGCGCCGGAGCAGATCGTCGATCTGCGGGCCGCCGCCGTGCACCACCACCGGGTTCATGCCGACCAGCTTGAGCAGCACCACGTCGCGCGCGAACGAGTGCTTGAGCTTCTCGTCGGCCATGGCGTTGCCGCCGTACTTCACGACGATGGTCTTGCCGTGGAAGCGGCGGATGTAGGGCAGCGCCTCGGCGAGGATCTGCGCTTTCTGGTGCGCGTCGGTAGCGGAGATCGACATGGGCGACATCGGCTTGCTCTTGGGAAGTCGCAGATTGTACCCGAGGGGTTTCTCCGCTCGCGCGCGCCGCCGGCAAAACAAAAGGGCGGCCCCGTGCCGCCCTTCGGCGCATCCGTCGCGCGCGCCTTACTGGACGGCGAGGCGCTTTGCGTTTGCCGCCGCCTTCTTGGGCAGCCTCAGCTCCAGCACGCCGTTGTCGTACTTCGCCTGCGCGCCCGCCTCGTCAACGTCCTGCGCCAGCGTGAAGGCGCGGTAGACCTTACCGTAATAGCGCTCGGAGCGCAGCACCTTTTCGCCCTGCTTTTCTTCCTTCTGCCGCTTCACCTCGGCGGAAATCGCCACCTGGTTGCCGTCGATGGTGACGTTGATGTCCTCCTTCTTCACGCCCGGGATCTCGGCTTGCACTACGTACGCCTTGTCTTCCTCCTTCACGTCCATGCGGATCTGGACCTGCGGCGCGGGCTCGAAGGTCATCGGCCGCACGAAAAAGCCCTTGAACAAATCGTCGAACGCCTCGTCGAGAGGCGAATAGCGGGTAAGGTTTGCCATCTTTCTGTCTCCTGGTATTCCGGTTGCACGTCGGGCCCACCCCGGCCCATGGCGGCTATATGGGCCCCGGCCGCGGCATTTCAAGGCGCTGCCCGGCGTTGTCATCCGGGCGGCACAACGCTAGATTAGGCGCCGTTTCGCCACCGCCCCCCATGCCCACCGCCGACGACCCGGGCGTCCCGAGGGACCTCGAAGCGCACCGCGCCTATCTGTATCGCTACGCGATGCTGCAGCTTCGCGACGCCGCGCGCGCCGAGGATGCGGTGCAGGAAACCCTGCTCGCGGCGCTCGAGAGCCGCGCCGCCTTTGCCGGCCGCTCCTCGATCAAGACCTGGCTGACCGGCATCCTCAAGCACAAGATCACCGATTCGATCCGCAGGCAGATGCGCGAGTCGCCGATCGACACGCGCGCGGCCGGGGACGACCCCGAGGAAACGCGCGCCTACGCGGACCAGTTCTTCGATCGCGCGCGCCAGGACCACTGGCACGCGGCGCCGCGGAGCTGGGAAGATCCGGAACTTTCCTTCGAACAGAAGCGCTTCTGGGAAGTCTTCGAGCGCTGCGCCGCCAGCCTGCCGGCGCAGACGGCGCGGGTATTCGCGATGCGTGAGTTCATGGGTCTGACCACCGAAGACATCTGTAAGGAGCTTGGCATCTCCTCGACCAATTGCTGGGTCATCCTGTACCGGGCCCGGATGGCGCTCCGAGACTGCCTGGACCTCAACTGGTTCGGCGGGAGTTCCGTCTCCGCCGAGCCGTGACCGCGCCTTCGTTGCCGATTCGCCACATGGCCACCTGCAAGGAAATCTCCGAACTGGTCTCGCAATCCCTGGACCGGCGTCTCGGGCTCGTCGAGCGCTGGCGGCTCCTTATGCACCTGCGCGTCTGCGAGGCCTGCCGCAACTTCCGCTCGCAGATGGAATTCCTGCGCCGGGCGATACGCAAGCACCCGCTGTTGCGCGACCGCGATGACCGCTGAGCAGGCGCCGGCCGAAAGGCCCGATGCCGCGCCGACCGCATCCGGACGGCCGCGATTGCCGTATCTGGAACACGGGCAGTATCGGACCCGCGCCTGCCCGCGAATCCTTCGCGCCCGACAATCACCCGGAGGACAATGCATGACCGACGCAGCCAAATTCTTCGGGGCGGCCCGGCCCGCGCCGGGTGCGCGCCTTCGATCCTGCCCATCATGACCACACCCACCCTCGGCTTCGGACTGGGGCTGCGCACGCCGCACTACGAGGAAATCCTCGCCGGTTCGCCGCGCGTGGACTGGTTCGAGGCGCTGTCCGAAAACTACATGGTCCCGGGCGGCAAGCCGTTGCACTATCTCGACCGCATCCGTGCCGATTACCCGATGGCGATGCACGGGGTATCCCTGTCCATCGGCTCGGCGGATCCCCTGGACCGCGACTACCTCGCCGCGCTGAAGCGGCTGGCGCAGCGCATCGAACCGGCCTGGATCTCGGATCACCTGTGCTGGACCGGCTACGAGCGCCGCAACCTGCACGACCTGCTGCCGCTTCCCTACACCGCCGAGGCGGTCGCGCACGTCGCCGCCCGCGTGCGCGAAGTGCAGGATTTTCTCCGCCGCCGC
>DASRFY010000154.1:0-14292 GCA_035651315.1 Burkholderiales bacterium
GCAGCGTCGTGATCAGCTGCGCCGCGCCCGGGCCGCTGCCGTCCGCGTCGTAGAACAGCTGTCCGGTCGTGGTGTTGTAGACGATGCGGTCGTCGGCGTCGTGCCCCGAGGTCCCCCCCGGCGCCGCGAAGAAGCGCGGATCGCCGGCGGTGAAGTTGCCGCCGGCGCCGATCGCAAAGCAGCTCGACTCGGGCACGCTGGGGAAGATGCGCCGCGCGTGGTTGAGCCAGGTCAGGTAACCGTAAAAGGGCGCGATCGGGCATGGCGTGTACATGCGCCGGATCCACGACGACGAGATCACCTGCCTTCCATCGGCTTTGCCGTCGTCCAGCATCATCTGTCCGATGCGCGCCTGGTCGAGGCTGCCGATCGACACGCCGCCGCCCCAATGCGTGCCTCCCGGGACGGACTGCACTCTGCGCCCGTGGAGGTCGATCCAGGCGTTGTCGTATCCGTCCCAGCGCCAGTTGTCGCCGGCGCCGACGGGTCGCATGATCGCCTCGCCGAAGACTTCGGGCAGCGGACGACCGAACAGGTGCAACAGGGCCAGCGAGAGCTGGTTGATGCGCACGTCGTTGTATTCCCAATAGGTGCCCGGTGCCTGGAGCGGCCGCGGGTCGCCTTTGTTCCCCGCGGGCACGGTGTCCTGAAACTGCACGTAGCGGTTGCGATCCACTCGATCGGGCATGCCGAAGCATGCGCCTTCCCACTCGCTGGTCTGCTGCAGGAGCTGCGCCCAGGTCACCTGCGCATTGCGCCCGGCGTCGAAACCGATCCCGGGGACGCGCGCGCCGACCGGCTCGTCCACATCGGGCAACAGCCCGCGGTCGTGGGCCACGCCTGCCAGCAGCGCGAGGTAAGTCTTCGCGACACTGAATGTGAGATCGGCGCGCTCGGGTTCGCCCCAGGAGATCAGCGTCCTCCCATTGCGCAGGATGGCGCCGGACACCGGCCCGCGCGAGTGCACCGGCCCGAGCAGGCGATTCCAAGGCGGCGGATCCTCGTGATGAATGCCCCACCGATCGCCCGTTTCGCGGCTCCACGCTACCTCGTGGTCGATCGCGAATTGCACGGCCTGCTCGAGTTTCTCGTCTTGCATATACGATGCGCGCCGGCGGGAAGGAAGGAAATCGTGCGCCGGTAACAGCGTCGGCGCCGGCGCAGGGCATCATCTTATAAGGAACGCCGGAACCTTGTTCGCGACGATTTCCTGCCGGGAGCGCCGGCATGGACGGCGTGCTTCGGTTCTCGACCTAAAGGACAGGAAACGCGGCAGCGGCTGCGATTCGCGTGAATTGGCGTGCACGCGCCTGCCGCCCGACGGACGGGCGTGGCCCGTCCATCGGGCGCGGACTACCTGTTCAGGCTCGGCCAGTTGCGGTCGGCTTTCTCGACGAAGCCGTGCGGATCGCCGGCGAATTTCTCGTTGATCTCGCGATTGAAGTTCAGATACAGCTTGCCGTCGACCACCGTCCAGCCGTTCACCGGATCGACGTCGAAGAGCTTGCCCACCGACACGCCCCAGGAGCAGAAGCCGCCGTACTGCGGCGCATATCGCTGCGGGTCGGCGGCGAACATGTCGCGATGCTCTCTGCTCGCGAACCGCCACTTCACGCCGCCGTACTCGTAGCTATAGCGGTCGCTGCCCTGCGTGGGGCGGCCGTCGGTGAAATACGAGACGACGTCGTAGCCCTTGGCGCCGAGATCGGCGTACAGCGTGTTGTATTCGCCGCCGGTGGTCTTGACGGCAAGCGCCGGCGTGGCGCCGAGCCATAGCGCGATCGATGTGGCGGCAGTTGCAATCAGGCGGGCGGGGCTTCTTTGCATGCGAGTCTCCTTTCGGTCAGGGAAGAGCCGGCGCGGGATGCGTCGGCGGAAACGGGTCTTGCCGCGGCGGCGTCCGGGGCGCGGTAGCGGGCCAGCTCGGCCTCGAGCGCAGCGATGCGCGCGTCGCGTACGCGCACGATTTCCAGCAGCTTGTCGTGCGCGACGAGCCGCGGGATGTGCCGCGGGCAGTTCTCGTTCCAGGTCTCGACTTCGAAGACGATATAGCCGGCCGGCTGCGCGCTCGAGACGGCGGCTCGATGACGAAGGCTGGGCGGCGCCTCGCCGTCGAGCATGCGCGCCCGGCCCCAGATCTTGATCCGCCTTGGAGACTCGTAGTCGATCAGGAACAGCAGCGCGCGGTCGTTCTCGGAGAGATTGCCCGCGGTGATGTATTGCCTGTTGCCGTTGAACTCGGGGAACGCCAGCCTGCGATCGTCGAGCGCGCGCAGGAAGCCTTTCTGGCCGCCGCGGTGCTGCATGTACGGCTGCCCCTGGGCGCTGGCGGTGGCGATGAAGAAACTGTCGCGCTCGGCGATGAACGCCGCGAGTTCCGGCGTGATCCGCCTCGGCCAGCCGGCGCCCTGCTCCATGCGCGCGTACGCGCGGCGCGATCCGCGCTTTTCCTGCAGCGCCTTGACCGCGGGGGTGAAGGCGATGTCGCTGACCGGACCGTCCATTTTTCCTGCTCCGGGTCGAAAGAACGGCGCCAGTCTCGCCGTCTTCGCGATTGAAATAAATGGCCGCAGATGCAATGGACTATTGCAGAATGCGAAGCAATAATCGCCGCCATGGACAAGCTGCAGGCGATGAAGACCTTTGTGCGCATCGCGGACAAGGGCGGTCTGACGGCGGCGGCGCAGACCCTGGGCGCTTCGCTGCCCTCGGTGGTGCGCACGCTCGCGGGGCTCGAGCGCGAGCTGGGCGTGCGCCTCTTCAACCGCACCACCCGCCGCGTCCATCTGACGGACGAGGGCGCGCAGTACCTGGAACGCTGCCGGCCGATCCTGCAGGCGGTGGAAGAGGCGGAAGCGCTGCTCACCTCGCGCCGGCCCGAGCCGCAGGGCCGCCTGGCGGTCACTGCTCCGGTGCTGTTCGGCCGTCGCTACGTGGCGCCCATCGTCGCCGGTTTCGTCGAGCGCCATCCCGGCGTGAGCGCGGACCTGCTGCTCGTCGACCGCGTCGTCAATCTGGTGGAGGAAGGGATGGACGTCGGGGTGCGCATCGGCCACCTGCCCGATTCGTCGCTGGTGGCGATTCCCGTGGGCACGGTGCGCCGCGTGGTGTGCGCGAGCCCCGCCTACCTGCGCCGCCACGGCACGCCGCGCGCACCGGCGGACCTGCGCGCGCATCGCTGCGTGCGCTTCAGCGCGATCCTGCCGGGGCGCGACTAGGTGTTCACGGTGAAGCGCAGGCGGCTCGCGGTCCCGATTGCGAGCGCAATCTCGACCAACCAGGTCGAGGCCGCGGTCGACATGTGCGTGGCGGGGCTAGGGCTGGGGATGTTCCTGTCCTACCAGGTCGCGCCCCACGCGGCTTCGAAGGCGCTGCGCTACGTCCTCACCGCCTTCGAGCCAGAGCCGGTCCCGGTGCACGTCATCTATCCGCACACCCGGCTGCTGTCGCCGAAAGTCCGCGCCATGGTCGACGCGTGCGTGAGCGCGCTGCGAAGCACCCGCTTCGACTAGCCGCGTGCCGTTCTCCGGCGCAGCCGGAGGCGAGCGGCGCCGGAAAGCTATCTGCGGATCACGCGAGCGCGTCGGGAAGCGGGCAGCCGGCAGGGCTTGCGGCCTTCTTCTTCGCGATGATCTCGGCCGAGTATTTGCGCAGGTAGTGCGCGATCGTCTCGACGCGGATCTTGACCGAGCCCGCGGGCTTGGTCGAGTCGAGGTCCTGGAACGAGAAGAAAAGCGTCCCGGAGCGCTCGACGATCTGCTGCACCGGCGAGTAGGTCGGCTGGTCCATGCCGCATTCGTAGCTCGACATCCGGATCACGCAGGCGATCCACGGCATGCGCGCGGCGAACTTCGCGCCCCACAGGATTTCGTTGGTGTTGGCGCTGTAGGACGAGGGCCACACGTCCTGGATATCGAACGGCGATTTGATGTGGCCGGCGGCGATATCGGGCCCGAACATCCAGTCGAGCAGATCGGCGTCGGTAGGCAGGTACTGCGCCCACAGAACCGGGTAACCGTAGGCCTGCAGGTCGACTTCGATTTCGTGACCGATGCCGGGATCCATGTGATAGGGGCGCGCCACCACCAGCAGGCACGGCTTGCCGTCGCGCGCGCACTGCGCGAGGACTTCGCGACTCTTTCCGCGCATGCGGGCGCAGAAGGCGTCCAGTGCGGCGTAACCCGCTTCCACGGCCTTCCTCGTCTGCGCCATCGTCAGGCCGGGCAGGACCTCGCGCAGACCTTCGAACATCTGCTTCGGCACCAGCGCCGGGTCGCCGAGCGAAACCAGCGGCGAGACGTAGCGGATGCCATGCTCGGTGAATACGTCCTTTTCCTTGAGGAAACCCGCCTTGATGTTCTCCGGCGCCGCCATGACGCGCGGGCAGGCGAGCGAAGCCAGCACATGGCCGCGCAGATACGACGGCAGCGAATAGATCATCGGCGAGAACAGAATGTCGATCTTGCGCTTCTCGCGCAGGATCAGCTCGCCGTAATGTCCCGACATGCACTTCACCGGGTAGCAGCAGTCGACGGTGCCGCGTCCCTTGCCGAACTCGCGCGCCTGCTCTTCCGAGGTGTCGCCGGAGAAGTCTATGCGGCGCGGCTCGATGCCGAGGGCGATCAGGAAGCCGACCCAGAACTGGTGGGTGGACCAGAGGTTGAGCGTGCGCGGGATGCCGATGCGCAGCTCAGTGCGCGACTTTAGCCTGCCGGAAGGCGTCTGTGCGAACCAGGTCGGCCACGTTAGGAAAGACATCTTTGGTTTTCTCCAGTTGGGCTTTCACCACGCGCATTTCGTTGACGTCCTCGAGCAAGCCCTTCGGGCAGGAGTTGCCGCTGATGACGCGCTCCCAGCCTTCGGCGAGCGGCACCTTGCTCCACGGGCGTCCCTTGGCGCCGGGCAACTGCACGTCGATGAAAGTGCGCTTGCAATTGACCGGACACCAGTTGCAGGTGGTGTGTTCGTTGGTGGTGCTGGTGTAGCTGAGCGACTCGATCAGGTCGTAACCGTGAAAGCGGCTCGGCTCGCCGCGCTGCGACCAGTCGCCCGCGCACAACGCCGCACCGATCGCGCCCGCCTCGCCGGAATAGGGGTGAACGACGACTTCGGCGTCCGGGACCTTCTCGCGGATGAAATCCACCTGCGCCTTCACCACCGCGAGGTTGCGATGCGTCCCGCCCTGGAGGACGAACTTGCGTCCGGCGGCGGCGAGGTTCTGCAGCTGTCCTGCGTACACCCAGACGTTTAACGGCAGCACCGCCGCGAGCGAGGCCATGATCTCTTCGGCGGACCAGCCCTTGCGCTGCTGGTTGACGATGTCGGATTGCAGGAACACGCCGCAGCCCATGGCGAGCGATGGAATCGAGCGCGCCTGGAACGCGCGCTCCGCGTACTGCTCCAGCGGAACGTTGTAGCGCTCGGCCACGCCCTGCAGGAACGCCCCGTTTCCGGACGAGCACTGTGAATTCAGCCGGAAGTCCGACACGGTTCCCTGGCGCAGCAACATGATCTTCACGTCGCAGCCGCCGACGTCGCAGATCACGTCGGCGTCGGGAAAGAAGTGCAGCGCTGCGGTTGCGTGGGCCACCGTCTCCACGATCGCCATGTCGGCGCCAACGATGTCCTTGAGCAGGTCCTTGCCGTACCCGGTGAGCGCGAGGGCGCCGATTTTTTCGAAGCCCGCGGCGCGCAGTTGGCGCAGGACCGCCTTGGCGTCCTCGATCGGATTGCCGTTCGACTGGGCATAGCAACTGAACAGCAGCTCGCGCTCGGCGGACAACGCGACGGCTTTGGCGGTGGTGCTGCCGAAATCGCAGCCGATCAGCACCGGCGCGTCTTTCGCCGCCGCGACCGCGGCTGCCGTGCGCTGCGTAGCTCCGTAGGCGCTGAGGAAAGCGCCGAGCTCGTCGGGACCTTTCACCAGGCCGCCGGCCCCCTCTTTCGCTTTCTGCTCCCACTGGCCCTTTTCGATCCACCAGCGCAATTTGTCGGTCCCCGCGTAGACGCCCACTCCCGGCGCATCCGCTCCGCCGATCTCGATGCAGCCGAGGCAGGCGTAGTACAGCGCCTCCTTCGGAACCTGGATCAGCTTGTCCGGCCCGGTGCCGTCGGGCGGCTTGATGCCGCGCTCCTCCCACAGCTTGCGCAGATGATGGTGCCAGGCCTGCTGCAGGCCCTGGAAGAACAGGTTCGGCCCGCCGAGCAGCAGCACGCCCGGCGTCGGCGTGTTGCCCTTGGTCAGCGTCGCGAGGTTCTGGTACACCACCGCCTCGTACAGGCTGGCGATGATCTCCTCCACCGGCACGCCGGCCTTGACCAGCGTGTTGGCGTCGGCCTCGGCGAAGATGCCGCACTTGGAGCTGATCTTGTGCAGGGTGAGACCGGCGTAGTCCATCCGTGCCAGCCGCTCGGGCTGGATCTGCAGCTTGCGTGCGGTCTTTTCGATGAAGGTGCCGGTGCCTCCGCTGCATGCCGACTGCATGTAGACCTGCTTGCTCTTGCCGTCTCCGCTGGGCGTGAAGAACAGCGTCTTCATGTCCTCGCCGCCGATTTCGGACACGAAGTTCACTTCCGGATGCAGCTTCTCCACCGCGGCCGCGACCGCCACCACTTCCTGCACGAACTTGCCGCCGACGTGCGGCGAAAGCATGCCGGCGCCCGATCCGGTCAGGAACACGCGATCGCGGCCGGGCGTGAGGCCGCACTCCTGCTCCATGCGCTCGAGAAAGGCGAGCACCATCTCGGCCTGCTTGGTGTTGTGGCGCTGGTAGTCCTGCCAGCGCACCGACCCGCTTTCCGCCGCGGTCGCCTTGACGGTGGTGGAGCCGACGTCCAATCCGACGGTAAGCATCATTGCCTCCCGGCAGCGATGTGCAGCGCGAGATTCGCCGCCGTGCCGGCTACGCCGTAATGCGGGATGCGGGTCGTGGCGCGCCGCAGTTCCGGCCGCGCTTCCAGCGCGGCGCGCAGCTTCTCCTGGTCGAGCCCGGTGCGTCCGAGCACTTCCTCGTACTCCTTCTGCGCGCGCTTCTTCGCCTCCGTCAGGATCATCTGGCAGCGCGACAGCGCATGCACCTCCGCGTCGCCCTTGATCTCGAGGGGGGCATAGAGCAGGTCGGGATACTTGCCGATGACCGCGGCCATGGCGCCGATGCTCATGGTGTTCGGCATGCACGAGTACGGCGACAGCTCGCAGGTCATGTGCGCCTTCTTGTGCAGGTAGGCCCAGAGCGCCTTGCCGACCAGCATGTCGCCCTCGCCGCCGTTCAGGCGGCTGTGATAGTAGGGGGCGGCGAGCGCCCGCAGTTCGTATTGGTCCGGCATCTCGCGCGGCACGTCGTTGATCGCGCTTCGCATGCGGTTGTGCGTCCAGCGCAAGCCCGCCTGCAGCGCACGCACCGCGCCGTATTTCAGTCGCGCGCCTTTTTCGATGCCGAAGCGATCGGCGAAGTCCTGGCCGGCCAGCCGCAGCAGATAATCGAGCCAGATGCTGACCGAGGCGGGATACACCTCCGCGCCCTCGGCTTCGAGCCAGCGGTGAATGTTGTAGTTGGGGTCGCCCTCGACGGTCTGCAGATAGAACTCGCCGGTGATCTTCACCAGCGGCTTGACCCGCAGCCGGTCCACTTCAATGCGGTCGAACCGGCGCCGCACTTCGCGCATCGCTTTCACGAAGTAGTCGGTGCCGAGGTGCCAGGCGACCGCGCCCAGTTTCTTGCCGCGCGCGGGCCGCTTGCGGAACGCGTCGTAGAGCAACTCGACGCATTCGCGCACGGTGCGCTCGGTCTCGCCGGCGTTCACCTCGTACGGCCGGGTCTTGTATTCCAGGTCCTGGACGATGTCGGTCGCGATCAGCGCCCACACCGCCCCGAGCGTGAACGGCATGTCGATCTCCAGCCCGCCGCCTTCGGCCGCGCCCTGGTCGAGATTGCCCTGGTCGAGCAGGAACAGCCGGAAGGATTCCATCCCGACGTTGCGCAGCGCGAGCTCGTAGCTCTGGTGGTACTGGCCGAAGCGGCACGCACCGCAGGAGCCGGCGGTGACGTAGACGTACTTCTCCGCGACCTCGGCTGCGCCCAGGCGTTTGGTCTCCTCGCGCAGATAGTTCGCCAGGTTGCCGGTGGTGAAACTGGTCGGGCAGCATTGGCCGATGTCGGCCACTTCGCGTCCGGTGAGCAGATCGGCGCGCGTCGCGACCGGGAGGACCTGCGTCTTGTAGCCGAGGTTTTCGAGCGCCCCCTGGAGCACGCGCTCGGCACGCCAGTGCAGGCCGCCGAAGAGCACCGTGGTCCGGCTGCGTTCCTCGCGCGTGAAGGGCCGCGGCTTGTACGCCCGGTAGTGCTCGAGGCGCCCGTCGGCGGACGTGTGCGCAAGGGGCGGGACATATGGCACGCGCTTCGCGGCTTCCTGCGCGCGTTCTTCCGCGCGCTGCAACTGCTCGGCGCTCACTACCCTCACCTTTTCCAGCGATTTCCAGCGCGCGGGTGCGTCCATGCTGAGTTGCTCTTGCGACATATGCCCTCCTATGCAGCGTCGTCAGTTGCGCAATACCAGCAGCGAGGTGCTGAGCCGGGGCGCGTGCGCGATTGCGGGCTACCCGTGGCCAGCGCCGCGAACAACGGCAAGGCCGGCCGGAGGATCTTGGCGACCGACTTGCGGAAACGATACGAAGCGAAGTAAAGATTCGGCCCGCCCGGCAGCGCGAGACAGCCGAGCTCCATGCTGGCGAGAAAAAAAATGATGCCGAGATGCACCGGGCGCACGCCGAACGAACTCCCAAGGTGCGCGACCAAGGGCGCAGGCACCATGCTCGCCGGGTGGATTTCCACGACGCAGCCGGCAAGCAGCTGGAAGGCGTTGAGCGCCGGTAACCAGGAAAACCGGCTGCCGATCGTCTGGGCGGCCCGGGCAACCATGCGCTGCGGCACCACCTGCGCGTTGACCAGGTAGTCGGTGAGCCCCAGTGCAACTGCCAATATCAGCAAGATGCCTCCCACGACGAGCCCACATTCGGCCATGACCCGCGGCACACAACGCGCGAGATCGATGTCGAGATCGAAAACCCGTTTAATGCCGTGGTTTTTCGGGTTGCCGAGCGATACCTCAGGTTGCGAAGATACCTGCCATGAGCAGCGTCGGCAACACGCCGCCCAAAAAACATTTCCCCGATTCCGACTCCCGCGACGATCGTGTAGAGAATCAACGGCAGGCAGCGCGGACAGCAGCAAGGTGCCGGGAAGGCAAGCGGCGGCGACCAACCCGAGCGCCGGTTTTTCCGGGACACCCTTGGCGAGCAGCCGAATCCATGACCCCATCTGTCCTGGTAACGAACGATCGATGTTCAGCGGTCCGTCACGCGAGCCGGAGGTGCTGTCGATGAGCATGTCGCGTGTTTGAAATTAGTGCGTTGGACAGGGAACATTCTTCCCGTCGCTCCATTGTTGCGCAGCCTCCCAAGCCTCCTTCCATCCCCAGGCCGGCGAGTACCAATTCAGCTGTGTCCTGTTCTGCGGCAGGCGCACGATATCGAGCGCAACCAGGTAGTCGCCCCCTCGGAGACCTTGCCCAGCATGATCATTCCTTCCGTTGTCATCTGCAGCGTCATCTCGACGCGCGAGTTGTCCACTTTTCGCACGTGCGGATGATAGGTGTCGCGATAGCGGCTCGTCGCCATGCCGCCCTCCGTGCGGGTCGTTGTCACCTGCAGGCTGTAGCATTCGTTCCACCTGATGCGGTTGGTTGGAGTCGTCCGCGAGACGATATTGAGGGCCTGCGAATGCGGGTCAAACTCTACAAGGGCCCCTTGATCCGAGGTAAGGCGCATGTGTTGGCGTTCGGCGCGCTTGCCGGGGCTGCGAGCGTTTCGAATTGGCACGCCACTCGAAAAGGATCAACCTTGCGCACACGCTCGACGATTGCCGCGAATCGGGTGTTCAACGATCGGTGAGCGTTGCCCCGAAAAAAATGAAGCCGAAAACGTCGTGCCGCACGCTGCCCGGCCGTCCTTTCTCGTCGGCCTGATCGGGGCTGGCATCCAGGCTTCGCGCACGCCTTCCCTGCATGAGCAGGAAGGGGCCGCGCAGGGACTGCGCTACCTGTACCGGCTGATCGATCTGGAAGAGCTGGGCGTGGGCCCCGAGGCGCTTCCGGAGCTGTTGATCGCGGCGGAACGCGCGGGATTCGCCGGGCTGAACATCACGCACCCCTGCAAGCAGGCGGTGATCCCGCTTCTCACCGACTTGTCAGAGGACGCGCGCGTGATCGGAGCGGTGAACACGGCGGTGCTGCGCGACGCAAGGCGCATCGGCTCGCCGCCGCGCTGTCCGCGCGGTTCGGGCCGGGAAGAGCGAGCGCCGGCGCCGATCTTTCCGCCGCGCTGGCCGAGGCCGACGGACTGATCCATGCCACGCCGACCGCCTCGATGGGCGCGGGTTGAGTCGGCGAGCCAGTTGCGCACCCCCGTCGACATCATGAAGTGGCGCATAGGGCGAATTTCGTGAACAATTCGGAACGGGTATCTCACGTCCATTTCCTCGTCGACTTGATTATTGTCAAACCATGCACCCCAATCGCAAACACAGTTCGATCATGGCGGCCGCACTGGCCGGCCTGCTCCTCGCAATCGCGGTCCCGGCGACTCCGGCGGCGGAAGGCAGCGACGCCTGGGCGGCCGGCCTCAAGAACCTGACCCCGGAGCAGGGCAAGACGCTGCTGCGGATCGCGCGCGACCTGTTCCAGCATCGGGAGCTCGCGGATTCGAATTACACGCAGTGCATCGAACCCTACGACGCCGCGGCCGGCGATCCGAAGGACAAGGCGGCGATGGACGACATGATGCAGGCGATTTCGGACGCTGCGCGCCGGATGGGTTACAAGACCTTCCTCGAGATCCGCGACGAAGAAGAGCGGGTGCGGATGTCGAAGATGCTGGCCGAGAGCCGCGCGCTGCGACCGTTCAAGAAGTCGGTGGAGCAATGTCTCTACGGGCAGGCGGAAGTGAAGGATAAGCTGCGCCGCAATTGAAGCGACTTGCCGTCGATCGGGCCGGGCGCGAAATTCCATGACCGAACCCCCGGCTCGCCAGCCGGAAGGATCCGACGCGGCGCGCGGCGACGCGCACGATTCGTTCGTGTGGACGCGGCTGCGCGACCTTGGCGGAGTCCTGCAGGCCTGGCTCCGGCGCGGGCGCCGCGCATGGCTCACTCCGCGCTTGTGGCTGCGGCGGGCGATACTCTGGATCGGTGCCCTCGCCGTTGCGGTGGCGGCGATCCTGTTCGCGCTGGGCTCGGCGCGCGCGATCGACCTGCATCGCCGCGCGATCGCGATCCATCCGTGGCTGACTTTCGTGCTCGCCCCGCTCGGGCTCGCCGCGGTGGCATGGACGACGCGCCGTTTTTTCCCGGGATCGCAGGGCAGCGGGATTCCGCAGACCATCGCCGCGCTGCAGATCGGCGACGAGCCGACGCGGGCGCGCCTGCTGTCGGTGCGCATCGCCGCCGGCAAGCTCGCGCTCACCCTGATCGGATTGCTCTCCGGCGCATCGGTCGGCCGCGAGGGGCCCACGGTGCAGATCGGGGCGGCGATCATGCACTCGCTCGGCAGGCTGACCCGGTTCTCCCGCGTCGAGGCGCAACGCGGCCTGATCCTCGCGGGCGGGGCAGCCGGGGTCGCGGCCGCATTCAACACGCCGCTCGCCGGCGTCGTGTTCGCGATCGAGGAGATGAGCCGCTCGTTCGAAAGCCGCACCAGCGGCACCGTGCTCACCGCGGTGATCGTCGCCGGCATCGTGTCCGTGTGGTGGCTGGGCGACTACACCTACTTCGGCCGCACCTCGGAGATGCTGCGCGAAGGCGAGGCCTGGATCGCGGTGCTGTTGTGCGGCGTGATCGGCGGATTCGCGGGCGGGCTGTTCAGCCAGATCCTGATTGCGTTCTCTAGAGGCTTGCCCGGAACGCTCGGCGCGCTGTCACGCAACCGGCCGGTGCTCTTCGCCGCGCTGTGCGGAATCGCGCTCGCGGCGCTCGGGTTCGCCTCCGGCGGCACGACCTATGGCACGGGCTACGAGGAAGCGAAGCGCATCCTGGAGGGCACCGGGGATCTGCCGGCGAGCTATGGCGTACTGAAATTCGCGGCGACGCTGATTTCCTATCTGAGCGGAATTCCGGGCGGGATCTTCGCGCCCTCGCTGGCGGTGGGGGCCGGGCTGGGATGGAACCTCACCGATCTCGCGCCCTATGCGCCGGCCGGCGCGGTGGTCGTGCTGGGCATGGTGGGGTATTTCGCCGGCGTAGTGCAGGCGCCGGTCACCGCGTTCGTCATCGTCGTCGAGATGACCGACAACCACGACATGATCCTGCCGCTGATGGCCACGGCGTTGATTGCCGCAGCCTGCTCCCGCATCGTCTGCCGCAGACCGGTGTACAAATCGTTGGCGGAGCAGTTCGTGAATCGCCTGCAGCAACCCTAGCGCGAGTTGCCGCCGGGGTCGACGAAGAACGGCCGGCGTCGAAGTTGAAAAGCCTCGCACGGCGGACTAGGCTTCGCTTCGGGGATGCACACGCTGTCGGGCCAGACGGACAAATCAGGAGGAGGCTGTCATGGAAAAGCTCGCAATGCGTTTCGCCGTTTCGACGTTGTTGCTGCTTGCAGGAGTCGCCCGCGCCGACGTTCCCTGGACTTTCTCCAACGACACCCGCTACATGGCAATCGGCGACAGCCTCGCCGCCGGCTACGGCGCGATCCCGACCACCCAGGGCTACGCCTACCTCCTGTACCAGGGCGCGATCTTCGACAACGTCACCAATACGCTGTTCAGCGACAGTGCCGTGCCCGGAGCGACCAGCGGCGACGTGCTCGCCTATCAGGTCCCGCAGGCGGTAAACCTGTTCCGGCCGGACGTGATCACGATCTCGGTAGGCGGCAACGATCTGCTGCAAATCCTGAACGGCGCGGACCCGACCGCGGTCCTGACCCAGTTCCAGTCCAATCTGCAACAGATCCTCGGCGGCCTGCGCCAAGGCCTGCCGCTGGCGCGCATCTACATCAACAACCTGTACGACATTCCCGAGATCACCGCGAATATCCCGGGCGCACGCCAGGTGATCCTCCAGTTCAACGCGATCGTGGCCGGTGTGGCGCAGGCGTGGGGTGCGGGGGTGGCGGATGTGTTCAGCGCCTTCGACGGGCAGACCGGTCTGCTGCTGGTGGCGCGCAACGGCGCGAGTCAATTCGAAGTGCACCCCACCAACGCCGGCTATCGGGTCATGGCCCGGGCGTTCCAGGCTGCCGCGGCCCAGCATTAGCGCAGGCGCCGCCGCGCTCCGGCGGGCGATGCAAGAGCGCGAATCGACACGACTGGCGGAGCGAGCCTCCGCCATTTTTTTCCCGTGACGGCGGCAGCGGCGAGCCGAAACGGGTTACGCGGTGTCCGCGACGGCGATACGTATTCGGGATGCGATGCGGAGGTTGCGATGCGAGCGGTGCAGTGGCTTTCGTTCTGGATCTTCCTCCTGCTGCTCGCGCTGCTGCCGTTCTTCTTCGCCGAGCTCATGGCCGCGAGCCTGGCGAAGCTCCACCTGAGCCCGGCCGCGGCAGTCGCACTCGTCATCGGCATGATGCTGGGCGGGATGATCAACATCCCGGTCGCGCGCATCAGGCGCGAGGACCAGAGCGTGATCCACCCGCTCGCGGTCTTCGGGCTGGAGAATTTCTTTCCGCAGCTCGGGCGCGTGAGCCGTGAAATGGTCATCGCGGTCAACGTCGGCGGCTGCCTGATTCCCACCGGGCTCGCCGGCTATGAACTGATCCGGCTGCTGGATCTCGATTCCTCCGTGCTCGTGGCGTTGGCGGCCGCGTGCGCGATCAACATCGCGGTGTGCTACCGCGTCGCGCGGCCGGTGCGCGGCCTCGGCATCGCCATGCCCGGGCTGGTGCCCGCGCTGCTCGCCGCGATGTCGGCATGGCTGCTGGCGCCGGAGCAGGCGGCGCCGGTCGCCTTCATCGCAGGCGTCGCGGGGCCGCTGGTGGGCGCCGATCTCCTGCACCTGAAGGACATTCGCCAACTGGGAACCGGCGTCGCGAGCATCGGCGGCGCCGGCACCTTCGACGGCATCGTCCTTTCCGGCATCGTCGCCGCGTACCTGGCTTGAGAGGCGTCGCCGGGCGGAGTCCCGCGCAACTATTGCTTGTCTTCCCGGATCGCCTCGACAGAGATCGCGATCCGCACCTCGTCGCTCACCATGTCGAGATACTCGTCGAGCCCGAACGCCGAGCGCCTCACGGTGGTCGCGA
>DASRFY010000155.1:0-5058 GCA_035651315.1 Burkholderiales bacterium
CACCAAGGCACCAAGACACCAAGAAATCCAAGACGTCGCTTTCGCGTTATTGGCTCTTCTTTGTGCCTTGGCGCCTTGGTGGTGAGAGCCGGTCTTCGCTCTCCTCTGTGCCTCTGTGTCTCTGTGGTCAAGGAGCGGTAAATGAGAAAGACGAAGCTGGTGATGGTGGGCAACGGCATGGCGGGCGCGCGCACGCTCGAGGAGCTGCTGAAGATCGCCCCCGAGCTGTACGACATCGCGGTGTTCGGCGCCGAACCGTACGCCAACTACAACCGCATTCTCCTGTCGCCGGTGCTCTCCGGCGAGATGACGCTGAAGGACATCATGCTCAACGAGGAGCAGTGGTATCGCGACCACGGCATCCGGCTGCACCTCGGCAAGAAGGTGGTGAAGATCGACCGCGTCGCACGCACTGTCGTCGCCGCCGACGGCACCGAGGAGCGCTACGAGCGCCTGCTGCTCGCCACCGGCTCCAACCCGGTGATCCTGCCGGTGCCGGGCAGGGAGCTGCAGGGAGTGCTGACCTACCGCAACATCGCCGATACCCAGGCGATGATCGAAGCCTGCAGGCGGTTTAAGCGCGCGGTGGTGATCGGCGGCGGGCTGCTCGGGCTGGAGGCGGCGAACGGCCTGAATCTGCGCGGCATGGAGGTAAGCGTGGTGCACCTCATGCCCTGGCTGATGGAGCGTCAGCTCGACCGGACCGCGGCCGGCATGCTGCAGAAATCGCTGGAGACGAAGGGGCTTCGATTCCTGCTCCAGAAAGAGACCGCCGAGATCGTCGGCCGCGACGGGCGCGTGGCCGCGGTGCGCTTTCGCGACGGCGACGAGATCGCCGCCGACCTGGTGGTGATGGCGGTGGGCATCCGGCCCAACGCCGAACTGGCGCAGGCGGCGGGGCTGTACTGCAACCGCGGCGTGGTGGTAAGCGACACGATGCAGACGCACGACCCGCGCATCTACGCGGTGGGCGAGTGCGTCGCGCACCGCGGCGTGAGCTACGGCCTGGTCGCGCCGCTGTTCGATATGGCCAAGGTGTGCGCGAATCATCTCGCCCGGTTCGGCATCGGCCGTTACGAGGGGTCGGTCACCTCGACCAAGCTCAAGGTGACCGGCATCGACGTGTTCTCCGCCGGCAGCTTCATGGGCGGCGCGGATACCGAGGAGATCGTGCTCCACGATGCGGTCGGCGGCGTGTACAAGAAGCTCGTGCTGCGCGACAACCGCATCGTCGGCGGCGTCATGTACGGCGACACGGTGGACGGCGCCTGGTATTTCCAGCTCCTGCGCGACCGGCAGAACGTCGCCGACATCCGCGATCACCTGATGTTCGGCCAGTCGCATCTGGGCAACAGCGGCCACCAGGGGCAGAACAAAGCCGTGGCGATGCCCGATCACATGGAAGTGTGCGGCTGCAACGGCGTGGCGAAGGGCACGATCATCAAGGCGATCAAGGAGAAGGGCCTGTTCACGCTGGAGGACGTGCGCAGCCACACCAAGGCGTCTTCTTCCTGCGGATCGTGCACCGGCCTGGTGGAGCAGATCCTCGCCTCCACCGTCGGCGGCGCCTACACGCCGCAGGCGAACGCGACCAAGCCGATGTGCGGCTGCACCGACCTGACCCACGAAGAGGTGCGCCGGGCGATCCGCGAGCACAGGCTGCTGTCGATCCCGCAGGCGATGCGCTTCCTCGAGTGGCGCACGCCCGACGGCTGCGCGAGCTGCCGGCCGGCGCTGAACTATTACCTGATCTGCGCCTGGCCGCACGAAGCGGAGGACGACCCGCAGTCGCGCTTCATCAACGAGCGCGCGCACGCCAACATCCAGAAGGACGGCCGCTTCTCGGTGGTGCCGCGCATGTTCGGCGGCGTGACCTCCAGCGCGGAGCTGCGGCGCATCGCCGACGTGGTCGACAAGTACCGGATCCCGACCGTGAAGGTGACCGGCGGCCAGCGCATCGACCTGCTGGGCGTGAAGAAGGACGATCTGCCGAAGGTGTGGGCCGACCTCGGCATGCCCTCGGGCTTCGCCTATGCCAAGGCCCTGCGCACGGTGAAGACCTGCGTGGGCTCCGAGTGGTGCCGCTTCGGCGTGCAGGACTCCACGCAGATGGGCATCGACCTGGAGAAGGCGCTGTGGAAGATGTACGCGCCGCACAAGGTGAAGCTCGCGGTGTCGGGATGCCCGCGCAACTGCGCGGAGTCGGGCATCAAGGACGTGGGCGTCATCGGCGTGGACGCCGGCTGGGAGATCTACGTCGGCGGCAACGGCGGCATCAAGACCGAAGTGGCGCAGTTCCTGGTGAAAGTGAAGACCAGGGAAGAAGTGCTCGAGTACGCCGGCGCCTTCCTCCAACTCTACCGCGAGGAAGCGCGCTATCTGGATCGCACCGTGCATTACGTGCAGCGCGTCGGCATGGATTACATCCGGAGGAAAGTGGTGGAAGACGCGGCCGGGCGCCAGGCGCTCTGCGAGCGCCTGGCGTACGCGCTGCAGGGCGAGAAGGATCCGTGGGAGGAGCGGATCAAGGGCCTGGACGCGCGCGAATTCGAGGAGCTCGCTGTATGAAGATGAACGACGTGACGCCGCTCGGCCAGTGGCGGATGGTGTGCGCACTCGCCGAGATTCCCAGGCGCGGCGCGCGCGTGGTCGGCACGCCGCAAGGTGATATCGCCGTGTTCCGCAATCAGGACGACGAGGTGTTCGCGCTGCGCGACAAGTGTCCGCACAAGGGCGGGCCGCTGTCGCAGGGCATCGTGTTCGGCCGGAAAGTGGCCTGTCCACTGCACGGCTGGAACGTCCACCTCGAAAACGGCAGCGCGGTGGCGCCCGACGAAGGCTGCACCCGCGCTTTCCCGGTGAAGGTGGACGACGGCGTGGTGTACCTGATGGTGTGAGCCGGCTTGAGCGCTCGGCCGCATGGAATTCGCCAAACCCCACGGCGAAACACGAAGACACGAAGAATCGAAGAGAACCGCTCGAACCCGGCGTGCCTCGTGTCTTTGCTTCCTTCGTGTCTTCGTGTCGTGTTTTCCAGATCAAGGAGAGGAAATGAAATCGTCGTTTCTCAAGTCGGGACACCTGCCGTCGCTGTTCGCGGCGTTCCTGTATTTCGACGCCAGCTTCATGGTGTGGGTGATGCTTGGCCCGCTGGGGGTGCAGATCGCGAAGGACCTCGTCCTCACTCCAGCGCAGAAGGGGCTGATGGTCGCCACGCCGGTGCTGGCCGGCGCGCTGCTGCGCATCGTCATGGGGGTCATGGTGGACCACCTGAAGCCGAGGCTCGCCGGCGCGCTCGGCCAGTTGGTGGTGATCGCCGCGCTGCTCGCGGCGTGGTTTTTCGGCATCCACAGCTACGAGCGGGTGCTCGCGCTCGGCGTCGCGCTCGGAGTGGCCGGCGCTTCGTTCGCGGTGGCGCTGCCGCTCGCCTCGCGCTGGTATCCGCCGGAGCACCAGGGCACCGCGCTCGGCATCGCCGGCGCCGGCAATTCCGGCACGGTGTTCGCCGCGCTGTTCGCACCGGGCCTGGCGGTGGCTTTCGGCTGGAACAACGTGTTCGGGCTCGCCGCCGTTCCATTGATCGCGGTTTTGATCGCCTATCTGGTGCTGGCCAGGAACAGCCCGGACTGCCCCGCGCCGAAGCCGCTGTCGGAATACCTGAACGTGCTGCGGGACAAGGATGCGTGGTGGTTCATGTTCTTCTACAGCGTCACCTTCGGCGGCTTCGTCGGCCTTGCGTCCTCGCTCACGATCTACTTCAACGACCAGTACGGCCTGCCGCCGGTGATGGCGGGTTACTTCACCGCCGCCTGCGTCTTCGCCGGCTCGCTGATGCGTCCGGCGGGGGGCATCGTGGCGGATCGCGTCGGCGGGATCCGGTCGCTGTCGGTGATGTACACGCTCGCGGCGGCGTTCCTTGCGGCCGTCAGCTTCGGCCTGCCGCGGGCCTGGATGGCGCTCGTGGTTTTCGTGCTGGCGATGCTGGTGCTGGGCATGGGCAACGGCGCGGTGTTTCAACTGGTGCCGCAGCGCTTCCGGAAGGAGATCGGCGTCATGACCGGGCTGGTGGGCATGGCGGGCGGCGTGGGCGGCTTCTACCTCGCCTCATCGCTGGGCTATTCGAAACAGTTGACCGGCCAGTACCAGGTCGGATTCCTGATCTTCGCGGCGCTGGCGTTGGTCGCGCTGATCGGGCTGACGGCGGTGAAGACGAGGTGGCGCACGACCTGGGGCGCGGCGCATCTCGCGATGGCGAAGGTTTGAGCGAGATCAAGGTTTTGAAAAGCGCAGCAACGGCAAACTGCGATCCGATGCCTGCGGTCACGGCGCCGAAGCGTTCTTCGATGAGGGTGCGTCATGGGTTATGAAGGACCGGTCGAGCTGTCCGGCAAGCGCAGCCCTTCCTCCGAAGCGGCGCCGGGGACGCTGCGCGTGCGCGTAGGCCACGCGAGCGTCGTCGGCGCGCGGCAGGCGAACGAGGACTTCTTCGGCGTCGTGACGCCGGACGGTTCCGAGCTGGCGGCGAAGGGCATATTGGCCGCGGTCGCCGACGGCGTCTCCGGCGGCAGCGGCGGGCGGCAAGCCGCCGAACATGTCGTGCGCAGCCTGCTCGCCGACTACTACGCCACGCCCGACACCTGGGAGGTGCCGCTCGCAATCGAAAGAGTGCTCTCCGCGGCCAATCGCTGGCTGCTCGCGCAAGGCGCTCCGAGCGGGATGGCGAGCACGCTGAGCGCGCTCCTGCTGCGCGGCACCCGCTACTACCTCGCTCACGTCGGCGACACGCGCGTCTATCGACTGAGCGGCGACGAATGCGCGCAGCTCACGCAGGATCACGTCTGGGACCGCCCGGGCATGCAGCACGTGCTCAAGCGCGCGGTGGGACTGGACCGGCATCTGGCGATCGACTTCGCCGACGGCGAGCTGCGCGCCGACGACGCGTTCCTGCTGTGCAGCGACGGCGTGTGGCAGCCCCTCGGCCAGAAGCGCGTCCACGAGCTGCTGCGGCTGTACGACGATCCGCAGTTCGTCGCCGACGCGCTGGTCGCCGCGGCGCTG
>DASRFY010000156.1:0-3071 GCA_035651315.1 Burkholderiales bacterium
CAGGGCGGTACTCACACGGGCGTGTTCGCGCTGCCGGGACTGGACCCGGTCGCGCCCACCGGCAGGTCGGTGCGTATCCCGGAACAGTACTTCTTCTACAAGGTCGCGGGCGGGAAACTCATCGAGATCCGTCCCGATCCCGTGCCGGGGGGAGCGCCGCGCGGAATCCTCGAACAAATAGGCGTGGAACTGCCGCCGCTGTAGCGCTGTTTCGCGATGTCGCATGCGCGGCGCTGCGCGCTTCCAGGGTCGCATCCCCGTTTTCACTGATGAAAACGGGGCCCCTGCTCCGCCTATCCAGCGCGCGCGCCTTGGGAATCCTCGAACAAATAGGCGTGGAACTGCCGCCGCTGTAGCCACCGTCCAGCGTGCGTCCCCGGAATCCTGAAACAGGTCGGGGCGTGGGTTCCGTCGCAGTGGAGCGGGCCGCTCGCCGACTGACTCAGGTCAAACCCGGCTCGGCGCCTGCCGGCATGCTGCGCGGGAATGAAGGCCGGTCCGGTATCGGCGCAACCCGAAATTGCGAGGATTCGTGAGTCCAACGGCAGACGTTTCGGCCGAAGCCGTCTTCCACGTGCACGGCGTGTCCAAGATCTACCGCATGGGAGAGGTCGAGGTCCACGCCCTGTGCGGCGTGGACCTGGATCTCTTCGCCGGGGAACTCGTCGTGCTGCTCGGCGCGTCCGGTAGCGGCAAATCCACCCTGCTCAACATCCTCGGCGGGCTCGACGTTCCGACGGCGGGAAAAGTGTATTACCGCGATCATCAGCTCACAGCGGCGAACGAAGAAGAGCTGACACGCTTCCGGCGCGAGCACGTCGGCTTCGTGTTTCAGTTCTACAATCTCATTCCGAGCCTGACGGCGCTGGAGAACGTCTCGCTCGTCACCGAAATCGGGCTGCTCAAGGCGTTCGGCTATGCCAACGCGACAGTCGGCCTGCATTACCTCCGTCTCGCCGCGATCACGGTCCTGTCCGGGGCGCTGCTGGGCGCACTCCTCGGGCTGTATCTGGGCTCGGCGCTGACTGATCTGTACCGCGACTACTATCGATTCCCCCGCTCGCGTTCGAGGCGAGGCCCGCCGTGCTGCTGGCGGGCGTGGCGATCAGCCTGGCGGCCGCAGGAGCAGGCGCGCTGTCGGCGGTGCGGCGCGCGGTGATGCTGCCTCCCGCGGTGGCGATGCGTCCGGAGTCGCCTCCGGTCTACGGGATGGGCGCGCTCGATCTTCCCCCGGAGGGCATCGTAGTGTCGAAGAAGCTCGCCGAAGTCCCGCACTTCGAGGCCGGAGACGCCGTCACGGTCGAGATGATCGAGGGGCCGCGCCCGGGTGCGGCGGCTGCCGGTGGTGCGCGTGGTCGACGAGCTGGTGGGCATCGGCGCGTACATGGACGTCACCGCGCTCAACCGCCTGATGCGCGAAGGCGCATCCCGTTCCGGCGCCTATCTCAGGATCGACCCGCGCGAATCGGCACGGCTCTACGGCACGCTCAAGCGCCTGCCCGCGGTGGCGAGCGTGACCTTCCGCGATGCGCTTCGGCAAAGCTTCCAGGAGATCCACGACCGCAGCCTCACAATGACCACCGTCATCAACGTGCTGTTCGCCTGCGTCATTGCGTTCGGCGTGGTGTACAACGGCGCGCATCGCGCTCTCCGAGCGCGGCAACGAACTGGCGTCGCTGCGCGTGCAAGTACAGCTTCGTCTCGCCGCAGGCGGTGGAGCAGGCCAAGGTTGTCGAGGTGACCAGCGCCAACGCCTTTGAGGCCGCGCGCTATCGCGCTCGCTCGGCGGAGGCGGAGCTGCGCCTTCCCGAAAAGAGCGAGCGCGTGGTGGCGAGCGGCACGCCTTTGCTGGTGCTCGGCGACCCGACCAGACTGGAGGGGATCGTCGATGCGTTGTCGACCGACGCGGTGCGGGTCCGGCCCGGCATGCCGGTGCTGCTGGAAGGCTGGGGCGGCGACCGGCCGCTGCGCGCAGTGGTGCGGGTGGTCGAGCCGTATGCATTCACCAAGGTGTCGGCGCTCGGCGTGGAAGAGCAGCGGGTCAACGTCGTGGCCGACTTCGTCGATCCGCCCGGCCCGCTCGGCGACGCGTACCGGGTGGACGCCAGGATCGTGGTGTGGAGTGCGGACAAGGTGCTGAAGGCGCCGGCCAGCGTGCTGTTCCGAAGCGGCAACGGCTGGGCGGCATTCGTCGTCGATGGCGGGCGCGCGCGGCGGCGCGAAGTTCGGGTCGGCGAGCGCTCGGCGCGGGAAGCGCAAATCCTTGGCGGGCTGAAGGCGGGCGATCTCGTCATCCGCTATCCGTCCAACGAAATCTCCGACGGCATCCGCGTGCGGGCGCGAGCAGGCAACAATCCGCGCTGATCTGGCGCGCGGCGATCAGGAACCGTCCTCGATCGGTGCGCGGATCGGACGGCCGGGATGCATGCCCTCGCGCAACCTGCCTTGATCGACGACGAGTTCGCCGCCGACCAGCACGTACTCGACGCCGCGCGAGAACTGCGCCGGCTGCTCGAAGGTGGCGGTATCGATGATTCTCGCCGGGTCGAACAGCGTGAGATCGGCGTCGGCGCCCGCTCTCACGCGTCCCTTGTCGCGCATCGCCGGGATGCGCGCCTCCAGCCGTTGCGCCGGCATCAGCGTCATCTTCGCCAGCGCCTGCATCAGGCCGAGCGCGTGCTTCTCCCGCACGTAGCGCCCGAGCACGCGCGAGAACGTGCCGGCCGAGCGCGGATGCCCCTGGCCGGGTGAGACGTCGAAACCGTCGCTCGCGATCATGGTGAGCGGGCTCGCCACCGCCGCCGTCACCACTTCCTCGGTATTGGCGTGGATCAGCACCAGCCCGCCCTGCTTGCGGTATTGCAGGAACGATTCCTTCGTCAGCCGCTCGCCGGTCGCGGCCCACTGCAACTTGTGGTACTCGGATTCGGGCTTGTCCATCCAGGAGTCGAACAGGAAGGATTCGATGCGGGTGGCGCCGGCGGTATAGGGATAGCACTCGGTGGTGATGTCCACGCCGTGAACGCGCGCCTGGGCGATGATCTCCAGCATGCGCGGCGTGGAGGCCTGGC
>DASRFY010000157.1:0-40944 GCA_035651315.1 Burkholderiales bacterium
CTGGGTGAGCGGATCCACTTCGATGGCAACCTCGATGCCGTCCTGCGCCGCGCCCACTCGCACCGCGGCGTCGATCGCTTCGCGCTTGATGCGGGCGAGGTCCCCGGGGCGCGGGTTGGGGACGACCCGCTCCACGGTCTCGCGCACCAGCGCAAGCGCCACCCCGATCGAGGAGATCACTTCGGCGTCGCGCGAAATGCGGTAGGAAAGCCCCATGCGCTCGGCGACGAACGGGATGAGCGATCCGGCGCCGCCGCCCTCGCCCACCAGCACCGACTGGTCGCGATCGAGCTTGTATTCGGCGATGAGGCCCTCGACCACCGGGGCGATTTTCTGCGCCGATTTTTCCAGGACCCGGCGCGCCGCCTCCTCGACCGTCACCTCGAGCCGCGCGGCGAGCGCGGCGAGCGCGCGCCGCGCCGACTCCGGGTTGCCGTACGAGTGCATGCCCGGCTGCGCGTAGCCGAGCACGTTGGCGGCGCAGGTGTTGGTGATCGCATAGCGCCGGCCCGAGGCGGTACGCACTGCGACGTAGTCGTCCGGATCGCCTTCTCGCGGGCGGAAGGTCTCGATCCGCGGCTCGACGATGTCGCCGGGATCGGCAAAGGCGGCATAGGGCAGCCCGGCGATGTGCGCGCTGCGCGGCCCGACGTCCACGAGTTCGCGATGGCGCAGCCGCACCATGCTGCCGCCCGCGATGCCCAACACCCGCACGTCCAGCGAGTTGACGTAGGTCTCGTGCCCGCCGACCTTGGCGTACTTGACGGTGGGCCGGCCGTTGCGGATCACGCCGATGTTGGTGCTGGTGCCGCCGACCTCGAAGTAGATGCCGTCGGACACGCGCAGATACATGAGCGCTCCCGCCACGCTCGCGGCCGGGCCGGAGAGCATGGTCACCGCCGGCCGGCGCCGCATCTCGCGGATGTCCATCACACCGCCGTCGCCGCGCATGATCATCAGCGGCGCGCGAATGCCCGCCTCGCGCACCGCCGCCTCGGTCATGTTGGCGGTGGCGATCATCTTCGGCAGGATGCTGGCGTTGATCGCCGCGGTGCGGGTGCGGGTGGTGAGACCATAGAGCTTAGTGATCTCGTGGCCCCCGGTCGCCGCCAGCCCGAGGTCGGCCGCCACGCGCATGACGGTCTCTTCGGCGCTGTGATCGTCGACGCCGAACGCGCTGCTCGCCACCACCACTTCCGCGCCCTCCTCGCGCAGCGCCTCGAGCGTCGCGCGCACTGCGGTCTCGTCGAGCGCCTCGGTGGTGAGGAAGCGGTGGGCGGGGGAGAACGACCGGCCGGGCGCCAGCTCGATCTCGCGCACGCTGCTCTGGGCGCGCGCGAGCAGCGCCTCGACCCGGCTCGCCATGCCGACGATGCCCACTCGCGCGACGTCGCCCTCGAGCAGCGCATTGGTCGCCTGCGTGGTGCTGTGGGCGAGGAAGACGACGTCGGCCGGATCCACCCCGGAGCGCGCGAGCACGCTGCGGAACACTTCGATCACTCCCGCCGCGACGCCGCGCGGATCGTGGTGCGTGGTGAGCACCGAGTAGCGGCCGGCGACCTCGAAGCTGGCGTTGTCGATCAGCACCGCCTTGGTGAAGGTGCCGCCGACGTCGATGCCGATGCGATAGCTGCGGCGCGTGCTCATCCGGTCAGCCGAACATCGCGTAGCAGATCGCCGAGGTGACCGCCACCATCAGGCAGCCGAAGGGCAGCGCGGTCTTCAGGAACTGGCCGTGCGGCACCTTGGTGTAGCCGATGGTCCACAGCGTCCAGGAATTGGTCGGATCGACGCTGCCCTGCATGACCGTCGGCCCCAGCCACAGCGCGTACAGATACGGCACCGGGATCTCGTTGTTCGAAAGGATGATCGCGAGCAGCGCGGCGCCGGTGCCGATCACCACCAGCGGCCCGCGGTAGATGCTGCCGATCCCGCCGAGCACGGCGAAGAACAGCGCCGCCTGCGCGGTGTTGTGCGGCAGCACCGGGGCGAAGATCGGCTTCAGCGAGCCGGCGATCTGCGGCATCTGGCCGGCGGCGATGATCATGCCGCAGATGGTCCACAGCGCGGCGATGGTGGCGATGTCGGGAAAGGCGTCGTAGAAGGTCTTGTTGAACAGGTTCAGCTGGCCCTGGAAACTGCGGTCTTTCCAGGTAAGCGCGAGCGCGAGCAGGATGCTCACCAGGAAGGTGGGGATGATCTGCCACTTGAAGACCATGATCATGAACACCGGGAACAGCGGCACGAAGTAGGTGTAGTAGGGCGTTCGCTTGCGCGGCGCCGAAGCCGCCGTATCCGCCGAGGCGGCATGGCGCAGGCCCTGGCGGCGCAGGTTGAACCAGATCATGGCCCAGGCGCAGGCGAGGTAGACGATCATGCCGATCACCCAGAAGTTGAGCCAGGGCGCCTCGTACCGGATCCCCGGGAAGAGCTTCTCGAAGGTGCCGAACTGCACCAGGTTGACGTAGGTGCCGGCGCCGATGCCCATCGAGAAGGTGGGCGCCGCCACGCGCGCCGGGATGCCCTGGCTCAGCATGATCGGCAGCGCGATCACGCCGATGGCGATCGCCGCGCCCACGCCGTACATCGAGGTGAACAGCAGCGCGGTGACCAGGTTGATGATCATCGCGGTCACCATCGGCCGGTCCCCGGCGAGCTCCACCGCGGAGCGGATCACGCTCTCGGCGATGCCGGTCTGGATCAGGATCTGCGCGAACCAGGCGCCGAACACGATGATGATGACGGCGGAGGCGTACTGGGTGCCGCCGCCCTGCAGGATCTTCGCCTGGATGTCGGTGACGCCGATGCCGGCGATGACCGCCCACGCTACCGCCAGGATCAGCAGCATGATGATCGGGCTCTGGCCGCGGACGATGAGCGCCACGACCACCAGAAACGCAACCAACAGCGCAATGCCGGTGACGAACTCCATCTCCCCCTCCTGTTTCTGTTTTTTTGCGGCCGCCTGCGGGCGGCCGAGAATACATGTCCGTCCCTGCCGCCGCGGCCGGACGCGCCGCCTTATTCTTCCCGCTGTCCGCGCACGCCGGGCACCGCGAGGTAATGCTCGACGGTCGGAAACGGATCGTAGAAATGGTGCAGCAGGCGCCGCCACTCCTGGTACTGCGGCGAACCGCGGAAGCCGACCGTATGATCCTCGAGCCGCTCCCAGCGCACCAGCAGCAGATAGCGGCTCGCCGTCTCCAGGCAGCGGTGCAGCTCGTGCGAAACGTATCCGCCCATGGACGAGATGATCCGCTGCGCCTGCCGGAACGCGCGTTCGAATTCCGCCTCCCGTCCGGCGACGACATCGAGCACGGCGACCTCCAGGATCGTCGAAGCCCCCTCGCTTGCCATGGATCGCGGTTGGCTGCGCCGACGGGCGTGGCTCAGGATTTCGGCGCCTTGTCGGTGCCCCGGTAGAGGATCCGGTTCGCTTCCTCCGTGATGCGCCGGTGCGACGCGCGTTCTTCCTCGCCGAACTCGACGCGCGGCACCGGCTCCGGATCGAAGTAATGATAGTGGTCCACGCCGCGCACCAGCGTGGCGTAGTCGCGCGGGCCCGCGGTCTGCTTCACGTAGGTCGGCACGTAGCGGATCGCGTAGCCGATGCGGCGATAGTCGGCGCGATTGGGCTCGGACCCGTGCACGATGCGCACGTGGTGCAGCGACATCTCGCCCGGCTGCAGCGTCAGGTCCACCACCAGGCGCTCGTCGACCTGCACCTGCACTTCCTGGCCGCGGGTGAGCAGGTTGTCGTGCGCGAAGGTGTCCTTGTGCGGCAACTGGTCCTTCAGATGGCTGCCGGGGAGCACGCGCATCGCGCCGTTGGGGACGTCGCTCACCGAAAACGCCACCCACGCGGTGACGATATCGGGATGCGAAAGCCCCCAGTACGTGGAGTCCTGGTGCCAGGAGATGTAGGCAGCATCGCGCGGCTCCTTGATGAAGAAGCTGCTGCCCCAGACC
Source organism: Burkholderiales bacterium (assembly GCA_035651315.1). Lineage (GTDB taxonomy): Bacteria > Pseudomonadota > Gammaproteobacteria > Burkholderiales > Eutrophovitaceae > DASRFY01. The sequence goes on from DASRFY010000157.1 coordinate 3,970, forward strand.
AGAAGATCCGGGCCGAGCAGGTCCTCCACCGCATCGAGGATCTTCGGGTGGCGTATCAGCTCGTTCAGCCACGGAAACAGCAGATGCGGCTTGTTGCGCCAGGCCGCCTTCATGATCAGCCCGTGCTCGGCCTCGAACGCCTCGACCCTGCGCCTGCACTCCGAGGCCTCCGCTTCGGAAAGAACGCGCAGCGGAAAGTGGTAGCCGTCGCGTTCGAACGCCTCCACCTGCGAGGGGGTGAGGCGTTTGCAGATCCGGGGCGCGGTTGCCCGTTGCGCGCTTTCCATCAGACTTCGCTCCTGACTTTCGACTCCAAAAAAACCGGACGCGGGAGACGAAGCTCCCGCGACCGCTCGAGAGATCCTGGCCCCCTACGGCAACTGGTATCCCTTCTTGCCCACACGGATCCGGTACAGGTTCTTGCCGGAGGTCACGTACAGCAGGTTGGAATCCGCGCCGCGTCCGAAGCCCACGTTGGTCGGCAGCTCGGTGCCGGTCGAGATGAAGGCGAGTTCCTTGCCCTGCGGGCTCAACACCACGATTCCCGGCCGGTACTCGCAGCGCGAGGCCATCCAGATATTGCCGTCGACGTCGGCGACCATGCCGTCGGGACCGCTGCACGGTTTTTCCAGCTTGCCGTAATCGATCACCACACGGCGGCTGCTGAGCTTGCCGTTGGCGTCCACGTCATAGGCCTGCAACTGATGGTGGCCCTGCAGCGTCTTCTCGCCTTCTTCCAGGTCCTGGAACTCGAACCAGCCGTTGTCGTTGCCGATGATGTAGAAGGTCTTCTGGTCGGGCGAGATCAGCACGCCGTTGCACTTGCCGCAGTCGGTGGCCACGCGATGCACGCTGCCGTCGGGATCCAGACGATAGACCGCCACGCCCGGCTGGTCGATCGGCTCGTGGCCGAGGTAGCGCGGATCGGAGAAGTAGATGCGTCCCTTCTCGTCGATGGTGATGTCGTTCAGCGCATTGTACGGCTTGCCCTTGTACAGCCCGGTGAGGATATAGCTCTTGCCGGTTTTCATGTCGGTCTTGATGAGCATCCTGCCGCCGTAGTCGGCCCCCAACGCCGCGATCATGTTGCCGTCGCGGTCGAACTTGATGCCGTTGGACATGCCGGAGGGGCTGCGGAAGATCGTGGTCTGGCCGGTCTTCGGATCGTACTTCCAGATGTTGCCCGCCTGCAGGTACTTGCCCGTCGGGTCCTTGCAGAACTTGGTGAAAGTGATGTCGCTGAAGTAGATCATGCCGTCGTGGCCGGCAGCCACGCCCTCGGTGAGCACGCAGCCGCCGTCGAAGATGCGATCCAGCTTCGCCCCCTGCGGGATGATGCTCGGATCGCCGGTGGGCGCCGGGAAGCCAGGGTCCACCGCATGCGCGGCGCCGGCGAGCCCGAGGCACGTGCCGATGACGGCGGCACTCCGTATCGCAAGACGCAGGGCTTTCATCCTCTCCTCCTCGAAATTGTCGTGTGAGTCGTCGCGGCCCGCCCGGGTCCGCGCCGGGCGACGACGCCGCGCCGGCCGGGGACGCGGCGCGCGGACCGCCTTCCGTACGGCTTGAACGCCGCCACGCCGTCGTTCATCTATAAAATGCGATTTCAAATTTAAAAACGAGGGCGCAGATTGTCAACCGAACGTGGTGTGCGCCGCAACAGGGTACGCTACTCGGCGCCGGCGCTGGAGAAAGGCCTCGACGTGCTGGAGCTGCTCGCGGCCGAGCCGCACAGCCTGAGCCTGCAGGAGATCGCGCAGCGCCTGGAGCGTACGCCGAACGAGATCTACCGCATGCTCGACGTGCTGGTCCGGCGCGGATATCTGGCGCGGCGCCCGGACGCGACTTATGTGCTGACGCTGCGGCTGTTCGAGCTCGCCCACCGGCATCCGCCGATGGACCGGTTGCTCGATGTTGCAATGCCGTACATGCAGGCCCTGGCGCGGCTCACCGGGCAGTCCAATCACCTGTGCGTGCATCACGACGCGCGCCTGGTGGTGCTGGCCCGCGCCGAGCCGCCGGAGCCGATCAGCGCGTCGTTCCGGCAGGGCGCGCACTTTCCGTTCCGCGACGACCGCGTCTCGCCGCGCGTCATCTCCGCCTTCCAGGGCCCCGACCGGCGCGAGGCCTACCTCGACGAGCTGCTGCGCGATGAACGGCCCTCGGCCGCGCGACGGCGCAAGCTCGCGGCGCGGCTGGAGCAGATCCGCGCCCGCGGCTACGACGAGGGACCGAGCGACACCGTGGAGGGGGTGTCCGATATCTGCTTCCCGATCTTCGACCACTTCGGCGTGGTCGCGGCGCTCAACATCGTCTACCTGCAGCATCGCGACGTGCGGGTAGGCATCCCCGCCGCCCGCGCGCAGCTCAGGCAGATCGCGGAGTCGATCTCGCGCTCGCTCGGCTGGCTGCCGCCGCCGCACAATGCCGCCGCCCGCTCTGCGGAAAGCAGCGGCGCCATTTGATCCGCGCATCGCAGACCGCGGGTTCCGGACTCCGTCTTCCGGTCCTCCGGTGCCGCCTGTCCTGGAGCGTCGGCTTCAGGCAGCGCGCGCCTGCTGAGCTTCCTCGTCTTCGAGCTTCTTCCAGAGCGCGCGCATCATGTCCTTCAGCATGAGCGCCTCCTGCCAGCGGTCGGACAGCTCATAGCCGTCGGGGCCGGTGATCGCGTACTCCTTCGGCCCCAGCTCGCACAGGAAAGTAAGCGTGGCGTCCTTCGGTGCACGCCGGCGCCAGCTGCGGAATCCGTATTCCCACCATTGCATGAACAGATCCACCCAGTGCTTCATGGTCGGGAAGCTGATCTGGACCTGGATCTGCTCGCGGCTCGCCACGCGGCCGTGATAGGCCCAGCAGTGATCCATGATCCGCTGCATGAGCACGTGGTGCTCGTCGGGCACCGGGTACCAGAACTCGCGGCCGACGAGATAGTGGGAAAGATCGCCGGTGAGCCTGAGGTCGGGAAAGCAGTCGAGCAGGCGCAGCGTGAAGTGCAGGTCGGTGGTCATGCGGTCGCGGTGCGTCTCCATGAACATCGGGATGCCCGCGTCGTCGGCGAGCCGGCGCCAGCCCTCGATATAGGGAATGCAGTCCTCGATGCGCAGCGGGCGCACGTCGGCCTGCAGGTTGACGTGGTCGGCGCCCAGTTCTCGCACGTACTCGATGACCGGTTTCAGCTCGTCGACCGTCTTCGGGTAGCACTGCGCCTGCCAGATCATGCCATGCGCGCGCAGGAAGCCCGTAACCTCCTTTGCGAAGGCGTAGTCGATGAAGCGCACGCCGCAGCCGTCGAAGCCTGCGTCGCGGATCATCGCCAGCTTCTCGTCCAGCGTCCACTCCAGCCCGTCCGGGCGGCGCCGCTCCATGGCCCAGAGCGACTGCAGGACCTTCAGCTTTTGCATGGCTCACCTCCGAAAAGCAAAATTCCACCACAGAGGCACAGAGAACTTCAAAATCGAATTAACCACCAAGAGCACCAAGCACACCAGGAATTCCAAGAATGGAATTCATGAATTGCGTTTTTCCTGGTGACCTTTGGTGTCCCTGGTGGTTCCGATTCAATTCCTGCTTTTCTCTGTGTCTCTGTGGTTCAGTTTCAGTTGCGGTCTCTTTGGTCGGTCACGCGCCCAATTGCGCCGCGTGATGGCGCAGGTGGTCCTCGACGAAAGTCGAGATGAAGAAGTAGCCGTGATCGTAGCCGGGGTGCCGGCGCATCTGCAACGACTGCTTCGCGGCCTTGCAGGCCGCCTCGAACACCTCCGGGTGGAGCTGCTCGGCGAGGAATTTGTCGGTCATTCCCTGATCGATCAGGATCGGCCCCGGGAACGGATCGGCCTTGACCAGCTCCGAGGCGTCGTAGTCGCGCCATGCCGACGGGTCGTCGCCGAGATAACCGCGGAACGCCTTCTGCCCCCATGGGCAACGCATCGGCGCGCAGATCGGCGCCAGCGCCGAGAGCGAACGATACCGGTCCGGATTGCGCAGCGCGCACACCAGCGCGCCGTGGCCGCCCATCGAGTGGCCGAATATGCCCTGCCGGCCGACGTCCGCGGGAAAATGCTCGGCGATCACCCCCGGCAATTCCGCGGTCACGTAGCTGTACATCCGGTAGTGCGTCGCCCAGGGCTCGCGCCTGGCATCGACGTAAAAGCCCGCGCCGAGGCCGAAGTCCCAGGAATCCGCCTCGCCGGGGATGTTCGCGCCGCGCGGGCTCGTGTCCGGCGCCACCAGCAGGATGCCGGCCTTGGACGCGAATCGCTGGGCGCCGGCCTTGATCATGAAGGTCTCCTCGGTGCAGGTCAGCCCCGCGAGGTAGTAGAGCACCGGCAGCTTGTGCTTGCGCGCCTGCGGCGGCTGATACACAGAGAAGCGCATCGGCAGCCCGATCTCGCGCGAGTCATGGCTGTAATAGCCCTGCACGCCCTCGAAGCACTTGTGCTCGCTGAGGGTCTTCATCGAATTCAACCCCCAAAATCAACACCCAACGCAGAGGCGCAGAGGACGCAGAGGAAATACGATCTTGATGGTGACCGGCACGGCATCGGGATGTCCTGGGATTACATGAGCTAGGTGGAGAGGTTCGATGTGCAACTTCACTCTTACTTCTCCAGTTTTCACTTGTCCTTTCTCCGCGATCTCTGCGTCCTCTGCGCCTCTGCGTTGAGATTTTGCTTTTCAGAACACGACCACCGATCGGATCGACTCGCCGGCGCGCATGAGATCGAAGCCCTTGTTGATGTCCTCGAACTTCAACCGGTGGGTAATCAGCGGGTCGATCTGGATCCTGCCTTCCATGTACCAGTCGACGATCTTCGGCACGTCGCTGCGACCCCTTGCGCCGCCGAAAGCCGTTCCCTTCCACACCCGGCCGGTTACGAGCTGGAACGGGCGCGTGGAAATTTCCGCGCCGGCCGGCGCCACGCCGATGATCACCGATACGCCCCAGCCCTTGTGGCAGCATTCCAGCGCCTGGCGCATGACTTTCACATTGCCGATGCACTCGAAGCTGTAGTCTGCGCCGCCTTTCGTCAGGTTGACCAGATAGGGCACCAGCTCGGTCTCGGCCATGTCCTTCGGATTCACGAACTGGGTCATGCCGAAACGCTCCGCGAGCGCCCTGCGCCTCGGATCGATGTCGACGCCGACGATCATGTTCGCGCCCGCCATGCGCGCGCCCTGAATCACGTTGAGCCCGATGCCGCCCAGGCCGAACACCACGACGTTCGCCCCCGGCTCCACCTTGGCGGTATTGATCACCGCGCCGATTCCGGTGGTGACGCCGCAGCCGATGTAGCAGACCTTGTCGAAGGGCGCGTCGTCGCGGATTTTCGCCAGCGCGATCTCGGGCACCACCGTGTAATGGGCGAACGTGGACGTGCCCATGTAGTGGTGGATCTTCTCGCCCTTCAGGGAAAACCGGCTGGATCCGTCCGGCATGACGCCCTGGCCCTGGGTCACGCGGATCGCCTGGCAGAGATTGGTCTTGCGGGACGTGCAGTACTCGCACTCGCGGCACTCGGGAACGTAGAGCGGGATCACGTGGTCGCCCTTCTTCAGGCTTTTCACGCCGGGGCCGACATCGACCACCACGCCCGCGCCCTCGTGGCCCAGGATCGCGGGAAACAGTCCTTCGGGATCCGCGCCGGACAACGTGTACTCGTCGGTGTGGCAGATACCGCTCGCCTTGATCTCGACCAGCGCTTCCCCCGCCTTGGGTCCATCCAGCTTGACGGTCTCGATCGCGAGCGGTCCGCCCGCCGCGAATGCGACGGCGGCACGAACATCCATGACTCCTCCCTTGTGTTCTTGTGGTGTTGAAACAAAAACGCGGCGAGGCCGCAACAGCCCGCGCCGCGTCGTGCGCCGCCGCCCCCTGCCGGAGAGCCGCGGCCGCAGGTTTCAGGTCGCCGCCTTGACCTCGAAGAAGCGGTTGCGCACGACGGTCTGGTTCTCGTAGATCGAACCCTGGGCGAGCGCCGGCGGATACGGCATGCGCACCGGCACCTTCTCCAGCCGCGGCGCGAGCGTCGGCTCGCCGCAGATCATGCGGCTGTTGAATTCGTCGAGGTCCTTGAAGTTGACCAGCGGCCAGGCGTCCGCCGCGGCGCACTCGTAGAGCAGCAACTGGCGCGGCTTCATCGAGGTATTCTGCGCCGAGCCGTGCACCAGCCGCACGTGATGGAAGGAGCAGGAGCCGGCCTTGCCGGTGCAGGGCACCGCCTTCGTGTAATCCAGGTCCGGCGTCGCGCCCGGATCCATCGCCCCGCAGAAGCGGCCCTCGAAGTGGTGGTCCCACACCTTGTCGATGCGATGCGTGCCGGGCAGCACCAGCAGCGGCCCGTTGTCGAGTTCCATGTCATCGAGCATCACGCCGATGGCGAGGATGTCGTCGTTGGTGTGCGGGTAGAAGGCCCAGTCCTGGTGCCATTCGACCGGCGAGCCGTACTTCGGCGCCTTCATGTTGAGCTTGGAGCCGTGCAGCCGCACGTCAGGCCCGAGCAGCGCCTTGAGCACATCGACCATGGCCGGGAATTTCACTACGTCCCAGAAGATCGGATGCCACTTGTGCGGCGTCTTGATGCGCCGCACGCGCGGCGCCTGCGGCGTGTGCGTGGGCTCGAGGTCGTAGACCTCGTTATGCGCCGTCACGCCGCCGGCGCGCGAGATGAAGTCGCCGATCACCGACCGGATGCGGGCAAGCATGCCCGCGTCGATCAGGTTCTCGACGACGATGTAGCCGTTTTCCCGGTAAAACTCGACGTCCTTGCGCGAAATCACGCTTCCTGCCCTCCTCCGCACTGCAGCGTCCTGCGCCGCCAAGGGCTAAACCTTAGTACCACGGCATCCGCGGTGTCAATGTTCGACGGGAGGCCCGGCGTCCGCGGCTACGGCTTGCGGCCGACGGCGGACACCCACGCCTGCGCGAACATGCCGCGCAGGCCGCGCGCCCAAGTGCGCCAGGTCGCGGCATGCTCGCGGTCGCCGGCCTCCTCGAGGTTGAGCGCGAGGAAATCGCCGATGGTGGCGAGCGGAGAATAGTTCTCGTAGCGCGCCTGCTGCCGCACCTCGACGAAGCCGGCGGCGTCGAGCAGGTCGCCCAGCTTGCGGCCCACCCGCGTATCGCCTCCGTTTCGATCCTGCAGCCGGGTGTAGGCGTCGAATGCCTCGAGCAACGCGGGGGTCTGCGGCGCAATCAGGAACGCACCCCAGTCCGGCGTGCACACGCCGACCGCGCCGCCGGGCTTGAGCACGCGGAAGAATTCCGCCGCCGCGCGCTGCGGGTGCGACAGATGTTCCAGCAGCGCATGCGAAAACACGGCGTCGAAGCTGCCGTCCGTGAAGGGCAATGCATAGGCATCCGCCTCGCGGAATTCGACGTTGGAAATTTCCAGATCTCGCGCGCGCTCCTCGGCGAGCGCAAGCTGCGAGGCGCTTGCGTCGACTGCGGTGACTTTACCCGGTGCGACGACCAGCGCGATGTCGCAGGTGATGGTGCCCGGACCGCAGCCGCAATCGAGCACGCGCATGCCGGGCGAAAGCAGCGGTCGGAAGAACGCGCCGTTCGGGTCCAGCCGCCGGCGCGACATGAACGCCACCGCGCCTTCGCTGTGGCCGGGTGTGTAGGTTTCTGTCATGGCAAGAGTGAAAGAGCGAAACACGAAGGAACGCGAAGGAGAACCAAAACCAAAAAACGCGCGAACCACCAAGAACGCCAAGATCAGCAAGAAAACAGACAATAACTTACGAGTTCTCGGTGCCCTTGGTGATTTTGGTGGTCAACTCGTACTTGCTTTGTGTCTTCGTGTTTCGCTTCTGCTTCCATCCCGCTACGGATCGACCTTGAGCGAGAGCGAGCCGAGCTCCTCGACCTCCACGCGCACCTCGTCGCCGGCGTCGAGCCACTTGGTTTCCACCACGCTGCCCAGCAGCACGAAGGCGCCCTTGCGCAGACCGCTGCCGCGCATCGCGCGCGAGCGAGCGAGCCAGGCGAGCGCCTCCAGGGGATGCTCCATCACCAGCGCCCCGGCGCCGCGACCTGCCTCCACGCCGTTGACATAGGTCACGCCGGTCAGGCGCGGCAGATCGAGCCGGCGCCAGTCGGTGATCGGTTCGCCCAGCACACAGCCACAGTCGAAGAAATCGTCGGCGATCAGCGTCGGCACGCCGAGCGTGCGGTAGTCGCGGTAGCGGTCGTCGACGATCTCGATCGCCGCCATCACGCCGCCCACCGCGGGCACCATGCTTTCCCGCGTGAACGGCGCATCCTGGGGATAGATGTCGCGCGCGAGTTCCACTGCAATCTCGCATTCGACGCCGGGCTTGACGAAGCCGCTGCGCGGCACGTTTGCGCTTCGGTGCAGCACGCCCTTCGCCAACACCTCGCCGGCGCAGGGGTTCGGAATGCCGAGGAAAGCCTGCATCACCGGCGTCGTGCATCCGATCTTGTGGCCTGCCGCGTGACCCAGCCCCGCCTCCACCAGGAGTCGGTTCACTTCGCGCTGCAGCATGTAGCCTTCGGATTCGTCCCGCGGTCGCAACGATTCGGGCAACGCCTCGATGGGGGTGAGAGAAAGACGCTGCTCCACCAAGGCCTGCGCCGCACGCGCCCACCGCTTCTTGTCGATCACGTTGATTCTCCTGTCTTGCCGGCCGCCGGCCGATTCGCGGTCGGGCGCGGCGGACTCCGTATGTTACCGGGTCTGGCGAGGCGGGACGGTCGCGTACGCATCTTTGCTTGACGAGGGCGGAAGCTGTTCAACACAATAGCCGAATAGCAACAAGAAGCCCGCAAGGCCAACAAATCAACAATCTATAAGACCCAAGGAGGAAGCACCATGAAGCATCGTTCAACCTTCTCCGGCCGGCCGGAACTGCTCAAGCATCTGCTGTTGCCGATGTTCGCTGCCGCGCTGGCGTGGAGCGGCACCGTAGCGGCGCAGAGCGCGGCCCAGACCGCGGTCGAGGCGGCCAAGAAGATGTGCGCCGGCGGCAAGACCATCACCATCGTCTGGGAAGCGGGGCTGCAGTCTCTCGACCCACTGAACTTCTCCGGCCCGAAATGGGAGAAAGCCACCGGTTGCAAGATCAAGGTGGTCGAGGTCCCGACTGCGGAAATGTTCACCAAGATCATGCAGGACTACCGCTCCGGCGCGGGCGCATACGACGCGCTGAACGTGGTGCCGTCCTGGATGCCGGACCTGGTGCAGGCCGGCGCGCTGGAGCAGCTCGATCCTCTGGTCGACAAGTATCACTTCCGCGACGAACTGAAGAAGATCGCGCCGACCTATCGCGACAACCAGATGCTGGTCAACGGGAAGATCTACGGCTTCCCGGACGACGGCGACGTCTTCCTGTTCTATTACCGCAAGGACATCTTCGCGCGGGCGGACCTGAAGAAGGAGTTCAAGGCCAAGTACGGCCACGACCTCGCGCCGCCGAAGACCTGGAAGCAGTTCGACGAGATCGGCTCGTTCCTGACCGAGAAGCTCAAGAAGGAAGGCATCTACGGCGCTTCGTTCTTCCGCGACCCGGCGTACGCGCTGTTCATGTTCGAGGAGCGCTATCGCAACGAGGGCGGCAAGTTCTTCGATCCGAACACGATGAAGGCGGCGATCAACGGTCCGCTCGGAGTGCGGGTGATGACCGAGATGCGCAACGAGAACCGCTTCATGCCCCCGGGCGTGGAGAAGTTCGGCTTCGTGGAAAACCTAGCGGTGTTCCTCAAGGGCCAGAGCGCAATGACCCTTTCCTGGCCGCCGTACGGCCGCTTCGCGGCGGGCTATCTGGCCGGCGAAAAGGCGCTCGACTGGGTGCCCAAGTCGGAGATCGCGAACAAGGTCGGCTACGCGTTGCCCCCTGGCGGGCATCCCGAGCTGGCGCTCGGCTTCGCGCTGTCGGTCTCCTCGACCAGCAAGAACAAGGAAGCGGCCTACCTGTTCATCCAGTGGCTGAACAGCGAGGAAATCTCCAACCAGCGCGTGCAGCTTCCTTACACGCTGCGCGACCCGTTCCGCGACTCGCATTATGTGAACAAGCAGTATCTGAGCCGCTGGCCCGACGCGAAGTACTACCTCGCCGCGCTGAAGGACGCGTCCAAGACCGGGCTTCTTGACCTGTCGCTGATCCAGACCGACAAGTACGAGGAAGCGCTGCGCCAGGCGTTCAGCCGGCTGTGGGCGGGCGACGATCCGACGAAGATCCTCGACGACGCCGCGAAGCAGTGGGACCAGATCACGCAGCAGGTCGGCGTGGACAAGCAGAAGGCGGTGTACACCGCCTGGGCGGCGAAGTCGGGCGCCTACCCGAAGTAACGACGCGGCTTCCGATCGGACAGCGATCGGCAAACCGATCCGCCGCTGCACCGGCCCGGCCGGCAGCGGCAGCCTGAACCGGGGGGCGCCGATAATCGGCGCTCCCCGTTTTTCGGGTACTCGCAACCTGCAGGGCATCGACGTGGCTTCATCCGCTGCACACGCGCGTCCGGGATTCACGGACCGCAACTTCAAGTACCTGCTGGTCGGACCGGCCATTTTCGTGCTGCTCCTGATCGGCATCTTCCCGCTGGTCTATCTGCTGGTGGTGAGCTTCCAGGGCCTGACGATGACCGAGACCAGCACCGATTTCGTCGGCCTACGCAACTACGCCATGCTGTTCCAGGATCGGCGGCTGTGGGAAGCGCTGCTGCACACGGTAATCTTCACCGCGATCTCGCTGCCCGCGGAGCTGGTGCTGGGCCTGGCGATGGCGCAACTCTTTCTCGAGCGACTCCCCGGGCGCCAGGTGTTCATCGCGCTGCTGGTGCTGCCGGTGGTGGTCTCGCCGATCGTCTCCGGGGCGACCTGGTCGCTGATGTTCGACAACCGCTTCGGCCCCATCAACCAGATCATCGGCTGGATTACCGGCCGGGATGCGCCGCTGCTGTGGACGATCAGCCCCGACCTGGTCTATCCCGCCATCATCGCCGCGGAGGTCTGGCAGTGGACGCCGTTCATGTTCCTGCTGCTGCTCGCCGCGCTCGCCAACGTGGACAAGGCGCAGCTCGAGGCGGCGGCGATCGACGGCGCGGGCTGGTGGCGCACCTTCTTCCGCATCGTCCTGCCCGCGATCTGGCCGGTGATGGCGATCGCGATCCTGATCCGCGGCCTGGACCTGTTTCGCCTGTTCGACATCGTCTGGGCGCTGACCAAGGGCGGGCCCGGCACCATGACCGAGACGATTTCGGTCTTCACCTACGTCAAGGGCTTCCAGCAGTTCGAGACGAGCTATACCGCGGCGGTCGCCTTCCTGGTAATACTCCTGCTGTCGGTCGTCGTGATGCTGGCCCTCAAGAGAGTGGAGCTGGCGCGATGAGCCAACTGGCGAGGGGCCCCGGCCAGAGGCCGGGGATCGACAGCAAAGCGATTCGCGCCGGCTGCCGACACCAAGAACCAATGCGCCTAGATCACGGTGCGGAGGCAGCGCGATGAGCCAACTGGCGAGGGGCCCCGGCCAGAGGCCGGGGATCGACAGCAAAGCGATTCGCGCCGGCTGCCGACACCAAGAACCAATGCGCCTGGATCACGGGGCGGAGGCAGCGCGATGATGACCGTCAGGCGCAGGCGCGCGCTGCAGCTCGCGCTGCGGCTCGCCGCCGCAACCGGGATCACGCTCCTTTTTCTGTTCCCGATCTACTGGCTGTTCATGATCTCGTTCAAAACGCCGGACGAGATCTTCTCCTTCCCGCCGAAGTGGTATGCCAGCCGGATCCAGTTCGACAACTACGCGGTGCTGTTCAAGGACGGCGACGCGGTGACGGTGTGGAACAGCCTCGTCGTCGCCAGCGTCAGCACGGTGATCGCGATGTCTCTCGGCACCATTTGCGCCTACAGCCTGGCGCGCTTCCGGACCGGCGGCGAGCACCTGGCGAACTGGATCATCTCGCAGCGCATGATCCCGCCCATCGCCGTGGTGTTCCCGATCTTCCTGCTGTTCGTGTGGCTGCATCTGGTCGATACCTATACCGGAGTGATCGTTCTCTACACCGCGTTCAACCTCCCCTACGTGATCTGGATGATGCGCGGCTACATCCAGGACATTCCGCGGGCGCTGGAGGAGTCGGCGCTGGTCGACGGCTGCACGCGCTGGCAGGTGATCTGGAAAGTGGTGTTCCCGATGTGCCGCGCGGGGCTGTTCGCGACCGCAATCTTCACCTTCGTGTTCGCGTGGAACGACTTTCTGTTCGCCCTGGTGCTGACCCGCACCGAGGTGACGACCTATACGGTGCAGGTCACCCACTACTTCGGCGGGCAGTCCAATTTCTGGGCCAAGATCTCCGCCATGTCGGTGCTGGGAACGCTGCCGATCTTCGTCGCGGTGGCCTTCATGCAGCGCTACCTCGTGCGCGGCATCTCGCTCGGCGCCGTGAAAGGCTAGCCGAGAAGGCGAAAGGCGTTAACCACCAAGAACACCAAGGGCACCAAGAAATCCAATTCGGGTACGAAAACATGAATCAAGAGGGATACAGTCCGCGGAGGGAGATGCAAGAGCGCGGCACGGATAGGCGCGAAAGTTGTTGGTCGTCCCGTTACCCCGTTTTCTTGGTGTCCTTGGTGGCTCGATCTGGTTTTGACGGCTTTAGAGATACGAAATGGCGGATTTGAAGATTACCGGGCTGCACAAGTACTACGGCAACGTCCACGCGGTGCGCGGCATCGACCTGGAGATTCCGGCGGGGGAGTTCACGGTGCTGGTCGGGCAGTCGGGCTGCGGCAAGAGCACGCTGCTTCGCACGATCGCGGGACTGGAAGACGCCGACGACGGCACCATCGAAATCGCCGGCGAAGTCGTCAACCAGTTGCCGCCGCGCGACCGCGACATCGCCATGGTGTTCCAGAACTACGCGCTGTATCCGTACATGAAGGTGTTCGACAACATCGCCTTCGGGCTGCGCTCGCGCAACGTGCCGAAGCCGGAGATCGAGCCGAAGGTGAAGCGCGCCGCGCAGATGCTCGCCATCGACCACCTGCTCGACCGCTACCCGCGCCAGCTCTCCGGCGGCCAGTTGCAGCGCGTGGCGATCGGCCGCGCCATCGTGAGGAACGCGCGGCTCTACCTCTTCGACGAGCCGCTGTCCAACCTGGACGCCCAGTTGCGCGACGAGATGCGCGGCGAGATCAAGCGCCTGCACCAGGAGCTGGGCAAGACCATGATCTACGTCACCCACGACCAGATCGAAGCGATGACGATGGCCGACCGCATCGTGCTGCTGCGCGACGGCAGGATCGAGCAGGCCGGCGCGCCGCTGGACCTGTTCGAGCGCCCGGCCACGAAGTACGTGGCCGGCTTCCTCGGCTCGCCTTCGATGAACTTCATCGACGCCCGTCTGGTCGCCGCCGGCGCCGGCCTGGCGGTGCGGCTGGCGGACGGCACGACACTCGCGCTGCCACAGGCCCGCGCAGGGAAGCTCGCCGAGCGCCGCGACCGTCCGCTCGTTCTCGGCCTGCGGCCGGAGCACATCAGCCGCGCAACGGCCGGCGACACCCGCCCCGGGCTCGCCACCTACACTGCGACCATCGAACTCATCCAGCCCACGGGCTCGCGCACCTACGCCGCCTTCAAGCTCGCCGGCACCGAGGTCGTTGCGGAACTCAAGGCGCACGACGTGTCGCAGGTCAACGAGCGGATCGAGCTGGCATTCGACATGAACCGCGCGGTGCTGATCGATCCGGAAACGGAAAAGGTCCTATAGCCACAGAGGAAAAGCAATCGACCACCAAGAACACCGAGGGCACCAAGAAACCAGGATCGACCGAACAAGCGAGCATCGGATCCGAGAAGGCGTGGTGGAGCTTGAACGCATACCGGACGTTTAGCCGAACCGGAACCATTGCGCCGGCGACCGCCTTGCGGTGCCCGCGTGTTTCCCTAAGTATTCGGGCTCTCTCGGTGTTCTTAATGCTCTTGGTGGTTGATCGCTTATTCTCCGTGTCCTCTGTGGCTGCATTGTCTTGTTTCAAAGGAGCTCAACAATGAAAAATGTTTCGCGAGCAATCAAACTGTGCGGAACCGAGCAGCCCGACGTCATCGGCCGGATCCTGAAGGCCGGGCCGATGCAGGTCGAGTTCGACAACGGCCAGCTTCGCTATCTGAAGATAAACGGTGTAGAGGTCCTGCGCGCCATCGGCTTCCTGGTACGCGACGAGAACTGGGGCACCTACGTCCCGGCGATCGGCAACCTCGATGTCGACCAGCGCGCCGACGGTTTCTCGGTCTCCTTCCATGCGGTGTGCAGCCGGCCCGGGCAGGAGATCGCCTACGACGCAAGGATCGAGGGCCGCGCCGACGGCAGCCTCGAGTTCACCGGAACCGCGACGCCGAAGACGGACTTCCTCACCGCGCGCACCGGCTTCGTGGTGCTGCATCCGTTGAAGGGCGTGGCCGCGCGCCCGGTAACAGTCGAGCACGTGGACGGGAAAATCGTGAACGCGACGTTTCCGCCCCTGGTGGACCCGGTGCAGCCGTTCCTGAACATCCGCGCGCTCACCCACGAAGTGATGCCGGGACTCAAGGCCACGGTGCGCATGGAAGGCGACACCTTCGAGATGGAGGACCATCGCAACTGGACCGATGCCTCGTTCAAGACCTATGTGCGCCCGCTCGCCCTGCCCTGGCCCTACACGCTCAAGGCCGGCGAGGTGGTCAGGCAGTCGATCAAGGTCACGCTTTCCGGCGCCGCGAAGAGCGGCGCAAGGAGAGCGGGGGCGAAGGGCATCGAGATCAGACTCGGCGCGGTTTCGCGCGATGCGCTGCTGCCGCTGGGACTGGGGATGCCCGCGGAAGAAATCGATCACGCTGTCGAGCGCCTCGATCTGGTGAAGCTGGCGGGGCCGCGCATCCTGCAGTGTCATTTCGATCCGCGCCGGAAGCACGGGCTCACGGAGCTGTACGGCTACCGCGTGCTTTCGGAGCAGGCCGGCGCGGATGCGGTGCTCGAGATCGTGGTCGAAAGCCTGGACCGGTACGCCGAGGAACTGCAGGGCGTGGCGGCGATGGTGAAGCAGGCGGGGCTGAAGCTTTCCGGTGTGGCGGTGTGCCATGTGGGGGATCTGAAGTCGGTGCTGCCCGGCGGCACGCGCCCGCCCGCGCCGAAGCTGGAGGATCTCTACGCGGCGGCGCGCGCCGCGTTCCCTGGTATCAAGCTCGGCGGCGGGATGTTCTCTTTCTTCACGGAACTCAACCGCAAGCGTCCGCCGGCGCAGATGCTCGACTTCGTAATGAACACCACCTGCCCGATCGTGCACGCCGCCGACGACCGCTCGGTGATGGAGACGCTGGAAGCGCTGCCCTACCAGGTGCAGACCGCGCGCTCGTTTCTCGGCAAGACGCCGCATCGAGTGGGCCCGAGCGCGATCGGCTGCCGCGACAACCCGCACGGCGCGACCTTCACGCCCAACCCGGACAACGTCCGCGTCTGCCTCGCCAAGATGGACCCGCGCATGCGCGGCCTGTTCGGCGCCGCCTGGATGCTGGGCTACGTCGCCACCTTCGCGCGCACCGGCATCGAGGCGCTGACGCTCGGCGCGCCCACGGGACCACTCGGCTTCATCTACCGCAAGACTGAATATCGCCAGCCGTACTACGACGAACTGTCCGGCCCGGCGGTCTATCCCGCCTTCCACGTGGTGAGCGGCATCACCCGCGGCGCGGGGCAAAAGCTGGTGTCGGCAACCTCCTCCGACAGCGCGAAAGTCGAGTGCCTGGCGTATCGTGCGAAAGGCGGCACCACGCTTTGGCTCGCCAACCTCACCGCCGAGGAACAGAAGGTCGCTGTCGCCGGTGCGAAGGGCGCGATTTTCGGCGTGATGCTGGACGAAGACAGTTTCGGGAAGGCAACGACCGATCCGCGCGGATTCCAGGGATCGTGGAAGGCGATGAAAGGCACGCTGGCGCTGGAGCCTTACGCCGTGGCCATCCTCTCGCTCAACGACTGAAGCGGGCACGGTCGCCGCCAACGGAGGAAAGATCATGTCGTCGAACCCGAATCTTCGTCCGCCGCTTCCGCCGTTCACGCGGGAAACCGCGATCCAGAAGGTGCGCATGGCGGAAGACGGCTGGAATTCGCGCGACCCGGAAAGGGTGGCGCTGGCCTACACCGTCCACAGCAAGTGGCGCAACCGCGCCGAGTTCTTCTCGGGCCGCGAGGCCATCGTCCAGTTCCTGCAACGCAAGTGGGCAAAGGAGCTCGATTACCGGCTGATCAAGGAACTTTGGGCTTTCCACGAATCGCGTATTGCCGTACGTTTCGCCTATGAATGGCACGACGACTCCGGCAACTGGTTCCGCTCTTACGGCAACGAGAACTGGGAATTCGATCAAAACGGCCTGATGCAGCGCCGGATCGCCAGCATCAACGATCTGCCCATCAAGGAAGCGGAGCGCAAGTATCGCTGGCCGCTCGGGCGGCGGCCGGACGAACATCCTGGATTGTCCGATCTGGGGCTCTGACTTCAACGAACGGTGCGACGATTTTCTGAAGGGTAGAACTTCAAATCATGGACCTCAAGCTGAAAGACAGGACCGCGCTCATTTCCGGTTCCACCAAAGGCATCGGCCTCGCCATCGCGACATTACTCGCGCAGGAAGGCGCGCGGGTGATCATCAACGGGCGCACGGAGGCGGCGATCACGGAGGCGACGGCGGAGATTCGCCGCACCGCCCCGAACGCGAAGATCGACGGTTTCGCGGGCGATCTCTCCACCGCGGCCGGCTGCGCCGGCATCGCGAAGCGCTTCCCGTCCGCGGACATCCTGGTCAACAACCTCGGCATCTTCGAACGCAAGGTATTCGAGGAGATCACCGACGAGGATTGGCAGCGCTTCTTCGACGTCAACGTCATGAGCGGAGTGCGGCTGTCGCGGGCCTACCTGCCCGGCATGAAGCAGCGCAACTGGGGCCGGATCGTGTTCATCAGCAGCGAGAGCGGCGTCCAGATCCCCGACAACATGATCCACTACGGCATGACCAAGACCGCGCAGCTCGCGATTTCGCGCGGGCTGGCGGAAACCTGCGTCGGCACCAACGTGACGGTGAACGCGGTGCTGCCCGGACCGACGTTGAGTCACGGCAACAAGGCGGCGATCGCCAAGCGCGCGCCGGGCCGGCCGTTCCCCGAGGTCGAGAAGGAATTTTTCGAGAAAGTCCGTCCCAGCTCGCTGCTCAAGCGCTACGCCATGCCCGAGGAAGTCGCGACCCTGGTCGCCTACGTGTGCAGCCCGCTCTCCTCGGCGACAAACGGCGCGGCGCTGCGCGTCGAGGGCGGCGTGGTGCGCGCCTGTTTCGGCTGAACGGCCAGGGTCGAGGGGCGCGGGGAACGGTTCCGGGCGCACTGCGCCGCAAGGGCCAGACGGCCCGTCTCGATCGAGACGCATCAGGCGCGCAGCGGCGCGCCGCTGTTAGATCAATAGAGCAACCGCTCGCAGGCACAATGCGCGCGGCGGCCAATAACGGGGGGAGGGAAATGGACGCATCACTCAGAAGGGTGTTTCTGGCGTCGGCCGTCGGTTCCGCGCTGGAGTGGTATGACTTCTTCATCTACGGCACGGCGGCGGCGCTGGTGTTCGGCGAATTGTTCTTTCCCAAGGCCGATCCGGCGGTCGGCACGCTGCTCGCGTTCGCCAGCTTCGGCGTCGGTTTCTTCGCGCGCCCGTTCGGCGGCCTGGTGTTCGGACACCTGGGCGACCGGATCGGCCGCAAGCCGGTGCTGGTCATCACGCTGCTGCTGGTGGGCGGCGGCACGTTCCTGATCGGCGTGCTGCCGACTTACGAGTCGATCGGCGTGTGGGCGCCGATCCTGCTCGTGGTGATGCGCCTGGTCCAGGGTTTCGGCGCGGGGGCCGAATACGGCGGCGCCGTCATTGTCGCGGTCGAGCATGCGCCGCCCGGAAAGCGCGGATTGTTCGGAAGCTGGGCACCCATCGGCGTGACCATCGGCATCCTGCTCGCGAACGGCGTATTCGCCATCTTCTCCTCGCTGTCCCGCGAAGCGTTCCTGAGCTGGGGCTGGCGGATTCCTTTCCTGTTGAGCATCGTCCTGATCTTCGTCGGCCTGTACATCCGCGCCCGGCTCTCCGAGACGCCGGTCTTCAGCGAGATCGCGTCGAAGAACGTGGTGGCGCGCTCGCCGGTCATGGAAGCGGTGAAAAAACACCCGCGCGAATTCCTGGTCGTGGTCGGCGCCCGCCTGGCGGAGAACGGGCTCGGTTATCTGTTTCCGGTGTTCGCGCTCAATTACATGACCCAGCAACTGCATCTGCCGAAGCCCATGATCCTGCAGGCCAACATACTGGCCTACGCGGTGCAGCTGTTCACGATCCCGTTCTTTTCCGCCCTGTCCGATCGAGTCGGGCGCCGCCCGGTGTACATGGGGGGTGCGCTGTTTTCGGCGGCTTTCGCTTTTCCGTTCTTCCTGCTGGTGAATACCCAGGCACAGCCTTTGATCTATCTGGCGTTGGTGCTCGCGGTCGCAGTGGGAGTGGGCGCCATGTTCGGCCCGCAGGCGGCGTATTTCGCGGAGTTGTTCGGCGCGCGGTTGCGCTACAGCGGCTTTGCCTTCGCGCGCGAGCTGGGCTCCATTCTGGCCGGCGGCCCGGCGCCGTTCGTCGCCGCTGCGCTGCTGTTATACGCTGGCGGGCAGCCCTGGCTCGTCGCCGGGTACATGATGCTGCTTGCGTTGCTGACTGCCGCTGCGGTGTACATCGGCCCCGAGACATACCGCAGCGACATCCACGCCGACGCAGAGCACGCCGAGAAAAGCAAAACCCGAATCTAACTACCAAGAGCACCAAGGACACCAAAAAATACAAATTCGAAACGGAAGTCGTTCGCGGTATCTTGGTGTTCTTGGTGACCTTGGTGGTTCGTTCGGGTCTGCCCTTTAGTCTTTACTGGAGGCGTCGATGATTGCGGTGATCTTTGAAGTCTGGCCCTCCGAGGGGCGGGCCGCGGAGTACTTCGATCTTGCGGCTGCGCTCAAGTCGGATCTGGAGAAGATCGACGGGTTCGTTTCGGTCGAGCGCTTCGAAAGCCTGAGCACGCGCGGCAAATATCTTTCGCTGTCGTTCTGGCGCGACGAGGAGGCGGTCCGCGCGTGGCGGGGGCTGGAGACGCACCGGCGGGCGCAGGCGAAGGGCCGCGCGGGCGTGTTTGCCGATTACCGCCTGCGCGTCGCGTCGGTGCTGCGCGACTACGGCATGAACGACCGCGCAGGGGCGCCTCCCGACAGCCGTGCCGTGCACGGCTAGTTTCAACTTCTACAGAAAATCTCGACATCGAAAATCTCAACGCAGAGGTGCAGAGGGCGCAGAGAACGCAAAGAAGATCGGAACGTGAAAACGGGCAGTTGGCCGATTTCGTGGTGCCGAGCGTGAAGCAAAGGGAAAATGTCGATGCAGAAATAGCTTGAGCCGAAAAGATATCCCGTCTCCATTCCGGGTTTCTTTGCGTCGTTCGCGCTCGTTGGCGTGTGTTGTCTTTATTGTTCCGCTTGATCCAGGACCAAGATGAGCGTCACTGCCAACCCTTCCAGCCTTCGACCAGAGATAACAAGAAACATTCCAAAGACGTTACAGCTTCCACTTTGCAGTTCTCTGCGCTCTCTGCGTCCTCTGCGCCTCTGCGTTGAGATTTTGATGTTCTTCGCGACCTTTGCGTTATGCCTTTCCTCACCCGAGCCGTTCGCGAGCGAGAGCGGCACCGGCGCCGAGCGCCTGCAGCTTGGCGATCGCGAAGTCGCGGTTCATCGGCGCCATGCCGCAATTGGTGCAGGCGGAGATGTGTTCCCTGGGCACGTACTTCGCCGCTTCGGCGATCAGGGCGGCAATCTCTTCGGGCGTCTCGACGCGCTGCGTCGCGACGTCGATCACGCCCACCAGCACGTCCTTGCCGGCCAGCAGTTTCAGCAGGCTCAGCGGCACGCGCGAGTTCATGCACTCGACGGAGACCTGGTCGAGGCGGCTCTTGGCCAGCGCCGGGAAGATCTCCTCGTACTGCCGCCACTGGCTGCCGAGCGTCTTCTTCCAGTCGATGTTGGCCTGGATGCCGTAGCCGTAGCAGATGTGGACCGCGGTCCGGCACTTCAGGCCGTCGATCGCGCGGTGCAGCGCCTCGATTCCCCAGCGCTTCACGTCGTCCATGTAGACGTTGAAGGCGGGCTCGTCGAACTGGATCACGTCCACCCCCTGCGCTTCGAGGGCGCGCGCTTCCTGGTTGAGCAGCTCGGCCAGCGCCATCGCCAATTTCGCCTTGTCGCCGTAATGCCGGTCGGCGACGGTGTCGACCATGGTCATCGGCCCCGGCAGCGTGATCTTGAGCGCCTTCCTGGTGTGCGCCCGCGCCTCCCGCGCCTCCGTCTCGTGCACGCGGCCGCGCAACCGCACCGGCCCGATCACCACCGGCACCATCGCTTCGTAGCGGTTGTCGCGGATGCCCATCTTCACCTTGTGATCGAAGTCCAGGCCGTCCACCGCTTCGAGGAAACCGTGCACGAAGTGCTGGCGCGACTGCTCGCCGTCGCTGACGACGTCGACGCCGGCATCCTCCTGGATCTTGATCCAGAGCAGCGTCGCGTCGCGCTTGGCCTCGGCAAGCGGCTCCCCGGAGAGCTTCCACTGGGGCCAGAGTTTTCCGGGCTCCGCGAGCCAGGAGGGTTTGGGCAGGCTGCCTGCGATGGTGGTCTCGAACATGGGGCGTAGCGGATCCCGGGTTGTTGTTGAGAGGGTCTTGCGCGCTGTCATGGTACCGCAGCCGGGAATCGGAACAGGAGTCGGCGTGAGCGGCGCCCGCCGGCTTGGCAAGCGGCGATCCGATCCGGGACAATGTCCCGCGCGCCGCCGCGGTACGGGCTGCGCGGGTAGCAGCTTCGCGCATTCCACTTTTCGGGGACGGGGCCGGCGATGCACAGCCTGTTGAGGATTTCGCGCGCGATCGACGCGCTGAACGCGGGGATCGGTCGGGCGCTGTACTGGCTGGTCCTGCTCATGGTGCTCGTGAGCGCCGGCAACGCCGTCTTCCGCTACCTGTTCAACCTCGCCTCCAACGCCCTGCTCGAGCTGCAGTGGTATCTGTTCTCGGCGGTGTTCCTGCTGTGCGCCGGCTACACGCTGCTCGAGGACGAGCACATCCGCATCGACGTCATCTCCTCCCGCCTTGCGCCTCGCACGCGGGCCTGGATCGACGTCTTCGGCACCTTGTTGTTCCTGCTGCCGGTGTCGATGCTGATCCTGTGGCTGTCGTGGCCGGTGTTCGCGAATGCATGGACCAGCGACGAGATCTCCAGCAACGCCGGCGGCCTGATCCGCTGGCCGGCGCGCCTGCTGGTCCCGCTCGGCTTTTTCCTGCTCGGCCTGCAGGGACTGTCGGAGCTCGTCAAGCGCATCGCATTCCTGCGCGGCCTGATCCCGGATCCGGGGGACAAGCAGGCGCATCCGGTCCTGCGCCACGTGCCCGGCGCAGAGGAATCCGTGCCATGACCGGGTTCGTCGTAGCGAACCTCGCGCCGCTGATGTTCTGCGCGCTGGTGGTGTTCCTGCTGTTCGGCTACCCGGTGGCGTTCGCGCTCGGCGCGGTCGGCTTGTCGTTCGGGTTCATCGGCGTGCAGCTCGGCCTGCTGACCCCGGCGCTGTTCCAGGCGCTGCCTGAGCGCATCTTCGGCATCATGTCCAACGACACGCTGCTCGCGGTGCCGTTCTTCACCTTCATGGGCCTGGTGCTGGAACGCAGCGGCATGGCGGAGGACCTGCTCGACACGGTGGGCCAGTTGTTCGGGCCGGTGCGCGGCGGACTCGCCTATGCCGTGGTGTTCGTGGGCGCGCTGCTCGCGGCCACTACCGGCGTGGTCGCCGCCTCGGTGATCTCGATGGGCCTGATTTCGCTCCCGATCATGCTGCGCTACGGGTACGACCGGCGCCTCGCGAGCGGCGTGATCGCCGCCTCGGGGACGCTGGCGCAGATCATCCCGCCGTCCCTGGTGCTGATCGTGCTCGCCGACCAGCTCGGCCGCTCCGTGGGCGACATGTACCAGGGCGCGATCCTTCCCGGGCTGCTGCTGGCCGGCCTGTATTTCCTGTACGTGCTGGGCAGATCGGTCGCCTTCCCCGAAGCGGCGCCGGCGCTTCCCGCCGAGGCGCGGGCGCTGCGCGGCTTCGCGCTGCTGCGGCGCGTGGTGTTCGTGCTCATTCCGCCGCTGGCGCTGATCTTCCTGGTGCTGGGCACGATCTTTCTCGGCGTCGCCACGCCGACCGAGGGGGGCGCCATGGGCGCCACCGGCGCGCTCATCCTGGCGCTGATCAACCGCCGTCTGAGCTGGTCGCTTCTCAGGCAGGCGATGAACACGACGGCGAAGCTGTCCTCGTTCGTGATGTTCATCCTGGTCGGCTCCACCGTGTTCAGCCTCACCTTCCGCGCGGTCAACGGCGACCTGTGGGTAGAGCATCTTCTTACCGGGCTGCCCGGCGGCGCGGTCGGATTCCTGGTCGTGGTCAACGCGCTCGTCTTCGTGCTCGCCTTCTTCCTCGACTTCTTCGAGCTCGCGTTCATCATCGTGCCGCTGCTCGGACCGGTGGCGGACAAGCTGGGCATCGATCTGATCTGGTTCGGGGTATTGCTGGGCGTGAACATGCAGACCTCGTTCCTGCACCCGCCGTTCGGATTCGCCCTGTTCTACCTGCGCAGCGTGGCGCCGGCAAAGGCCTACCTCGACAAGATCACGGGCCGGCAGATCGCGCCCGTCAGCACCGGACAGATCTACTGGGGCGCGGTGCCGTTCGTCGCGATCCAGGTCGTCATGATCGGAATCGTCATCGCATTCCCCGGCCTCGTCACCGCCAATCTGGACAGGAGCACGGTCGATCCGTCCAAGATCAAGCTGGAAATCCCGGCGCCGGACTACGAGCGCGAACAGATCGAGCGCGACAGCGATGTGCCGGACTTCGGCGCTCCCAAGCCGCGCGACGCGCAATCCCCGAAATAGCGCCCGCTACTTCCCCAGCTTCGAGTAGAACGCGTAGTTGTCGTAGGTGGACTCCGCGACGCGGAACCACAGGAACTGCTCGTCGCGGAACTTCTTCCAGCCCGGATAGATCCGCTTCCAGTGCGCGCTCTTCTCTTTGAGCTCCTCGTACAGCTCGTAGGACGCCTTCTCGCAGGCCTCCATCACCGCCTTCGGAAACGGGCGCAATTTGGTTCCCCCCGCGACCAGCCGCCGCAGGGCGGCCGGGTTCTGCGCGTCGTATTTGGCGGTCATCCACACATTGGCTTCGCCGCAGGCCGAAGTGAGCGCGGCCTGGTAGGACTTGGGCAGCTCGTTCCATTTCTTCTCGTTGACGAGCGCCATCAATATCGGCCCGCCCTCCCACCACCCAGGGTAGTAGTAGTACCGGGCCACCTTGTTGAAGCCGAGCTTCTCGTCGTCGTACGGCCCGACCCATTCGGCGGCGTCGATCGTGCCCTTCTCGAGCGCGGGGTAGATGTCCGGCCCGGCGATCATCTGCGGCACCGCGCCCACCTTCTGCATCACCAGCCCGGCCATGCCGCCGATGCGGAACTTCAGTCCCTTGAGGTCGGCGACCGACTTGATCTCCTTGCGGAACCAGCCGCCCATCTGGCAGCCCGTGTTGCCGGCCGGGATCCCGATGCATCCGTGTTCCTTGAACAGCGGCGCCATGGCTTCGGCGCCGCCGCCGAAATACCACCAAGCGATGTTCTGGCGCGCGTTCGGACCGAACGGCACGGAGGTGGCGAGAGCGAACGCCGGGTCCTTGCCGTAGTAGTAGTACGTCGAGGTATGGCCCATTTCCACGGTGCCCGCCTGCACTGCGTCGAGCACCTGCAAGGCCGGGACGATCTCGCCGGCGGCGAAGGTGCGGATCTGGAATTTGTCGTTGGTCATCTCGGCGACGCGCCTGGCGATAAGGTCGGCGCCGCCGAACAGGGTGTCGAGACTCTTCGGCCAGCTCGCGGCAAGCCGCCACTGCACGTTCGGCTGCGATTGCGCGATGGCCGGGGCGGTGACGGCTCCGGCCGCCACGCCCGCCGCCGCTTTCTTGAGAAACGATCTGCGCGTCATGTTTCCTCCCTTTCGTGAGCGCCGAGCGGCGGTTGCTCGAAGTCGGCGCATGCATTGTGTGAATCGTCGATCACCGCCTCGGACCCGCTGCGGCATTCCAGCCGGCCCGGGCGCGCTGCATATTGTGCCGTTCCCGGCTCCGGCGCGCCTGGTATTGATAATATCGCGACTCCGATCACCGCCAGCCAGGAGACTCGAGTCCATGACCTTCAGTTGGGATCTTCCCTACCCCTCGCGACGCAGCCCGCTGCTCGCCCGAAACATCGTCGCGACCTCGCAGCCGCTGGCGGCGCAGGCGGGGCTGCGCATGCTGCTCAAGGGGGGAAACGCCGTGGACGCGGCCGTCGCCACCGCCGTCACCCTCACCGTTGTGGAACCCACGATGAACGGCATCGGCGCCGACGCGTTCGCGCTGGTGTGGGCGGAAGGCAAGCTGCATGGACTCAATGCCTCCGGACGCGCCCCTGCCGCCTGGTCTCCGGCGCGCTTCGCCGGGCGCAGCGCGATGCCCACCGAAGGATGGGACACGGTCACGGTGCCCGGCGCGGTGTCGGCCTGGGTCGCGCTGTCGCAGCGCTTCGGGCGCCTGCCGTTCGCCGATCTGTTCGAGCCGGCGATCGAATACGCGGAACGCGGCTACCTCGTTTCTCCCGTAATCGCCTGGCAGTGGTCGATCGCAATCGACCGGCTTCGCGATCAGCCCGGTTACCGCGAGGCCTTCATGCCCGGCGGCCGCGCACCCGCAGCGGGCGAGCTGTTCCGCTTCCCCGATCAGGCAAAGACGCTCGCCCGCATCGCGCAGACCAAGGGCGAGGCGTTCTATCGCGGCGATCTCGCCGAGAAGATCGCGGCGGCCGGCGCCGCCCAGGGCGGCGCGATGACCGTCGCCGATCTCGCCGCGCACCGGGCGGACTGGGTGGAACCGATCGACGTTCAGTATCAGGGTCATCACTTGCACGAGATTCCGCCGAACGGGCAAGGCATCGCGGCGCTGATGGCGCTCGGCATTCTGCGCGAGCTGGATCTGGCGAGCCGGCCGGTGGACTCGGTCGAGAGTTATCACCTGCAGATCGAGGCGATGAAACTGGCCTTCGCCGATGTCCATCGCTACGTCTCCGATCCCGCTACCATGAAGGTGAAGACGAGCGACCTGTTGAACCCCGACTACCTGCGCCAGCGCGCGCACCTCATCCACCCCAAGCGCGCCACCGACTTCGGCCCCGGTTCGCCTGCGAAGTCCGACACCGTCTACCTCACGACGGCGGACGCATCGGGCACGATGGTCTCCTACATCCAGTCCAACTACATGGGCTTCGGCTCGGGCGTCGTGGTTCCGGGAACCGGGATCGGCCTGCAGAATCGCGGCGCCTGTTTCACCCTGCAGCCGGGTCATCCGAACCAGGTCGCGGGAGGAAAGCGCCCCTTCCACACCATCATTCCCGCTTTCCTGACACGCGATGGAAAGCCGGTGATGAGCTTCGGCGTGATGGGCGGCGACATGCAGCCGCAGGGACATCTGCAGATGACGGTGCGCATGCTCGACTACGGCCAGAATCCGCAGGCCGCCGCTGACGCGCCGCGCTGGAAAGTCAGCGCCACCGGCGAACTGCTTCTGGAGCCTGCGATGCCGCAGGATGTCGTCCGCGGCTTGCGCGATCTCTGCCATCGCGTGCGCGTCTCCCAGCAGGGCGAGGTGGAAATCGGCAGCTACGGGAGCGCGCAGCTCATCTATCGCGTCGAGGGCGGCTACGTCGCCGGCTCCGAGGGCCGCCGCGACGGCCAGGCAGTGGGGTTCTGATCGCTCTGCTCCGCAAGGAAGGAACATCAAATTCTCAACGCAGAGGCGCAGAGAACGCAGAGAACTGCAAAATAGAATTTCGAATGTTTCCGCTGGGTTTCTTGTAATCCTCGGTTGAAGGCGAGGAATGGTCGGTACCAAAGTCTGTCTTTGCCCTGGACCAATGCAAAAGATAAACACAAAGGACGTAACAACCGCAAATCAGAGCTGGGATATTTTTTCGGCGAGAACGATTCGGCCGAGAACCCAAGGCCAAACCTCAACGCAGAGGTCGCAGAGGAGAATGGAAATGTACGAAACCGGGGGTCGTTCGTACTTGCTTGACCGCATCGTGGTTCGACAGGACATCGAGAGTGCAGCGTGGCACCCTTGCCAAGGCAACGATCGTCTGTAATCGCTCAAAACAATCTGGTACCGGGATATCCGCCTCACGGTCGGCGATGTTTCTCTTCGCCGAATTTTATATTCACGTCTTGCCTTTCTCTGCGCCCTCCGCGTTCTCTGCGCCTCTGCGTTGAGAATTTGATGTTCTGTCTATCTTTCCGTCGTTCGCACTTCTCGCCCGCGCTTCTCGCCTCACCCCTCTCGCCTCTCGCAGTTCACCGGTTTATGCTATCGGCAACCCGGCGCCGTCCATGCGGCGGCGGCGCAAGGCGCCCCGGGGATGAGTAGGTACGGTGATCGACTTCTCGCAAGGAGGCAGCGATGAAAACGGAACTGCTTTACCTGGTGTTGGTAACGGCGTTGACCGGCCTGATCTGGATTCC
This sequence comes from Burkholderiales bacterium, assembly GCA_035651315.1. Classification (GTDB taxonomy): domain Bacteria; phylum Pseudomonadota; class Gammaproteobacteria; order Burkholderiales; family Eutrophovitaceae; genus DASRFY01. The sequence goes on from DASRFY010000157.1 coordinate 30,632, forward strand.
CTACATCCTCGACCGCATCGCGGTATGGGGCCTCACGGACACGGTCGGCTATCCGGAGAACCCGAAGCCGCAGTCTCCCTGGGCAAGGCGGATGATCAAGGCCCATTCCAACGCCATCGAGAACCTGGTGGTGTTCGCTGCTCTGGTGCTCGTGGCACAGGACCTCAACATCAGCAACGGCGTCACCGCGGGCGCGTGCATCGTGTATTTCTGGGCGCGCGTCGTGCACCTGGCGGCGTACACCTTCGCCGTTCCCTGGGTTCGCACGCTCGCCTTCGTGGTCGGGTTCCTGTCTCAGGCGGCGATTGCCTGGAAGATTCTGGCGTCCTGACGGCTCTGCTCCCGGCCGGTGCGCCTCGATCTCAATTGAATCGGGTTAAGCCTCCGCGAAAACGCTCTCTGGGTTCGCGACCTACGCTGTCCAGCGCATCTTCGGTAGAGCCGATACTTTTGCGGCCCAGTCACCCGCGTAGCACCAATCGCCAGTGGCACGCCAAGCCAGCGGCGCAGATGCTGTGCCCGCACTAGGGGAATTTCAGCCTGACCAGAAGCCCCGGGTGATTGTCTCGCAGTTCGACTGCCACCCCGTGCAGGTCGGCCACCGCCGCCACCAGACTCAAACCGAGCCCGCTGCCTGGCGTACTGCGGCTGGTGTCGAGCCGATAGAAGCGTTGGAACACCTTTGCGTGCTCGCTCTCCGGGACGCCGGGACCATTGTCAGCCACCGTACCGACCACTCCGTCGGGGCCGCGCTCCAGTCGCAGCTCGATCCTTGCACCGGTCTGCGAGTGACGTAGCGCGTTCTCCACCAGGTTCACGAGCATCTGCGTCAACAGGTCGCGATCACCCAGGATGCGGATGCCGGGCTGCACCGCCACGTGCAAGCTCTGCGCGCGGTCCTCGGCGACCGGAGCGTAGATCTCGCCCACATCGGCAAACACCTGAGACAGGTCTAGCTCTGCGAAACCCGACCGCCTAGATCGCGATTCGATCTGCGCGATCCTTAAGAGTGAGCTGAAGGTGTCGATCATGCGGTCGGCCTCGGCGATCGCCTCTTCGACGGCGGCTTCGTAGTCTGGGACGGATTTCGCTGTCGAGCGTGCGCTTTCCAGGCGCTGGCGCAGCCGGCTGAGTGGAGTGCGCAGGTCGTGGGCGATGTCGTTGCCGACTTGGCGCAGCCCGCCCATCAGCTCTTGAATCCGATCGAGCATCCGATTGACCCCGTCCGCGAGACGGTCGAGTTCGTCGCCTGTGCCGCGCCTCGGCAAGCGCAGGTTGAGCTCACCGTCCATGATCTGCCGGCTCGTACGCTCGATGGTCTCGACCCTGCGCAGGAAGGCTGCGCTGATCACGGCACCCCCCACCAGGGCGAGCACGAGCGTCACGCCGAAAGCCCAACCGAAAGCCCCGATGACGATCTCGCGAGTCTCCTGCAATCGATCGGTGCTCTGCCCCACCGCCAGCAGATAGCCGCCCTGAAGTCGGATGACCTTGGCACGAATCGGAGCCTCGTCGCCGTGTTCGCCCTCTGCATCGTGTGAGCCCGCAGGGGTCGCCATTTCGTGCCAGCCGTCGCGCCATTGGCGTGGCGGCAGGTCTCCCGCCAGCCGAAGCGCGTGTTGATCCTGGAACAGGTAGAACGTGCCGGCACGCTTCGGAAGCGTACTGCGGCGGCGGATTGCGGCCGTCACAGACGCGGGCCCGCCGCGGCGGAACTCGTCCGCCAAGACCGCGACTTCCGCCTCCACCGCCGTGTCCAATTGCTGTGCCATCGTAGCGGCGATGGTCCAGTAGATGATGGCGAACAGCACCGTCACCGAGGCTGCGAACAGACCCGCGTACAGCAGGGTCAGTCGAAAGCTCGCGGTGCGGAAGATCTTACCCGGGTGCACGGATGGCGTAGCCCGCACCGCGCACGGTGGCGATCAGCTCTGCGTCGAAGCCCCGGTCGACTTTCGCGCGCAGGCGGCTGATGTGGGTCTCGACGACGTTGGTCCGAGGATCGAAATGGAAATCCCACACCGCCTCGAGCAGCATGGTCCGCGTGACCACTTGGCCGGCGTGGCGCATCAGATATTCCAGTAATCGAAACTCTTTCGGCTGCAGTTCTATCAGTCGGCCTTTGCGCGTGACCGTCCGCTGGAGCAAGTCCATCTCCAAGTCGGCGACCCGCAAGACCGTCTGGGCCGCAGGTACCGGCGGCCTGCGGCCGAGCGCGTTCACTCGCGCCACCAGCTCCGCGAACGCGAAGGGCTTGACTAGATAGTCGTCCCCGCCGGCTTCGAGGCCGCGAACGCGATCGTCGATTCCCCCGAGCGCGGTGAGGAACAGCACCGGTATTTGCACGCCCCCGGCGCGGATAGTCTTGACGACCGACAGACCGTCGAGCTCCGGCAACATCCGATCCACGATGAGCAGGTCGTACGCGCCGGCGGCGGCAAGGAACAGCGCTTCCTTGCCGCTGGCCGCGTGCTCGACGACGTGTCCCTGCTCCCGCATGCCGCGAACGATGTAGCGAGCCGTCTCTTGGTCGTCCTCGACCACAAGGATCTTCATTGGAAGGTCGGTAGGCTGGTGAATTCTCGCTGTCAGGGGAGGGCCACACCGTATGGGAGGCCGGTCGACGCTCCCGGCCTCCCCGAAGCCTGTGCCGCATTGTAGCTGTGCGGCTCTCAGTCCTCGTGCTCGTCCTCATGCTCCTCGTCTTGATCGGACGCGGCCAAGCTCACGACCTTGCCCGTCGCCGCCTCGACCAAGAACCTCTGCGTGCCGCCGTTCTTGGCTACCTCTATCTGGAAGCCGGCCGTCCCATTCTCGTTTTCGAACGCCGCTTCGAAGGCCTTGCCTCCGCTCGCTTGCTCGGCGGCGGAGATCGCGCCTGCAAGCGTGGTCTTGCCGGACTGGAGCTTGGCGAGTTCGGCGCGGTCCTCGCGTTCGAGCAGGCGCTCGACTACGCCTTCGCGCTGAGTGCCAATGACTGCACCGGTGGTTGGATCGATCAGGATCTCGCTTTCACGATCCTTCGTGAGCGTTTTCACCTGGTAGCGGAAGGTTCCCCTCTTTTGCTCCATCCCGGCGGAGATCGCGTAGCCGCTGCTGTGCTTCTCTGCGGCTGCCACGGCCTGCGCCAATGACACTGTAGCGGACTGGGCGGCAGCGGCCTCCTGCCGGTCATCGCTGTTGCCGTGGGAAGCGAAGACGGCGCTCGCGGCACCCGTGGCAAGGACAGCGGCGATGGCGAGAGGCAGAATCTTTCTGCGAAACATGATTCGACTCCTGTTCAAGGTTCCGGGCCACGACATGCGGACCGGTCAGGCGCCATCATGACGCCTCCGGGTATGCGGGAATCTTTCCGGAACTATACGGTTTCGTATATACCCGCAGAGCGTCCGGGCGGCACGCTCGCCACAGAGCGAGCGAGGTTGATCCAAGTCAACAAGCAAGCGAAGAGCCTCGCGCATCATCGGCTCATTTCGTGCGAGGCGATCTCTGCCATGTTTGGCGAGGTGCAGCGTGCTCTTGCCTTAGCGGCGGAGGCGGATTTCCATCGGGCTGTGCAGCAGCACCTTCGGTTTGCGCCTAAGGCCCGATTCCCTTTAGATGTCCCCGGTTGTCATGCTCCGGTGGAAAGATTCGTGGGGTCGGGGTGAAGGCGGTTGACGTTCCGGCGGAAAGTTCCCTCGGAGGCCTCGAAGCACACGCTGAAGTGGACGCCCTGCCCCGCGGGACCTTCCTGCACGCGGATCAGAGCTCGATGGCGCTCGGCGATGCTCTTGACGATGGCGAGCCCCAGGCCGCTGCCTTCGACGCTCTGATTGCTGCCTCGGTAGAAGCGGTCAAACACGCGTTCCCGCTCGCCGACGGGAATGCCGGGCCCGGTGTCCGTCACTTCGAAGACTAACTGGTCTTGTTCTCGCCGCAGATTGACGTCCACCCGCCCGCCGTTGCCGGTGTATCGGATGGCGTTGTCCATGATGTTGCTGATCATGATGCGCAGCGCCTCGGCATCGCCCCGCACGAACAAGCGCCCCGCAACCTCCCCTCCAAAGTCGATATCCTTGGCCTTGGCGAGCGGCCAGAGCTGCCCCATGACGTCCAAGACCACCTCGGACAGGCTCGCGGTCTCCGGAGCAAGCGTCGCGGGCTGTGGATCCGAGCGGGCCATGGTGAGCAGCTGCCGCGTGAGATGAATCAGCCGCTCGAGTCCCGTGCGTAGCCGCTTGAGCGCAGCCTCGCGTTCGGTTTCGCCCTCGGCCGCTTGAGCGAGATCGAGCTGCAACTGCAGCGCCGCCAGCGGCGTGCGCAGCTCGTGTGCCGCATCGGCCACGAATTGCTGCTGCTTCGCCATCTGTTGCCTCAGGCGTCGGAGCAGCTCGTTGAGCGCCGTGACGAACGGCGCCACCTCGATCGGTGCGTTGGTGGACTCCAGCGGACCGAATTCCGCGCCCGAGCGGCAGGACAGTGCACCCGCGATCACTGCCAGCGGGCCGAGCGCTCGACTTACCCCGATGTACACCAGCACCACCAGCACCGCCAGCAGCGCCCCGATCGGCCACAGAATGCGCATCACCATGTCCAATGCGATCCGGCGGCGGGCGAGCAGCGGCTGCGCCGCTTCGACCGTGCCTGGGCTGCCTTTCGCCACGTAGGTGCGCCAGCTCTGATTGTCCCAGACGCGGACGGTGAAGCCCGTCCCTTCCGCGAGAGGCGCCGGACGGGTTCGGGCGAGGCCAAACAGCGGTTTGCCATCGCGGCCCCAGGCGCTCGTGACGATCGCGTCTTCCGCCTCCTCTTCCGCGGCGGCCGAAGGCGCCGCGATGCCGAGATCTGGCTGACTGCGCAAAGACAGCACGATCTGCTTGAGTTGCCGGTCGAATACCTCGTCGACTTCGTCGCGCACCTGGACGTAGAGACCGAGCGCTGCCGCAACCGTCGCCAGGACTACCCCGGAGAGCAGCCACACCAGCAGCCGTCGGCGGATCGACCACATCATCGATCCTTGGGAATCATGTAGCCGACTCCTCGCACGTTGACGATCACCTCCTGACCCAGCCTGCGCCGGATGTGATGGACGCGGACCTCCACGGTGTTGCTCGCCAGATCCTCGTCCCAGCCGTACAAGCGCTCTTCCAGCTGCCTCACCGACAGAATCTGGCCAGGCCGCTCGGCCAACGCCCGCAACAGAGCGAACTCGCGCGCCGGCAGCAGGTGTCGCTCGCCGCGGTAGAACACCTCGTGCGTCGCCGGGTCCAGTGCGAGCGCACCGACCGTGATTCGCGGAGACCGCGGCACCCCGCGTCTCCGCGCGAGGGTGCGCACGCGTGCAGCCAGCTCGCCAAGGTCGAACGGCTTGACCAGGTAGTCATCGGCGCCGCCGTCCAGTCCGCGTATTCGGTCGGCTACTTGGTCCCGAGCAGTCAGTATGAGCACCGGAACATCGTTGCCGGCTGCTCTGATGGTCCGCAGCACCTCCCATCCGGATTTCTCCGGCAAGCCGAGATCGAGCAAGACCATGTCATGGAGATCGCCCAGCAAAGCAGCTTCAGCTGCCGTGCCGCTGCACACACAGTCGACCGCGAACCCGTGCTTCTTCAATCCTTCACGAACGGCCTCGGCGACCATCAGATCGTCTTCCACTAACAACAGTCTCACTCCTGCCTCCTGCAGCGTACGCAGTCGAGCGTATCGTACGCCACCATGCCCTACGGAGGGGCAGTCACGACCTCACGATGGCCGCAGACTCGCTTCAGCTCTGACCGAGCCCGGAAGCCGCGCGAGGCTAACGCTCTCGACTTACCGGACGCTTAAAATGCATCACGCAAAAACCGGCCGCGAGCAGGCATAATTGCGCGGACCTCGAATCACTCGACCAGCTGCCGCGCCAGAGCGCAGAGGGCCCCGCCCCAACCGAATCGCTGCCGCGCGTGACGGACGCAGCCGGAGCCGGTCACGAGTTCGGTCTGGAAGCTGACAAATCGCGACACCCGGATGCCCTGCGCAAACCCATCTTCTTCCTGGCGACGCATTGCAAGCGTGGCAGTCGGCATCGGGCTGGCATGCTCGGGGTGCGCGACATACCGTCCCAAAGCGCTCGACGACGCCCCATCGTGGAGCAGCGCCGATCGACTCGCAGTCGACGCAATGAGATTCTCCTCCCCTTTCCTGCCCGCACATCCGTTTGATCCCTCCGACGGTCTGGATGCTGTCGAAGTCGCGATGCTGGCGGTCGCCAACAACCCCGACCTGAAGCTCGCACGCGATGACGCCGGCATCGCCCGCGCGCAGGCGTTCGCCGCCGGGCTTTTGCCCGATCCCCAGCTCAATTTCACGCGAGATTTCCCGTTTGCAGCAGGTCCCCCAACCGTTACTGCGTTCGGTCTGGGCTTGAGCTATGACGTCGGCTCGCTGGTGGCCCGCTCGGCGGCAGAGTCCGCCGCGCGCTCCGAGCAGCAGAAAGTCGACCTCAACGTCCTTTGGCAGGAATGGCAAACAATCGGCCAGGCGCGTCTGCTGTTCGTCAAGATCGTGTACCAGCAACGCACACTGGACGCGCTGGAGCGCAGCCGCGACTTGCTGGCACTGCTTCATGCGCGCGCCGGGGCGGCGCTCGACCGAGGCGAGGTCGCAGTCGGGTCGGTCACACCGATGCTGACCGCCTTGCAGGATGCGGCCCGGCGCGTGGCCGAGCAGTCGCGCCAGCTCGCGCAGAGCCGCGAGGACCTGAACGCGCTGCTGGGGCTTCCCCCGGGCACCGTGCTTAAGCTGGTCGATAGCGAGGAAGCTGCGCACATCGACGAGGCCACCGTCCGCGGCCTTCTGTCCGAGCTTCCGCAACGGCGAGCGGACCTGATGGCGCTCAAAGCCGGCTACGGCGCGCAGGAGCAGCGCTTGCGTCAAGCGGTGCTGGCTCAGTTCCCGGCATTGAACATCGGTCTTACGCGCACGCGCGACAACACCGGTATCAACATGCGCGGCTTCGCCATCACCATGAGCCTGCCGGTATTCAATCGCAACCGCGGGGCGATCGCGGTCGAGGGCGCGACGCGGGAGCGCCTGCACGACGAATATCAGACCCGTCTTACCAAGGCGTACGCCGACATCGAACGCCTTCTCATCGATCGCACGCAGCTCGAGGCGCAGCGCAGGGCGATCGAAACGGACGTCGAGCAACTCGGCCGGATCGCGGGCGCCGCCCAGTCGGCCTTCGACCGCGGTGATCTGGACGCGTTCGGCTACATCAGCTTTCGCTCCGCGGCGATCGGTAAGCAGATCGATGCTCTCGCGATCGCGCAGTTGATCGCCGAGCAGCGTGTGGCTTTGGAAACGCTGCTCGGGGCGCAGGTGCCGGCTGCGCAACGAGTAAGCTCCGGGCCGTGAGCACATCTCGGATCTGGGGTGCGGCTTGCGGGCTGCTGCTGTCGCAGCTTGCGACCATCGCCGCCGCGCAACAGGCGAGCGTTCTCGTGGAAGTCGTGCCGCTCGCGAAGGCGACCTTGAGGGATACGCTGACCGGCTATGGAATCGTGGTTCCCGACGCCGGGGGTCTCACCGCGCTCAGTGTTGCCCGTCCGGTTCGAGTCTCCCGGCTCGCGGTGAGCGTCGGGCAGATCGTCAAGCGCGGCACGCCGCTGATCGAGATCGAATCCGACCCGGCCAGCATTTCCGCCTATGAACAGGCGCTGTCGACCGTCGCGCTCGCGCGCTCCGAGCTCGCCCGCACCCGGAGTCTGCGTGCCCAGCAGCTGGCAACGGAATCGCAAGTGGCCGCGGCGAGCAAGGCGCTGTCCGATGCGCAGACCGTGCTCGCCGCACAGCGCCAGCTGGGTGCCGACCGGGCAAGGGAAACGTTGACGGCGGCGTTCGACGGGGTCGTATTCGCCGTCGCAGTGGCGCAGGGAGACCGCGTGCAACCCGGCGCTCCACTGCTGCAGCTCGCGCGGCTGGACGCCCTCAGAGTAGCGCTCGGGATCGAGCCGTCGGATAGCGCAAAGCTCAAAGTCGGCATGCCGATTCGGCTGACATCGGTCCAGGACAGCGCGGTGTCGATCGACACCAGCGTCACGCAGACCCCCGGCATGATCAACCCGCAAACCCAGCTCATTGACGTCGTCGTTCGCTTGCCGGCAAAGGTGACGGCGGGTCTGCTGCCCGGTACGCGGGTGAAAGGCGTCATCACCCTGGCGACCAGGACCACATGGGCAGTGCCGCGCGACGCCGTGCTACACGACGCCCAGGGCGACTATCTCTATCAGGTGGCCGCCGGAACAGCGCTTCGCGTGAACGTGAAGGCGGGAATCGAGAGCGACGGGCTGGTCGGTGTCGACGGCAAGCTTGATCCAGCCCTCCCGGTAGTCATCCTCGGCAACTACGAGTTGCGAAACGGCATGCCGGTGAGGGCACAGAAGAAATGAAGGCAAGCGACTGGCTGCACGGGCACAGCCGCTCGATACTCTTCCTGCTCGCCCTGCTCGCCGCGGGCGGGATCTACAGCGCCTTCCGCCTGCCCGTCACCCTGTTCCCGAACGTGGACTTCCCACGAGCGGTGGTTTCGCTGGACGCCGGAGATCAGCCGGCGGAGCAGATGGTGCTGCTGGTCACCGTGCCGGTCGAAGAGGCGGTACGTCGCGTCCCTGGCGTGCAAGGCGTGCGGTCAAGAACCAGCCGGGGCAGCGCCGAGATCTCCATCAACTTCGATTGGGGCGTTGACATGGCGAGTGCCACGCTCCAGGTCAACGCTGCCATCGCGCAGATCCTGCCCACGCTGCCTGCCGGCATCCGCATGATCACGCGGCGGATGGACCCCACCGTGTTCCCGATCATCGCCTACAGTCTCACCTCGCCGGCGCGCCCGCTCACGATGCTTTACGACCTCGCGGAGTATCAGCTGCGGCCGCTGCTCTCCGCGGTGCCGGGTGTGGCCCGGGTGCAGGTCGTGGGGGGAGCGCTGGAAGAGTACCGCGTGAGCGTGGACCCGGCCCGGCTGCAAGTCTATGGCTTGACGCTCGCCGATGTGGCACGCGCATTGAGCGGCGCGAACGTGCTGACCGCGGTAGGCAGGCTGGAAGACCACTACAAGCTCTATCTGGCCATCGCCGACTCCCGGCTGCGGGATCCTGGCGAGATCGAGAGCACGGTGCTTCGCGGCGGTCCGAGCGGGCTCGTTCACGTGCGAGACGTCGCGACCGTCGAGCGCTCCACCGTGCCGCGCTGGATTCGCGTCAACGCCGACGGCAGCGACGCGGTTCTGTTCAACATCTACCAGCAGCCGGGCGGCAACAGCGTGCAGATCGCCACTGACATCAAGTCCAAGCTGGAAGCCTATCGGGCGCAGATTCCGAGCGACGTGCGGGTCGCGAACTGGTACGACCAGAGTCGCCTGGTCGTGGCCTCTGCGGCAAGCGTGCGCGATGCCATCTTGATCGGTACCGGGCTGGCGGCCCTGGTGCTGTTCGCGTTCCTGCGCAACTGGAAGATCACGCTTATCGCCGTGATAGTGGTGCCGACCGTGCTGAGCGCCACCGTCGTGCTGCTCGCTTGGTTGGACATGAGCTTCAACATCATGACGCTGGGCGGCATGGCGGCGGCAGTCGGACTGATCATCGATGATGCGATCGTGCTGATCGAGCACATCGTGCGGCGCCTGCGGCGAGGTGCTGGCGCGCGCCTCGTCGTGGTCATGGCCGCCACCGCGGAGTTCACCCGCCCGCTGGCGGGCTCGTCTGCGGCCACCCTAGTGATCTTTGCACCGCTCGCGTTCTTAAGCGGCGTGACCGGTGCCTTCTTCAAGGCGCTGTCGGTGACCATGGCGGCAGGGCTGTTCCTGTCGTTTCTCGTCACCTGGGTCGCCGTGCCAATCCTGGCGCAGCGGTTCCTGAACGAGCGTGATGCCAATCAGCGCGAGGGCGGCCGCGTCACGGACTGGCTCCACACATGCTACGGGTGGCTGCTCTCGAAGCTGCTCGACCACCCGCTCTATCTGCTCGCCGGCGTGCTGCCTTTGGTTGCTCTGGGATCGCTGGCATACCAACAGGTGGGCTCGGGGTTCATGCCGGCCCTGGACGAGGGCGGGTTCGTCCTCGACTACCGCAGCCCGCCGGGTACGGCTCTATCCGAGACCGACCGGCTCGTGCGCCAGGCCGAGCAGATCATCAAGGCCACGCCGGAGGTGGACACCTATTCACGGCGGACGGGACTGGGCTTGGGGGGTGGCCTTTCCGAGGCCAACGAGGGGGACTTCTTCATCAGGCTGAAGCCTCCGCCGCGCCGGCCTATCGAAGAGGTCATGAGCGATATTCGCGGCAGGATCGAGGCAA
>DASRFY010000158.1:0-8868 GCA_035651315.1 Burkholderiales bacterium
GGATCTGTTACCTTCCAGGACTCCGGCCCTTCTCTGTCCGTGGTTTTTCCGTCGCTGACCGCCCTCGCTTGAATCTTGCGGGACGTCGTAGGCAGCCCCGGCTTGAAGTCGACCAGTGCCTCCACAAGGGCCTTTAGGAGCGCCTTAGAGATGGTCCGGGGTGCATATACCTCGCGGTACTGGGCATGGACGTTGGTCATTCAAAGCATGAAACCCGAGGTATGGGAAATTCTCCGTTGCTCCCTGGGAAGGCGTTATAAGAAAATCCATGAACATTTCTCCCGTGCCGGATCGCGATCGTCCAGAGCCGTACCAGATGTTCCGCAGAGTGACCCACGCCCATTGTCCGTTTCGCGCATCTCGACCGTCGCTTTCCCGATTCTCGACATCTCGCGCTTCTGACTCCTGATGGGAAACCGGTCGAAAAATCTATCGATTTGATAGATTTTCACGTCGCTGGATAGCGACAAAGCGCGAACACACCTCCATATATGAGACCATCTGATCACGAACTAATTCTCGTGGACGACTGGCAGTCGATGCTCCCGCTCCTCCTCGCGCGGCTTTCCGTAGCGGCGACCGAATATTTCCCGGCGCACTGCATACGCCGAGCGGGACCCCGGCGGCGACCCTATAGGCCTGTCCCCGCGGGCGCGACGTGTATTCCCTCGGAGGTCGTGATCAGACCTCGACAGGGCGCGCGACCAGCGATCGACGAGTCGTTCCCCTCAGCATCTGGAGCATGCAGTCACGGCCGATGCGCGAGGCGTCCAGGGTACGTTGTAGGTCGTCTGTAGTCGTGATCGCCTCGTTGTCGACCGCCAGCAGCCTGTCCCCAGGTTCGAGACCGGCGCGCTCAGCCGGGCTTTCGGGCTCCACGGCAAGCACTCTTACCGCCGTTTGCTGGCTGAGAGAATGGGCCCGCGCGATCGCCCGCGGCAGCGGTTCGGTCGCCCCCGAGATCCCCAGATATGCGCGGCGCACGCGCCCGTGACGGAACAGCTCTCCGATCACCCACTTTGCCGTGTTGATGCCCACGGCGAAGGACAGACCATTCGCACCGGCAATGATGGCGGTGTTCACGCCGATCACTCGACTCGCCGAATCGAGGAGCGGTCCGCCGGAATTCCCGGGGTTGAGCGCGGCGTCGGTCTGGACGATCCCATCGATCAGCCGGCCGGAAGCCGCGCGCATCGTCCGGCCGAGTGCGCTGACCACGCCCGCCGTGACCGTGAACTGAAAGCCCAGCGGGTTGCCGATGGCGACGGCAATCTGGCCCGGCACCAGCCGCTCCGAGTTCCCGAGCTGCAGGTGCGGTTGTGGGTTTGCTCCGATCCTCAGCACCGCTAGGTCGGTACTCGGGTCTTCGCCGATCAGATCCGCTTCGATCTCGCGTCCGCCGGAAAAGAGCGCATGGATCGCCGACGCGCCATGCACGACGTGGCTGTTGGTGAGCAGATAGCCGTCGGGCGTGAAGGCGAAGCCCGAGCCGCTTCCCCCCTCGCGAGGGCGCCTGCGCGAGGGGTCCCTCGATCGCCGTACCAGGATCGCGGCCACCGCAGGCGCGGCAGTGCGTGCAACCGTCGCGACGGTGCGCGAATACGAATCGAGCAACTCCGCATCGGGGGTCGCCGCCTGGACCTCGGCGTCCGACGCCTCGGCGTCGCCCGAGATCAATGTGTAAAGGGAACGGGGGAAGGGTGCGTGATCGCCCATACGAGGGCCTCCAACGGGGAATTCCGCAGCTTGGGCTGCCGCGCCGGACTTTCAAGTGGTCGCGGTCGTACCCGCGTCCGGGGCGGGCGAGAGACGATCTGCTGGTGTACTCCGCCCGGCCACGACATCACGGGAGAGGCGGGTCGCGCCGCCCCGCCTCTCCCGATACCGAGCCGAGCGATTACTGCGCGGTAAAGCCGCCGTCCACGGTCAGCGTCTGGCCGGTGACGAACGATGCGCCCGGGGAAGAAAGGAACACCGCTGCCGCGGCGATTTCTTCCGGCTGACCGACGCGACCGACGGGATGCAGCGACGCAAGCCAGGCCTTGTTCTCGTCCTTGCCGCCGGTGAAACGGTCGAACATGGCGGTGTCGATCGCAGCCGGCGCCACCGCGTTGACGCGAATTCCGGCCTTGGCATTTTCCAGCGCCGCCGCCTTCGTCAGCCCGATCACCGCGTGCTTGCTGGCCGAGTACAGGCCCGCGTTGGGGAAGCCGATCTGTCCGGCGACCGACGACACGTTGATGATCGACCCGCCGCCGTTTTTCCGCATCGCCTGGATCTCGTGCTTCATCGACAGGAACACGCCCTTGACGTTGGCGTCGAAGATCTGCGTGTAGTCCTGCTCGGTCGCGTCGGTCGTCGGGGCGAGACTGCCTTCGGTGCGGGCGTTGTTGAAGGCGACATCGAGATGTCCATACTTCTCCAGCACGGCGGCGATCAGGGATTCGATCTCGGCTTCGGCGGTGACGTCGGTGCGAACGAACGTCGCCTCGCCGCCCGCTTTCCGGATCAGATCGGCAGTCTCCTTGCCCTCCCGCTCGCGCCGCGCGGCGACCACGACTGCGGCGCCCTCGCGCGCGAATGCCAGCGCGGTCGCTCGCCCGATGCCCGAGCTGCCGCCGGTCACCAGGGCCACCTTGCCGTTCAATGTGCTCATGACGATTCTCCTCGAAAGGTAAATGGACGGCCGTCACGATAGGCAAGAACCGGCGATGGAATGGTCTCCGCTTGCGCATATCTTCCATTCGCCATCGGAATGCGCACCGGCGGACCGAGTCGAACTCGCCCGCCCGACCAGGCGAGTCGTCGCATCAGCGGCGCGGCAGGAACTTCTTGTCGACCTTGCAGATGTAGGTGTACTCGGGATTGACCAACTGCGTGCAGCCGGGGTGAAGTGCATATTCGATCATGCGAGCCCCTTCCGCCGCAGACCTCTCGACTACTAGCCGGCGGATCGCTCGGGCGGGTTGGGACAAATCTTCGGGTCCACCTCGAATCCCGGCGCGGCGCCATAGACGCAGGCCGCTCCGTTGCGATCCATGTCGGTGAGTTTCAGCGACCAGTCGCCGCCGCCGTTGCACTGCGGGTAGTGCATGACGGAAAAGCGGTCGTAGTCGGTGAGCGGCCGCCAGTCGTTGTCCTCGAAGCAGGTGCCGGCTTCCGGACGGGTGTGCTCGTGCCGCCACCCGAGCGCGTGGCCCAGCTCGTGGCGCAATATCCCTACCAGTTGCAAGGCCCCCTTCGGATCCAGTTGGAAAGCGGATTCGTCGATCAGCACGTTGCGGTCCGCACGTTGCTCGTTCGGGAAAAACGCCCGGGCGAGATACTGGCCGTTCACGTTGACCGGCCGGACGTCGAACACGACGTTCGCATTGGCGGCCGTGCAGTCATCGTCCTCGGTCACGACGTGAACGAAGTCCACGTCCGTGGCCGCTTCCCACGCGCCGGACGCGGCTTCCATGTCCGCGACGACCTGTGGCTGGCGGTTGCCGAACTCGCTGCTCACGCAATAGGTCAGCCTGTTCCTGTGCGCCGAATCCCAGATCGCGTCCCGGCCGCCGACCCGGTGCACGATCAACGCCCCCGGTGCCGGCTCCGCAGCTTCCTGCTTGATCCCCGTTTCGAAAAACTCCCGGAGCTGCTCGCGACCGGGGATCGCGATGTCGCCGCTCACGATGTACTTGCCGCCCTCGAACGGTTCCTTGTAGGTCGACCGCTCGAACTCCGCGAAGGCCTTGTCCGCCCACTGCCGGCATTCTTCCCTCGCCTTGCGCTGCATCTGCGCCATCGCCTCCTCGACCGTCGAAGGCGTGGCTTCCACGCGCTGCGTCGCGGGGCGGATGCGCGGGACGGCGACGGCGCCCGGCGGCGCCTGCTGAGCGGCAGCCGGCGCCGAGCCATCGATGTCCGGCATCCTATCGCCGCCGCTCGTGGCGGGCGCACCTCCGGCAAAGAGAACGAAACCGCAAGCCAGAACCAGTACGCCCGGAAGGGCCGCAAAAGCGCTTTTCATACCGCATCTCCGACACCTCCCTGGTTTCCAATCGGACAGAGACAAGGGTCTTCACTTCTTCATGCAAGGTTCTTCAACAACATTGAACAATTCCACACCTTCCGCGATCGCCCGCACTTCACGCAGGAGTGTGCGCGCCGCTGCGGCATCCTTCGCCTGCACGCACAGGCGCGTCTCTCCTTCCAGGCCGATGCGCGCCTCCTTCAGCGAAGACACCTCGCCGCGTCGCTTGGCGTCCTCGAGCAGCGTGCGCGCCTTCTTGAGCGCACTGCGCGCCGGTTCGGGCACGCCCTTGCCTCGCGACAGCGCATAGAGCGCAAACTCGGCTTTCGATGTCTTTGCCGCGCGCGGCTCGCCGCTCGCTTCGGCGGTCCTCCCGCATGCAAACAGCCCCGACAGCGCGAAGACGCTCGCCAACAGAACGATCGAGAAACGCGGATGTCCTCGGGCGGGCTTTTGGGCCCGTCTCGGGAGATGATGAGTCCTCATACCCCCTTCCCGACTCGCCCGCGACGCGGCAGGGTCGATCTCCGTTTGTCAGGCCTTTTCGACACAAGTTTCCCCGCACTCTCCGGCACCAGCCACAACCTTCACGGCCACTGTCTCAGTGCTGCGTTCTGAGTCCCGCTCTTCGCATCTTTCCAGTCACGGATCACCAGCCATCGCCTTACTTGTCCAATTCCGGATAGTGGCGAAAGATGCCGTACTGATTGAACGGGATGCGCCGCCTGGACGCGAGGTAGGCGGCGATGTTCGGACGCGCGGCGACCTTGTCGTGCAGCGCGACCAGTCCGGGAATGTCGCGCTCGACCCGCGCCATCGTCCGCGGAAAGGCGTAGCGCAGGCCGGCGATCAACTGGAACATCGACAGGTCGACGTAGGACAGACGGCGGCCGAGCATGTACCCGCGGCCGTTCGAGTTGCGGGTGAGCACCGTCTCGAAATAATCGATGAACTTCGGCAGCCGGTCGCGGATGAAGTACTTCGCCCGGCGCCGCGCCTCCGTTTTCTGTTGCCGGTAGTAGAGGCTGCCCGCGATCGGATGATGAATATCGTGGATCTCGACCAGGAAATCCGTGACCGTGAGCTGCAACTGGTGCGCCCACAGCCGGCTCGCTTCCGCTTTTGGCGCCAGCCCCAGCCGCGGCCCGAGGTAGAGCAGGATATTGGCGGTCTGGCCGATCACTAGCTCGCCGGCCTTGAGGAAAGGCGGCGCGAAGGGCGGGCGCTCCTCGGTGCGGCTGTCGAGAAAGCGCTCCAGCGCCGGGACACCCTTGCCGCGCCCGGAGAGGCGGGCCACGTCCACGTAATCGGCGCCCGCCTCCTCGAGCGCGAGCCGGACGAATTCCCCGCGGCCTTGTATCGAAGGCCAGTAATACAGTTCATAGCGCATGCGCGTGCCTTTCAGTCTGGTTTCGCCCTGGTCGTCATGTTTCCGTCGTCACGTCCCATTCGTCGCGAACCAACTCGCAACGAAGGCCGATTGTATGACGCGCTTGCAGGCGGCAGCGAACCGGTTTTCCAAGCCACGGTTTTCGGCGCGCGCGGCCCGATGCAACGCCTCCGCTCAGCCGGCTCCCCCTCCGTACTGGAACGCAACCGGAGACCTATGCGTTTGGCAAGGCGCCCGATGATCCGGTATCTCGTCACTCTATATATCCGTCCGCGCACCTCACCCCTGTCCTCTCCCCCTCCTAAAGGAGGTGGAGAGGGCGATAGCGACATCTCGATGGATTCAGCATGGCTCTGACGGTCGCGCTTCTTTGCGCAAGATCAAACGTGCGCCGCATCGCGGGGATAGCATGCATTTAACGCCGTGCGGGGAATCGCGGCTGCTGGGCAAGGCGATAGGCCTGAAGCCCGACCACCGGATCGTGCTCGCCCGGACCGTCGGCTATCCGGCCGCGTAAACCCTCCGCTTCATGCAGGCCGCGTTCCGGCCTTCGGACGCGCGTGCGGGAAACGGGTACCGACTCGAATCGTGCCGCTACGCGGCGAAGGTCACTCGTGCAGCGCGACTTCCGTCGTCACCCCGAAACCGGCCTGCTGGCGCGAAATCTCCCGGCGCTTCATCTCGAGATAGTCGCTTCGTTCCATTTCGTGCAATTGCAACGGGTAGCGCTCGACGGCGTCGAACCAGTCCTCCAGCCGTTTCTCGAGTTGCGCCGGAGGCGGCGCGGACAAAGCGCCGAGGAACGCTTCGACGGCGAGGTAGTAGCGCATGCTGTTGCGCTCCACGACGCCGCGCAATCCCCCGACGTGGCGGGGCCGGCCGTCGGATCCCGTACCCACGACCGTGAAGCCCACCTTGCCGCTGCCGATGGTCTCGAGATAGGTTTGCAAGGCGAGACGTCCCGCAAGTCCGTAGGCATACGAATAGGTCAGATGCAGAAACGTCCGGCCGCTTTCCAGCGGAATCGCCTCGAAGATGACCCGGTAGTTGCGCGTGCCCAGCGGCCCGGTGTCCGCATCGAGCCTCACCTTCAGGTAGCCCGGCGCGGCGGCGACGACACGATAGGCGAAATCCAGCCGGTAGGCCTTGTCCGGCGGCTGACCGGTTTTCCTGCCGATGCCGACGTCGAGAATGCTGCCGGGACCGGCCGTCGAGACGCGGCAATACTTGGTATTCGGGTGCAGGATCAGAATATCGCACCACGGCGCCGGCCCGTTCAGCGCCGCTTCCGCCGCCGGAAACGGGTAATCGACGAGCGCGAAGATATCGCCGGAAACGCTGTCCGCGATCTCCCGCGACTCCAGGTACAGTGGCTTGCCGAACGGGCTGTCGCTGAGCCGATCGCGCAACGCTTCGTATCGTGCGCGCAGCAGCGCAGCGGGTTGCCCTTCGAGTTCGTCCGCAGAAACGCTCTGCGCGCCGGCGCACAGCAGCGCGACGAGCGCCATACGAACCATCCCGGACATTGCCGTATGCATTCTCACCCGTCGCTACTCCCTGCCTGTCTTCCCTTCGAACTTTTCCCGATGTCTTGGGTGCATCCCTTTGTCCGCGCAACTCGTCACTTGTTCCGCTCTCGCCGTCGCTCGCCGCCAAGGCCGGCGCTTGGAGCGCTGCGCCGCGAGCCAGCTGCCCAGCGGTCCACTCCGCCCCGCGGTTCCCGGTCACCGATGACGGATCGCCCATCACTGTCCTTGCGCGAGCCCTTGATCCTGAGTCCTCCGTCCTCAGTCCTGATCTATGTATGCCACCGCCTCGATTTCGACCTTCAGCCGCGGGTCCACCAGCCGGCTCACCTCCACCAGCGTGGAAGCCGGGCGGTTCTCGCCGAAGTATTCGACGCGCAGCGGATTGATCAGCGGCCGCTCGGTAATATCGGTCATGAAGATCGTTACCTTCACTACGTGCCCGGGTTTCGCGCCGGCGTGGCGCAGGCACGCATCGATGCTTTGGAGCGCAATGCGAAACTGCTCGACGGTGCTGTCGGGAACGGTCCCGTCCTGCCGGAAGCCGACCGAACCGGATACCCAGACGTGCCGATCGGCACGCACGACGTGACAGTAATGGCTGACCGGCGGGTGCTGGCCGGGTACGAGATGGCGTTCGATCATTTTTGCACCTCCCGTCTTTCAAGTAGTTGTTCGACTGTCCAACGAAGCGAGCCTAGGGTCCCGGGGCGGATTTCCCAAGTCGTTATTCTTGCCCAGTCCGCATCACCCACGCGCGCATTGGTGCGTTCACTCGGATGCGCTTTTCTTTGCGACCTTTGCGCTCCTTTGCGACCCTTGCGTCGTGCTTCTGTTTTCGCTTTTCCTTCAGTCCTGCTTTTCCCGAGCACTGAGCACCGCGGGCCGATCACGACATTCCGACATTCACGACATTCACGGCCTTTCTGTCCTCCGTCCCGAAATCTTCGTCCTGTTTTGTCCAATCACCAATCACTGTTCACTGCTTCTGAGCCAGTCACCAATCACCAGTCACCGCCTTTACGGCATCCACGGCACCATCGTCGCCGGGCCTTCCGGCGCGAATGGCACTTCGATCAGCCACAAGCCGCCGGCCTCGTGCGCGCGGCGCACCGCAGTCCCGAGTTCCTTTGGCTCCACGCGCACGCTCTTCGCCCCGAACGCCTCGCCGAGCTTCACGAAATCCGGGTTCGTGAGTTCCGAGCCGATGTGGCGGCCGCCGAACATCCGATCCTGATACGTCCTGATCGCGCCGAAGGCGCCGTCGTTGAACACCAGCGCGATCAGGTCCAGGTTCTGGGCGCGCGCGGTGGCGAGTTCCTGCATGGTGAACAGGAAGCCGCCGTCGCCGGAGATCGAGACCACCGGCTGCTTCGGACAGGCGAGCTTGGCGCCGATCGCCGCCGGCAGCGAATAGCCCAGCGTCCCATAGGTGCCGGGATGGATCAGCGTGCGCGGCTGGTAGGTGTCGAGCAGCAGCGGCACCCAGTAGCCCACCAGCGTCAGGTCGTCCACGAAAATGGCGTCGTCCGGCAGCGCCGCGCGCAGTTCCTCGATCAGAGCGAGCACCGGGCCGGCGCGTTGCACCAGCGTCTCGCGCTTGCGGCGTCGAAAGCCCGCCGCGTCGAACCAGCAGTCCCGATCCTTGCCGCCGAGCTGCGCGGCCAGCGCCCGCAATACCACGGCCGCATCGCCGACGACGCCCACCTCCACTGGCCGGCGCTGTCCCACCACCAGCGGATCGATGTCGATCTGTACGATCCGCGCCGGAAAACGGGCGCCGAGATTCACGTCGGAGACAACGTCGATGCGCGAGCCGACCACCAGCGCCAGGTCCGCCTGTGCGAGCAGCTCGTCATACAGATTGAGCCGCCCCCAGCCGTCGCCGAGCGCGAGCGGGTGCCGGTCGGAGATCGCGCCCCTGCCGAACACGCTCG
>DASRFY010000159.1:0-2553 GCA_035651315.1 Burkholderiales bacterium
GCGACGATCCGGAGCAGGTGCGCTGGCTGGAGGCGTTCGCGACCTCGATTCACCTGAACTCGACGCCGTTGTCGGTCGCGGAAATATTCCGGCGCCAGATTGCAGGCAATCCGCGGGCGTGGATCTTCACCTCGGCGACGCTGTCGGTGCGCGGCGATTTTTCCCACTATCAGCGCGAGATGGGGCTGGATTCCTCGGTCACCGCGAGCTGGGACAGCCCTTTTGACTATGCGTCGCAGGCATTGCTGTTCGTGCCGGAGGGGCTTCCCGACCCGAACAGTCCCGGCTACACGAAAGCGGTGGTCGACGCCGCGCTGCCTGTCATCGAATTGGCGGAAGGCAGGGCGTTCTTCCTCTTCACCAGCCTCAAGGCGATGCGAGAGGCGCGCGAAACGATTACGACGGGCATGAAGCGGGCGGGCATGGACTACCCGCTGCTCATGCAGGGCGAAGGGTCCCGCTCGGAGTTGCTGGAGCGCTTTCGCAAGCTCGGTAACGCGGTGCTGCTCGGCAGCGCGTCGTTCTGGGAGGGAGTGGACGTGCGCGGCGAGGCGCTGTCCCTCGTGATCATCGACCGGCTGCCTTTTGCGCCGCCGGACGACCCGGTCCTCGCCGCGCGAATCGAGAGGCTGGTCAGCCAGGGCCGCAACGCCTTCATGGAGTATCAGCTCCCGGAAGCGGTGATCACGCTCAAGCAGGGAGCGGGACGGCTGATCCGCGACGAAACCGATCGCGGCGTGCTCATGATCTGCGATCCGCGGCTGGTGTCGAAGCCCTATGGCCGGCGCGTCTGGCAAAGCCTTCCGTCGATGAAGCGCACCCGCGACATCGCGGAGGTAAGCGCGTTTTTCCGAAGGATCGCCGCTACTGCCGCCGCGAGCTGATCAGATCTTGCCGAGCGACCTGGCGAAGATCGAGATCAGCCACCATGCCAACACGACCCAGATTGCGATTACCATCACCGCCCCGAGGCGGCTGCGCGGCATGCCTTGCCCGGTGGCGAACCATTCCACCGCCTTGGCGCGGGAGTCTTTCATCACCTGCACCGGCACCATGCGGATCACCAGCCAGATCAGTCCGGGCAGGAGCAGCAGTTCGTCCAGGTAGCCGAGGACGGGAATGAAGTCGGGAATGAGGTCGATCGGCGACAGCGCGTACGCGACAATCAGCGCTGCCAGTATTTTGGGCGCGAGCGGCGTGCGGGGGTCGCGAATGGCAAACCAGAGCGCGAGGGCCTCGCGCCGCAGGCGCGCTACGCCGTCCCGGAGCCGCTCCCACATCCCGGGTCAGGCTCTGATGAACTCGCCGTGCAGGTCATGCGCGTCGGCGCGCACGATCCTCACTTTGGCGAAATCGCCGGGCGAAAGCGTCGCTGCATTGTGCACGTACACGACGCCGTCGATCTCCGGAGCGTCCGCGGCGGAGCGGCCGACGGCCTTGTCGCCGCCCACCTCGTCGATCAGGACGTCGAGCGTGCGGCCGACCTTGGCGTTCAGACGCTGTGCGCTGATTCTCTCCTGCACTTGCATGAAACGCGCGCGGCGCGTCTCCTTTACTTCCTCCGGCACGGCGCCGGGCAGGGTATTCGCCGCTGCGCCTTCCACCGGCGAGTAGGCGAAGCAGCCCACGCGGTCGAGCTGCGCTTCTTCCAGGAACTGCAGCAGTTCCTCGAACTCGGCCTCGGTCTCGCTCGGGAACCCGACGATGAACGTGCTGCGGATGGTGAGACCCGGGCAGGCGTTACGCCAAGCGCGGATGCGCGCCAGATTGTCCTCGGCATTCGCGGGGCGCTTCATCAGCTTCAGAATGCGCGTGCTGGCGTGCTGAAACGGCACATCCAGGTAGGGCAGCACTTTTCGCTCCGCCATCAGCGGCACGATTTCGTCCACGTGCGGGTACGGATAGACGTAGTGCAGCCGCACCCAGACGTCGAGGCTGCCCAGCGCCCGGGTCAGTTCGGTGATGCGGGTCCTCACCGGACGCCCGGCCCAGAAGCTGGTGCGGTACTTCAGGTCCACGCCGTAGGCACTGGTGTCCTGCGAAATGACCAGTAGCTCCTTCACCCCGGCATTCACCAGGTTCTGCGCTTCCTGCATGACCTCGCCGATCGGCCGGCTCGTGAGATCGCCGCGCATCGACGGAATGACGCAGAAAGTGCAGCGGTGGTTGCAGCCCTCGGAGATTTTGAGGTATGCGTAGTGCTTCGGCGTGAGCCGGATGCCGTGCGGGGGCACCAGGTCGTTGAACGGATCATGCGGATTGGGCAGGTGCGCGTGCACCGCCGCCATCACTTCCTCGGTGGCGTGCGGGCCGGTGACCGCGAGCACTCGCGGATGGGCCTGCCGGACCAAGTTCCCTTTGGCGCCGAGGCAACCGGTGACAATAACCTTGCCGTTCTCGGCGAGCGCCTCGCCGATCGCATCGAGTGATTCTTCTACCGCGGCGTCGATGAATCCGCAGGTGTTCACTACCACCAGGTCGGCCTGGTCGTAGGTTGGCGAAATAAGGTAGCCCTCGGCGCGCAGCTCGGTGAGGATGCGTTCGGAATCCACC
>DASRFY010000160.1:0-3294 GCA_035651315.1 Burkholderiales bacterium
GCGCATGACGCGCGGAGTTCGTTTGTATCTCGTCGGCTCCATCGTCCTCGTTTCGCTCGCGGGTTGCGGTCGCGGCTTTTTCCAGGCCGAACGTGAACCGTGGCGAGCCGAGGCCGAAGCGGCGTGCCTGAAATCGGGCGCCGTGAAAGAGAGCGCGGACATCGTCCGGATCGATCCGATCTCCGGCCCCGGCATGTGCGGTGCCGAGTTCCCGCTGAAGGTCGCCGCCATCGGCGAGCCCTCCGGCAGCTATGGTTTCGCCGATGAAGAGCTGCGGCCGCCCGGCAATGTCGGCAACCAGCCACGCTGGCCGGTGACCCAGCCGCAACAGAATTATCCGGCCTCCGGCTATCCGCAGCGCTCGAACTATCCTGAAAGCGCGGTGCGCCAGCCCGCAGGCTATGGCGCCTCCTCCGGCCCGGTCTCGCTCAGCGCGCCCGGTGTGGCGCCGCAGGACGACGAGATCGACTTGCCGCCCGAGGGCACCGATGCCGCCGGCGCGGCGCGCTACATGAATGCGCCGAGCTATCCGGCACGGCCGCCCGGGCCTGCGCCTTACTCGCAGGCGCCGGCGCAGCAGCCATTGCCGCGTCTTGGCCCCTCGCAGGGCAATCCCATCACCGCCGTCGGTCCGGTCGCGGTGAAGCCGGCCGCCACGCTCGCCTGTCCGATCGTCTCGGCGCTCGACCGTTGGTTCGCCAACGCCGTGCAGCCCGCGGCGAAGAAGTGGTTCAACCAGCCGGTGGTCGAGATCAAGCAGATCTCCGCCTATTCCTGCCGCGGCATGAACGGCAATCCGAACGCGCACATCTCCGAGCACGCCTTCGGCAACGCGCTCGACATCGCCGCTTTCACGCTTGCCGACGGCCGCCGCATCACCGTCAAGGACGGCTGGCACGGTCTCCCCGAGGAGCAGGGCTTTCTGCGCGACGTGCAGGGCGCAGCCTGCCAGCAGTTCAACACCGTGCTCGCGCCAGGCTCGAACCAGTATCACTACGATCACATCCACGTCGATCTGATGCGCCGCGCCAGCCGCCGCGTCATCTGCGAGCCCGCCGCCGTCTCGGGCGAGCAGATCGCCGCGCGCGCGGGAGGACGCAACCCCTATGCCTCGTCGCGCGATCCGTATGTCACGGGCTCACTCGGTGGCCACGCGCACAAGCACAAGAGCACGACCGCGAAGATCAACGAGGAAGACGAGTTCGAGGACGATTAGTCCGTCATGCCATCGCGCTCGCTGCTCTTATCCCTTTCCCGCGAAGCGTGGGGAGGGTGGCTCATCGTGAGCGTAAGCGAACGATGAGCCGGGTGGGGGCGTTTCATTCGCACTGTGCTCGCAGAATTACCCCCAACCCGCCTCGCTCTGGCGCGCAAGTGCGCTGCCGAGCTCGGCACCCTCCCCACACTCGCTGCGCTCGTGGGGGAGGGATAGGAGGAATCAAACCATCAGCGCCGCCAGCGCCAGCAACAGCGCCGGGATCATCACGATCCATCCGAGTTTCAGGAATTGCCACGCGCTGACATGGATCTCCTCGCGCCGCAGCGCGACCAGCCAGAGAATTGTCGCCAGCGAGCCGGTCACGGACAAATTCGGCCCGAGATCGACGCCGATCAGGATCGCGGCGGTGACCTGCTGCGGCAGGTGATCGCTCGATGCGACCGAGCCTGCGAGCAATCCCACGGGAAGATTGTTCGCGACATTGTCCGCAATCGCGGTGGCGATGCCGACCAGCCACGTCGCCTTGGCCGGCGACTGCGCGACCGCCTGATGCAGCAGCGCGCTCAACTCTGCGATCACGCCGGTTTTCACCAGCGCCTCCACCATCACGAACAGGCCCGCGACCAGCGGCAGCACGCCCCAGGCGATGTCCTTTAACAGCGGCAAAGGCGATTGCCGCGCCAGCACCAGCACCGCGCTTGCTGTGATCACGCCGCACAGGAACGTCGGCAGACCGAGCGGGGTGTCGAGCGCCGAGGCCGTGACCAGCACCACGCCGATCGCAACGATGCCCCATGCCGTCAACTTGCCGCCGAAGCTCAGGTGCGGCCGCGGCACCTTTCGCGCGAGATGTTCATCGTTGAGCGCGCGGCGCAGCGCCACGCGCAGAATGATGTAGGTGACGACCACAGACGCCGCCGATGGCAACGCGAATTGCCGCAGCCAGTCGAGAAGATGCGGCATGTGCGCGCCATAGACCACGAGATTGGCGGGATTGGAGATCGGCAGCACGAAGCTCGCGGCGTTCGCAATGAAGGCGCAGACGAACAGATAGGGCAGCGGCGTCGCGCCCGCCGCGCGGGTGGCGGCATAGACCGCGGGCGTCAGCACGATCGCGGTGGCGTCGTTGGACAGAAACGCGGTGACCAGCGTGCCGACGCCGTATACCAGCAGGAACAGAAGCTGCGGCGAGCCGCGCGCATGCTCGACCGCCAGCGCTGCGAGCCAGTCGAAAAAGCCTTCGCGCCGCGCCAGTTCGGCGATCAGCATCATCCCGGTCAGGAACAGATAGACGTCGACACCCTTGCGCATGGCGGCGAGCGCGTCGGAGACGGGCAACAGCCGCAGCACGACCAGCAGCACCGCGCCCGCCACGGCCCAGATCGCCTCGGGCCAATGAAACGGACGCGCGATCACGCCGAGCGTCGCAAGGATGATGATGGCCCAGGCCAGCACATGGGTGCTCATCGGGAATGTCATTCGGCCGCAATCGGGTCGTGCGGCTGTTGGCGGGATTGGCGCGGCGCGGGGGCTCGCGCGGGGAAGGCGAGACCAAACACGATAAAGCCCATCGCCGCAACCGCGCCGAGCGCGAGAAACGCCGCGCTGTAGCCTGCCTTCACCACGACGATGCCGGCAAACGCGGTCGAGAGCGCGGCACTGATGCCTTGCGCGGTGGCGACCGCGCCCTGCGCGACGTTGAAGCGGCCGGTGTTACGCATGAGGTCGGCGACGATCACCGGAAAAATCGCAGCAGCGGCCGGCAGGTCAGCAGCACCGTGAAGCCGGACGGTCGCGCGCGGCCGTCACCGGTTTCCGCATCGTGCAGGCCGCGCGCCAGGTCGTGGTCGATGGTGATTCGGGAATGGCGAGCACGCTCACGACACTCGCAAGCGATATCGCCGCGAGCAGGTCGAACACGACTGATGGCCCGAACAAATAAGCGCTGCCGCCAGAGGCCTTGCGTGATCGCGACCGGCCAGAATTTTGGAAACAGCGGCAGCGCCAGCGAGGCCACGGTGACGACGATCGCGGCGGCGGCCATCACCAGCCGCTTCGCCTTTGTCACATCGATC
>DASRFY010000161.1:0-5583 GCA_035651315.1 Burkholderiales bacterium
CTCGATCTCCTTGGCCACCGACACCCCGTCCTTGGTGACGGTGGGCGCGCCGAAGGAGCGCTCCAGCACCACGTTACGGCCCTTGGGACCGAGGGTCACCTTGACCGCGTCGGCCAGGATGTTGACGCCCGAGACGATGCGCGCCCGGGCGGAATCATGAAACTTGACGTCTTTTGCTGCCATGGCTGTCTCCTGCGAATCAAGCGGCCTCGAGCACGCCCATGACGTCGTCCTCGCGCATCACGAGCAGCTCTTCGCCTTTGACCTTGACGGTCTGTCCCGAGTATTTGCCGAACAGGATCTTGTCCCCCTTCTTCAGGTCGAGCGGGCGAACCTTGCCGTCTTCGGTGATTTTGCCGGTGCCCACCGCGACGACCTCGCCGGTGTCCGGCTTTTCCGCGGCGGTGTCGGGGATAACGATGCCGGAGGCGGTTTTTCGCTCCTCCTCCAGGCGCCTGACGATGATTCGGTCGTGTAACGGACGAATGGTCATAAACAGACACTCCTCTTTTGTGAGCCAGAAGTTTCCTGAAATCGAAGCGGCGGCCGCGCCCGGTCGGGCCGCGTCCGCAACGCAGGGACGGAAATAGGGTCGAGGCAAACCGGTTTCAAGGCTCCGGCGTGCGCAGCCCGGGGGCTACGCCGCCCCAATCCGGCCGCCGCAGAAAAATCCCGTCGGCGCGAAGATTTACGCGCGGCCACCGGGCGCGATGGCGGCATCGTGCGCGGAAGGCGCGGGTGGGTAGCCGGCCTCCCGGGTCCGCCGCGGCTTCGGTCTGGGGGAGGACCACGCGGTGCGCGCGGGGGCCGTCGATGCCGGGATCAGCCGGCAAAAGAGGGTTCGGCGATACCGGCCGTCACGGCCTCCAGCGCGAACACGTGGCCGGCGAGCGGCTGGGCGGCGCGCGCGGCATCAGTCAGCCGGAGGTGGCTCGAGGTCACGAACAGCGTGCGCAGCCCCGGCCCGCCGAACGCAAGGCTGGTCACGTGCTGGACCGGCATCGCGATGATGCGATCCACGCGCCCGTCGGGCGCATAGCGGGTGATGCGCCAGCCGTCGTAGTGCGCATTCCAGAGGAAGCCTTCCGAATCCACCGTCAGACCGTCCGGGTAGCCCTGCTCGGGAAAAAGTTCCTTGAACAGGCGCCGGTTGTGCGGCACGCCCTCGTCGGCATCGAAATCGAAGGCGAAGATGCAGCGGATCCAGGTATCGCACAGGTACATCGTCCGGTCGTCCGGGCTCCACGCGATGCCATTGGGGCAGCGAATGCCGTCGAGCAGGCGATGGATGGAAAGCTGCGGGTCCAGGCGGTAGAGGCAGCCGTCCGCGCGGCTGTGGTCGCGGAAGTTACGCGTTCCCGCCCAGAAGCGCCCGCGGCGGTCCACCTTGCCGTCGTTGAAGCGGGTGTCGGCCTTGTCGCTTTCCGGATCGGCGATCGGACGCAGCGTCCCGGTTTCGGTGTCGAGAAATACGAAGCCGGTCCGGATGGCGGCCACCAGCCCGCCCCCTCGGCGCAGCCCGATCGAGCCTGTGGCCTCGCCCATGTCCCAATGTCGGACCCGGTTCGTCGCCGGGTCCCAACGCTGCACCCGCTTTCCTTCCACGTCGACCCAGTACAGCGCTTGCTCGGCCACACTCCATACCGGGCTTTCGCCCACCAGGTTGCGTGCGGGAACCGCAACCCGGGGCGCGCTCGCGTTCATGGCGCCGCGACCCGCTCCAGAACCGCATCGGCGATGGCGCGCGTGCCGTGCGCACCGCCGAACTCGAACGGCCGCACGCCTGCGCCTTTGAACGCACCGCGCACTGCCTCATCGAGCACTCGCGCTGCTTCCAGCAGGCGACGGTCGCCGTGCCGCTCGCCCAGCCATTCGAGCATCATCGCCGCCGAGAGAAACATCGCGGTCGGGTTGGCCTTGCCGGATCCCGCGATGTCGGGCGCGGTGCCGTGACAGGGCTGGAAGAGGCCGTGCTTGTCGCCGATATCGCCCGACGGCGCGACTCCCATTCCGCCGACCAGCGCGGCGCCGAGATCGGACAGGATGTCGCCGAACATGTTTTCGGTGACCATCACGTCGAAGCTCCACGGCTTCAGCACCAGGTTCAGCGCGGTGGCGTCGATGTTGGCGCATTCGGAATCAATATCGGGATGAGCCTTCGCGCGTTCCAGAAAAACCCGGCGCATGAACGCGAACGATTGAAGGACGCCGGCCTTGTCGACGCAGGCCACCTTTCCCGGCCTGCCCCGCGCTCGCCGGCGCCGCGCGAGCCGGAAGGCGTAGTCGAAGACGCGCTCGCAGCCCGCGCGCGTGATCAGCATCGTATCGCGCGCGGTGTCGTCCTCCACGGTGCCTCGGCCGCGCGAGTGGTACAGCCCCTCGGTCTGCTCTCTCAGGACGACGAAGTCGATTTCGGCTGCGCGCGGGTCGCGCAGCGGGCCCGGCAGCCCGGGGATGGCGCGGATCGGACGCACGCCGGCGTAGAGTTCGAGCGCCATGCGGATGTCGAGCTGCGGCGCGATCTCGGTGCCGTCCGGATAGCGCACGTCGGGCAGGCCCATCGCGCCGAAGAGGATGGCATCGGCGCGCGCGACCTCCTTCATCGACTCGTCGGAAAAAGCGTTGCCGGTTCGGCGGTACTCGCCGGCGCCGCCCGGCAGCCGGTTCCAGGAAAAGCGAAAGCCGCCGAGCCGCGCGGCGAGCGCATCCAGTACCTGCAGACAAACATCCATCACTTCGACGCCGATGCCGTCTCCCGGCAGAACGGCGATGCGCAAATCTGAGCGTTGCGTCACTGGATATCCCGTGATCTGAATGAACGAAAAGGAGCGATAGCTAGGCGTCGGCGGCGAGCCGCTCGTAGTCCATCGGCGCGGCGGTTTCGAGCATCACCCGCTCCGGAATGCGAGCCGCCTCCGCCAGGCGGCGCTCCTCGGCGGGCTTCAACTGTGCTTCCATGTAGGACCCGAGATATTTCCCGCGCGCGACGATGGCGCGTCCCATGCGCAATCGCTGCTCTTCGAAGGTGCGGAGCGCGGACGGGATGTCCGCGTGCGCGTTTCGCAGGGAATCCATCAGCGCAAGGATGTCCCCCGCCGCCTTGGGAACGCCCATTGCGACGTGCGGCCGCGCGGTGAAGGCCGCGTCCCCGATCACGGCGACGCGCCCGAAGGCGAGGCGCGGCGATTCGAGGTCGACGATCGGCTGGAAGAACACGAGCCGCGCCTTCTCGACCGCCTCGGCGAACTGCGGCGCCAGGACATCTTTCGCCAGTTGCGCCATTTCGCTGCGCAGTCGCTCCCGGATCAGAGCGGGAGGAATTCCGTTCGCATGATGACGGCCGGCATCGTCGGTCATCAGCCGGGGCAGGTCGTCTTCTCTTACCGGGTGGTACCAGACGACGTTGTACTGGCGCCGGCCGGGCTCCATGCTGTGGTCCGGCCCGGGCACAGCGTAGCCGATCCCCTGCTCGCCGGGCGCGACGCACACCGCGTAGCGGCTGAACAAGGTCGCGCGGGTGGGCTCGGACAAGGCGTTCTCGTCGGTCAGGCAACGCCAGGCGATATAGCCGGGATAGAAAGGCCTGAGTTGCGGCAGAAACTGCTGGCGCACCGTCGAGCGCAAGCCGTCGGCGGCGATCAGCAGGTCCGCATCGGCTCTTTCCCCGCCCGCGAAGAATGCCGTCACTCCGCGATCGTCCTGCTCGACGCGTTCGAGCGTCATGCCCCCGCGGTAGCGCTCGGGAGGGAACATCGCCCTGAGCGACTCGTACAGCCGCCGCCAGGAGGTCATGACCTGCGAAAAGGGTTTTTCGGCGACGATGCGGCCGGCCTTGTCGAGCGCGATGCGCCCGGGCAGCAGAACGCCGAACGACTCTTCGGTTTCGTCCACGCCTGCCGCCCGGAATCCGCTGACCAGCCCCGGAAGAATGGTGATGCCCGCACCGCGCCCTTCCATGACGCCGGTCGTTCTCTCGAAAATGACGACGTCCCAGCCCATCCGGTGCAGCAGATTGCCCGCCAGCAGGCCGGCGAGCGAGCCGCCGATCACGATTGCGCGTTGCGGGCGCGAGGAATTTTTTCCAGCCATGCTCTTCAGCCCAGTCTATCGGTCGGAAGGCCGGCCTGCCGTTCGGTCACCTTGACCGTCGACATGTAATCGTCCTCGCCGTAGCCCGCATCAACCGCTGCCTGCATGCCGTCGCGCGTGGCTGCGGTCAGCGGCATCGGCACGCCGTTCTTTTTGGCGGCCGCCAGCATCAGATCGATGTCCTTGAGGATTAGCCGGGTGGTCATTGCCGGAGAAAAGTCGCGCGCCTTCATCTGGGCGACTTTCGCCCTGACCCAGGGCGAAGCGATCGTGCTCTGCCCGATCGTATCGAGCATCAGGTTCCAGTCCAGTCCCGCCCTGCGGCCGAGCGCGAACGCTTCCGCCATCGACTGCGCGAGATTGACGACCAGGGCGTTGATGACGAGCTTCATGTAGCGCGCTTCCTCGCCGCTTCCGAGGTACACCTGTTCCGTGCTGAAGGCCTGCACCACGGGCCGCACCGTCTCCCACGCCGCCTGCGGGCCGGACACCAGCGCAGTCACCTCGCCGCGCTGCGCGGAGGCGGCGTTACCCGAGATCGGAATGCGAAGATACGCCACTGCGCGGCGCGCGGCTTCTTTTCCGATCTCGGCGGAAACCTCTGCGGATACCGTGCTGGTATCGACGAAAATGGCGTCGCGGCGAAGATTGGCGAGCACGCCTTCTTCGCCGAGCGCGACAGCCCGCAGCGCCGCATCGTCCGACACGCTGGAAAAAACGATATCGGCCTCGCGCGCGCATTCGGCGACGCTCGCCGCTTCCTGCGCGCCCTGCGCCACGAGCTTCCTGCGGTTCACAGCCGTGCGGGAAAACGCCTTCACCGAATAGCCGGCCTTGAGGATGAAGCCGGCCATCGGCACTCCCATGCGACCCGCCCCGATCCAGCCTATGCGCGGCCGTTCCGTCATCTGCATTCTCCAGTGTCTGTCTTCATCGTTTCGTCACGCGCCCAGGTAATGGCTCTTCACGAGATCGCTTTGCTGCAGCTCGAAGAGGTTCGAGCCTTCGAAGGCGATCGCGCCGTGCACCATGATGTAGCCGCGGTCCGCGATCCGGCTTGCCTCGGCGAAATTCTGCTCGGCCATCAGCACGGTCAACGCGAAGCGCCGCTTCAGCTCGCCGATCATGTTCATCGTATGCCTGACCAGCAGTGGCGACAGGCCCGTAGAAGGCTCGTCGACCAGCAGCATGCGCGGCGACGACATGACGGCACGGGCGATCGCCAGCATCTGCTGCTGGCCCCCGCTCAGGCTGCCGGCATGCTGTCGCGCCCGCTCGCGCAGCACCGGAAAAGTTTCGTAGCAGAGGGCGAGATTGCGACCGATCGAAGCGCGGGCCTGCCGCCGGTAGGCCCCGAGCAGCAGATTTTCTTCGACCGTCAGTTTGGGAAACAGGCGGCGTCCTTCCGGCACCATCGCGATGCCGAGCGAGACGATGTCCTGCGGCGGCTTCCCGGTCAACTCGACCGCACGTCCGTCCGCCTCGAGCACGATG
>DASRFY010000162.1:0-18625 GCA_035651315.1 Burkholderiales bacterium
CGGCTCGTCCTCGGTGCCGCAGGACTGGCTGCAGGTGATCCGCGACCACGGCGGCGAGATCAAGGAAACCTACGGCGTGCCGGTCGAAGAGATCCAGCAGGGCATCAGGCACGGCGTGCGCAAGATCAACATCGACACCGACATCCGGCTGGCGATGACCGGCGCGGTGCGGCGGACCTTGTGGAAGGACCGCGGCGAATTCGATCCGCGCAAATTCCTCAAGTCCGCGGTCGAGGCCGCGCGCGAGCTGTGCAGGAACCGCTTCGAAGCCTTCGGCTGCGCCGGGCAGGCAAGCCGCATTCGGCCAGTCTCGCTCGACGCGATGGCGGAGCGCTACCTGCACGGCGATCTGCGGCGCGCGCTCGCCCGCGCGGCTTGAAGAAAGAAAGGGCGGCTACACCACCAAGCGCACCAAGGACACCAAGGGATCGTTCAGGTTTCGAGTTCCCGCTTTTCTTTGTGTTCTTGGTGCACTTGGTGGTTAACGATTTTGTTTTCTCTTAGACGCGCACCAGGATCTCCCCTGCACCGCCGGTGGCGAGATCGCCGCAGAAGCGTCGAACGCGGCCTGCGAGCGGCAGGAAGGCGGTAAACGGTCCGCCCTCGCGGAGCATTTCCTTTTCCAGCAGGGCGAGAAACAGCAGCGAATGCACGCCGCTGTCGCGAAAGGTGGGAAGCAGCTCGCGCGGGGCTCGTTCCAGCAGCAGCGTGCCGCGCTTCAAGCCGTAGCCGGGCGCGTACCCGGCTTCGCCCGCCACCAGTATGGTTCCGGCCAGCACCCGCGCGCCGCAGTAGCTTCCCGCATTGCCCTTGATCAGGATGAGGCCGCGCCGCATGCGGTCGCCGGCGCGGTCCCCGGCGCTGCCGTGCACGACGATCGCGCCGCCGCGCATGCCCTGGCGGTCTCCGGGCAACGCGGCGCCGAGAAAGTCTCCGGCGTTGCCGCGAATCTCGATCCGCCCCGCACGCATGCCGCTGCCCGCGAACGCACCGGCGTCTCCGGCGATCGAGATCGCGCCGCCGCGCATTCCGAACCCGAGGTAATCGCCGCACTCCCCTTCCACGGTCACCGACCCGGATTTCATTCCGGCGCCGATGCGAAGAAGCCGCGCACTGCCGCCACGGAAGGCGACCGTATTCGGGTCATCGCCTTCGACCGCAAACAGCTCGCCGACGCGCAGCCTGCGGTTGCCGCACTGCAGCTCGATCGCCTCGATGTCCTTCCTGCTCTTGCCGGCGAGAAGGTCGGGTGCGAGCGGCGAGCAATCGACGCTCCCCGGCGGCGTCCCGCGCAGCGTCAAGCGCAGGCCGCTCATCTCATGATCTCGCGCAGCGGATAGTGGAACTGCCCGAGCTTGCCGCCGTAATTGCCCGCGCTCACCCGCAACACCCCGCCCGCGGCGCCCACTTCGCATACCGCGCCGATGCCGGCGCGCATCGCGTTGCGCACGTCGGCGTCGGTCAGGCCGTCGATCACGATCTCCAGCACCGCGCCCACCTCCGGCGTGAGCTCGGTTTTCACCGCGCCGCGCAGCGTCGGGCAGAAGGCGTCGTTGGTGGACGCGGTGAGCGCCTTGTACCGGGAGCCGACCTTGGAGCCGGAGCGCACCACGCCGCCGGGAAAAGGCGCGATCGCACCGGGCACTTTGGACATCGCCGCGATCGCGGCTTCGCACGCGGCCAGCGCTTCGATCTGCCCGCTCGCCAGCACCAGGAAATTGCCGCCGCCCACCGCGCGCACCATGCCGGTGGTCTCCTCGCACAGGAACTCGCCGTCCATCACCGGCACCCGCCAGTAACGCCTGCCGCCGATCATCTTCGACATCTGGTAGCCGTCGCCGAAGAAGCGCAGGTTCCTGCCGAGGTTGATCGGCTCGCCTTCCAGCCCGGAGAACACCGCCGAGCTGGGCGAAGTCAGCACGCATTGCCCGACTCTGCGCTCGACCTGTTTGGCGAGCTCCTTGCCCGACACTGCGAACAGCAGGACCGACACCCCGGGGCGGCCGTCCGGCGTCTCTTCGGCGGAAAGCTCCCGTTCGATGCCCGCCTCGCAGCCGCAGCCGATCACCGAAGTGGCGAAGCCGGTCACCGCGCGCGCGGCGTGATGCGCCCACTTCAGGTTCAGCGCGGTGATCAGGATGCGCGTGCCGCGCATGCCGAACGCCTCGGCGAACGTGTCGTCTATCGTCACGCCGTTGACGATCATCGCCCCTCCCGCACGCAGGGATGCACGATCGGGCCGCGGCTTCCGCAATCGATCAGCTCGTCGTCGGCGATGGCGAAGTTGTCGAAGGCGATCGTGTGATAGCGATCGAAGTATTCGCGCAGCCGCTTTTCGATTCCACGATCGAAGTCGGGACGCACGACGTGGGTCGCGCCCTGCGTCACCTTGACCACGCCGCCGCGCCGCG
The DNA here is from genome assembly GCA_035651315.1 of Burkholderiales bacterium. Lineage (GTDB taxonomy): Bacteria > Pseudomonadota > Gammaproteobacteria > Burkholderiales > Eutrophovitaceae > DASRFY01. Next base: position 2,412 of record DASRFY010000162.1, read on the forward strand.
CGACCAGCTCGCCGTCCTTGAACACGTACTCCGGCGCGCTAAACATCCGCTCCCGATCAGGCAGGTCCGCGTATACGGTGACGTCCGCCGCGGCGCCGACGCCGAGATGCCCGCGGTCCTTCAGCCCGAGGATGCGCGCCGGCGCGGCCCGGGTCATGATCGCGATCTCGTAGAGCGAATATTCGCGCTCGAGCCGGCCCAGCTCGCTGTGCGCGGCGGCGTCCGGATGGATCTGCGCCAGCTTCTCGTTGCGAAATCCCCTGTCCATCAAGAGCCGGATCAGATGCGGATAGCTCGTGAACGGCGCGCCGTTGGGATGGTCGGTGGTGAGAAAGATCCGCCACGGATCGGTCACCCGCAGGAAGATTTCCAGCCCGATCGCCCATTGCAGCGCGTTGACGAAGTTCCCGTCGCGGTAGCGGAACGGCACGACGCCGCAGCCGGCGTCGCACTCGATGTCCATGCACACCCATTTGTTCGGGTGCGCATGGCCGGCGTTGCGGTGCTGGGCCATGGTGTCGCCGGAGGCGGTCACCGTCTGGCCGAACATGATCTGGCCGACGTCGGCGCTGACGTTCGCCTGCCGGTTGATCGCGTCCGCGATGCGCGCAGCGGCGGAAGAAAACCTGCGCTCGCCCTCGGTGCCGTAGCTGTGGAACTGGATATGCGTGAGATGGATCGGCAGGCCTTCGGCCGCGTCCATGGTGGCGAGCGTGGCGTCGACATTGCCCGGCACGCCGAGGTTGCTCGCGTGCACGTGCAGCGGATGCGGCACGGAAAGCTCGTGCAGCGCGCGGGTCAGCGTCTGCAATACCGCGCGCGGCGTCACCCGGTAATACGGGTGCGGCTGGTCGACGTCCAGGCTGCGGGCGTTGAACTTGAAGGCGCTGATTCCGCCCGGATTGACGACCTTGATGCCGAGGCACTGCGAGGCGCGCAGCGTCCACGCGACGTAGTCGTTGATGCGCCCCTGATCCGCGCGCTCCGCCATCATGCGCAGCAGGAAATCGTCGCTGCCGAGCATGGCGTAGCCGCCCTTGTCGACGATCGGCGTGTCGCCCATTTCCATGTGCGCCTGGCGCGCGTTCACCGGCAGGACCGCCGGCTCGAAACAGGCCGTGTAGCCCATCTCCGCGTAGCGGTAGCCGGTAATCAGCGTCGAGGGTGCGGCGCGGCCGCTGCCCGAGCGGGTGAGCGGGCCGCGCGCCACCGGGTCGCCGCGGTGGTCTTCGGGCAGCATTGCGCGCGCGATGTTCACCTTGCCGCCGCCGATGTGGGTGTGCAGGTCGATCGCGCCGGCCATGACCACCATGCCGCCGAGGTCGATCTCGCGGTCGATGCGCGCACCCGCCGCGGGCGGGGCGACGATGCGGCCCTCGTGCAGGTACAGGTCGCGCGGCTCGCCGTTCAGACCATTGGCGGGATCGATCACGCAACCGCCCCGCAACCGGATCATCGCCCGTCTCCGATCGCGCGCAGGATCGCCGACAGCGCCCGCGCCGCGGACAGGTGCCGCGTATCGGCGAGCTTGCGCAGGCGCACCGCCACCACGCTGTCCGTGCGGTACAGGTGACCTGCATGATGAATGCCGGGCGTGGCGAGCGGCACGAACACCGCGGCCTGCTGCGAGCGCGTGCCGGGACGGCCGAGCACGATCGTGGGCGCGTCGCTCGCCGGCGGCGCGCAAGCCGGATCGAGCGCGGAAACGAACAACACCGCGTCCGCTTCGCCGGCTTCGAGCATGCGGCGCGCGCGGTACCGGACCGGGTCGAAGACCGGCGCGCCGCCCGCAAAACTCACCCGCAGCGGATAACCGCTCTGCCAGGTCGAGACCTGCATCGCGGTGACGTCGCCGTCGGTGCCGCCGAGCGGAAGCGCGGCGAAGCGGCCTTTTGCGTTCAACGCCTTCACCAGCTCGCACATGCCCTGGATGGCGAGCTCGGCATGCGGAAAATCGAGATCCGCGGCGGCCCATGCGAGCACACCGTAGCGCGCGGCGCGCATGCGCGCGAGCAAAACCTCGAGCCGCTCGCGCGGCACGCCCGCCACGTGCGCGACGCCGAGCGCCTTGCCCGCCTCGAGCGCGCGCAACGTGGCAAATATTTCGCCGAGCCGCGCGCGGTCCACGGCGATCGCGGTAGCACGCCGTGCAATCGAATCAGGCAGGCCGGCCGGCGCCGCGCCGAGGAACCATGCCTCGCGCTCGCCGTCGACGAACATCGCCTGCGCGTCGCCGAAGCAGCGCTCGAAGAAGCGCGGGAAGCGGCCGACGATGTCGGTGCCGGCCGACACCAGGAGGTCGGCGCGGTTGCGCACCTCGGTGAGCGTAGTGCTGATCCAGCCGCCGTCCTGCAGCACCAGCAGGTTGCGAAACATCGCGTCGGCGTTCGCATGATCCACTACCGCGCCGGTGCGATCGGCCAGTTCGAGCAGCGCGCGCATGCCGGCGACGTCGATGCCCGCGGTCAGCAGCAGCGGCTGCGAGGCGGCGCGCAGGATTTCCGCGGCGCGCGCCAGCGCGATCTCGGTCGTCGCCTCGCGACCGTCCACGCGCGCGCCGGCGGGACCGTCGTCCGCGAGCGCGAAGAGCTGCCGGCTCTTCCCGCAGCCCCGGGAGGCAACGATCGGCGCGCCCGCGGCGAGCTCGACCGTTAGGTCGTCGCACAGCAGTCCGCAGAAAGGGCAACCGACGGATGATTGCGGAGCGCTTGCGGCGGGCGGCGTCGACATGGCTGGCGTGGGAACGTAGCGCGCTTCGGATTCGCGGGTGCATCCGCGCGCCCGGAACATCGCACGCCGTGTCTCGAATTGATACACCTCACTCGCGACCCGGAAATTCTGAACGTGCGCTCGAGCAACGCGGTGCTAAACTCTAACCGATCTGCGCACCTCGCGCGCGTCGAATCGTTTCACGCACCAGTCACCGCCCGATGAAAGAAGACCCGCGAACCGTCACCGTGCGGTCGCCCGCGAGACTGCATCTCGGTTTTCTCGACTTGAACGGCTCGAGAGGGCGCCGTTACGGCAGCGTCGGGCTCACGCTCGACGGACTGGGCGTATCGCTCGCCGCGACGCACGCACGTTCGTTGTCGGCATCCGGTCCGCAGGCCGCACGCGCGGAGGCGTTCGCGGCCTCGCTGCACGAACGCTTCGGCCTGCCGCGCAACTGCCGCGTCGAAATCCGCGAGGCGATCCCGGAGCATGTCGGGCTCGGCTCCGGCACGCAGCTCGCGATCGCGGTCGGCGTGGCGCTCGCGCGGTTCCACCGTCTCGATCTCGGCGTGCGCGAAATCGCCGCCCTGCACGAACGCGGCCAGCGCTCGGGCATCGGCATCGGGGCGTTCGAAGCGGGCGGGTTCCTGATCGACGGCGGCAAGGGCGCGCGCGACGAACCGCCGCCTCTGGTGGCGCGGGCCGAGTTTCCCCCCGCGTGGCGCGTGCTGCTCGTCTTCGACCGCGCAGCCCGGGGTCTGCACGGCGCGGACGAGATCGCCGCCTTCCAGAAGCTGCCGGCGTTTTCCGAACAGACCTCCGCGCACCTCTGCCGCCTGATGCTGATGCAGGCGCTGCCGGCGCTGCAGGAGCGGGACCTCGACGCGTTCGGGCGCGCGATCGGCGAAATGCAGCGCATCACCGGGGATTATTTCGCGCCTGCGCAGGGTGGCCGTTATTCCAGCCCCCGCGTGGCCCGGACGCTCGCCTGGCTGGAAAGCGAAGGCGTGGCGGGAATCGGGCAGAGCTCGTGGGGCCCGACCGGCTTCGCGATCGTCGGGACGGAATCGGACGCGCGGATGCTCGCGCGTCGCGCGCAGACGCGCGCAGCCGACGCCGGCGCGCTGCAATTCATGGTGTGCGGCGGCCGCAACCGCGGCGGCGAGGTCGAAGCCGTCGAGGCTGCGCGCGCGCCGGCTGCGGCAAAGTGACGGAATCTTTACTCCACAGGGAACAAAGAAGACACGGGGAAAAGAAAGACTTTGACCACGAAGATCACCAAGAACACAAAGAAGAGCAGGAACAGGAATCTGAATTTCTTGGTGCCCCTGGTGTGTTTGGTGGTTAGTCGCGCTTTTCTCTTTGTGCCTCTGTGGTGAGATCTGGAGAAAAGTATGGAAAAGCCGTTCATCCTTCATCTGTTCACGCCGATGGCGCAGGCGAGCCCTTTCGACGTCAACATGGCCTACGACGCCGGCTACGACGCGGTCGTGCCCTACACCGGCGTCGCGCAGGACCAGGTCGCCGCGCTGACCCAGGACGCGATCTTCTCGCGCGGCCCGAAGGGCACCAGGCGCACCGGCATCTTCATCGGCGGGCGCGACAACGGCCTCGCGGCGGACATGCTGGAGGCGGCGAAGAAGGCGATGGTGCCGCCGTTCGAGGTCTCGGTGTTCGTCGATCCGAGCGGGGCATTCACGACCGCCGCCGCGATGATCGCCGCGGTGGAAAAGCATCTGAAAAAAACGCACGGTACGACCATGCAGGGCAAGGCGGTGATGATCTTCGGCGGCACCGGGCCCGTGGGCGCTGCGGCCGCGGTGCTCGCCTCCCAGGCCGGTGCCAGGGTCGGCATCGTCGGGCGCGAGGACACCTCCCGCGCACGGCGCACCGCCGACGACTGCAACGCGCGCTACGGCACGAGCGTGGAACCGGTCGAGGCCAACACCGAAGCGTTGAAGCTGGCGATGATGCAGCAGGCCGACGTGGTTCTCGCCACGGCGCGAGCCGGCTACCGCGTGGTCACCAAGGGCCTGCTCGCCGCGGCGCCCAGGCTGCTGGTCACCGCCGACGTCAATGCCGTGCCGCCTTCCGGCGTCGAAGGCGTCGGTCCGATGGACGACGGCACGCCGCTGTCGGCGAAGTCGGGCCGCGCGGTGGGCATCGGCGCGCTCGCGATCGGCAATATCAAGTACCAGGCGCAGCGCGGACTGCTCGAAGCGATGCTGAAGGCCGAGAAGCCGCTCTATCTCGACATGCGCGATGCGCTGGTGGAGGCACGCAAGCATGCCGGCATCGCCTGACAGCGCGCCGCTGCTGATCGTTTCCGCCTCCGCGCGCGCGCTCGCCTGTTCCGGCGCGAAGCGCGCCATCGCCGTGGTGGCGCTCGACCTGTTCAACGACATCGACACGCGCCGCTACGCCCGCGCCAGCCGCGCGGTCGCCGGACGCGGTCTGCGCTTCGACGCGAAGCGTCTGCTGGCGGCGGCCGACGATCTGTGCCCGCCCGCCGGCTGCGCCGGTTTCGTCTACGGCTCGGGACTGGAAGGCCGGCCCGCGCTCATCGCGCGCCTAGCGCGCTCGCGCAGGCTGTACGGAAACGCTCCCGACACGGTGCGGCTGGTCAAGGAACCGGCGCGGTTCTTCGCGCTGCTCGACGCGCTCGGCGTAGCGCATCCGGAAGTGCGCATCGAGCCGCCGCCGGACCCGGCGGACTGGTTGGTGAAACGCGCCGGCGCGGGCGGCGGGAGCCACGTGCGGCCCGCGACCCGGCGCCACCGCCGCCAGCCGCTGCGTTACTTCCAGCGATTCCAGCGCGGGCGCGTGATGTCGGCGTTGTTCGCCGCGGACGGGGCGCGCGCACGGCTGATCGGCTTCAACGAGCAATGGGTCGCGGGCCCGCCTTGCCGCGCGCCGTTCGGCTACGGCGGCGCGGTAAGCTGCGCCCCGATTCCGGACGCCGCGCGCACTCGCATCGCGGCCTGGCTGGATCGTCTGGTGGCGGCAACCGGACTGGTGGGATTGAACGGCCTGGACTTCGTGCTGGATAGCGAGGAAACATTCGTTCTGGAAATCAATCCGCGGCCGACCGCGACAATCGACCTCTACGACGCCGATCTCGACGGCGGCGCCCTCGGCACGCATCTGCGCGCCTGCCTCGGCGAGCTGCCGGCCGCGCCGATCCCGACTGCGGCGCACGCGCATGCGATCGTCTACGCGGCCGCGGCGCTGCGCGTACCGGCGCGCATCGCCTGGCCGCAGTGGTGCACCGATCTGCCCGAGGCTGGAAGCGTCATTGCGGCGGGCGCGCCGGTGTGCAGCGTGCACGCCGCGGCGGCAACCGAGTGCGCGGCGCGGCGGCTCGTGCTGACGCGCCGCGGCCTGATGCAGCGGACCCTGTGGGAGAAAGCAGCATGAGCACAAGCGAACCCGGCAGCGTGCGGGCCCACGCCCCCGACGCAAGACAGCAGGCGGTCGCGGCGGCTTGGCCGAGCGTGAACGCGCTCACCGCGCCGCTCGTCGCCAACCTGCTCCGCGACGCGAAGAGCCTGCGGATCGGTATCGAACGGCTCGCCAACGGCACGGTGATCGTGGACGCCGGCATCGCGCAGCGCGGCGGGTTCGAAGCCGGTCGGCGCATCGCCGAAATCTGCATGGGCGGGCTGGGGCAGGTATCGATCCAGGCCGGCGGCCCGTTCGCGCGCTGGCCGTGGCAGCTCTCGGTGTACAGCGCCGATCCCGTGCTCGCCTGCCTCGGCAGCCAATACGCGGGCTGGAGCCTGTCGCACGGCGAAGGCAAGGGCGCATTCTTCGCGCTGGGCTCGGGACCGGGGCGCGCGGCGGCATGCCGGGAAGATCTCTTCGTGGAACTCGCCTACCGGGACGAGGCCGAGTCGGTGTGCCTGGTGCTGGAAGTGGACAAGGCGCCGCCGGTCGAGCTCGCCGAAAAGATCGCGCGGCATTGCGGCGTCGCGCCGGACAAGGTGACGCTGATTCTCACGCCCACGCGCAGCCTGGCCGGCGCGGTGCAGATCGTCGCCCGGGTGCTGGAAGTCGCGCTCCACAAGGCGCACACGGTGGGATTCCCGCTGCACCACATCGTCGACGGCATCGGCAGCGCGCCTCTGGCGCCGCCGGCGGGGGATTTTCTGATCGCGATGGGCCGCACCAACGACGCCATCCTGTTCGGCGGGCAGGTGCAGCTCCTCGTCGACTGCGAGGACGCGGAGGCGGAACGGCTTGCGCACAATCTGCCTTCCGGTGCGTCCATGGATTACGGCAAGCCGTTCGCCCGCATCTTCAAGGATGTCGAGTACGATTTCTATCGCATCGACCCGAACCTGTTCGCTCCCGCCGTCGCGGCGGTGACGGTGATGAAGAGCGGCAGGACTTTCCGCGCCGGCGCGCTGGACGAGAAGCTGCTCGCGCAGTCTTTCGAAGGGGAATCTTGAACCACAGAGACCAGAGACACAGAGAAAATCAAAATCAGGTTAACCACCAAGACACAAAGGCACCAAGAAAAGCAAAACATGGATTGTGATTTCCTTGGTGTCTTGGTGGTGTGTCCTCGTATTGGCTTTTTCTCTGTGCCTCTGTGTCTCTGTGGTAAACGTACTCTTTTGACGGTTCGAACCAGATGACCACGCAAGGCACGCGCGTCGCGATCTTCACCGACGACCCCGGCTGGCACGGCGCGCGGCTGCGCGATGAGTTCGCCGCGCGCGGGGTCGAGTCGAAATTCGTCTCGCTCAAGCAGTGCCGCTTCGACTTCGGTATGCCCGGCCACGGCATCGTCGTTCCCGGGTTCGACGATCGCCCGCCGGACGGGGCATTCGTGCGCGGAGTGCCGGGCGGGACGCTGGAGCAGGTCGTGCTCCGACTGGACGTCCTGCACGCGCTCGACGATGTCGGGGTGCCGGTGTACAACGACGGGCGCGCGATCGAGCGCACGGTGGACAAGGCGATGACGAGCTTCCGGCTGGCGCACGCCGGGATCGCGACGCCCGACACCTGGGTCGCCGAGTCCCGGCAGGAAGCGCTCGCGATCGTCGCACGGCAAACGGCAGGCGGCGGCGAGCTGGTGCTCAAACCGCTGTTCGGCTCGCAGGGCGAGGGGCTGCGGCGGGTGGCGCACCCGGGCGAGATTCCCGCGCCGGAAGAGTACGACGGCGTGTACTACCTGCAGCGCTACGTCGAGCCCGGCGCGGCGGGCTGGCAGGACTGGCGCGTGTTCGTGGTCTGCAATCGAGCGCTCGCCGCCATGGCCCGGCGCGGAAAGAGCTGGATCAACAATGTCGCCCAGGGCGCGAGCTGCGAAGCGGTGAACCTGTCGGCCAACGGCGAACTCGCCGATCTCGCGGAGCGCGCCTGCCGGGCTCTCGCAATGGATTATGCCGGCGTGGACCTCATTCGCGACCGCGACGGCAGGCTGCTCGTGGTCGAAGTGAACGGCATCCCGGCGTGGAAGGGATTGCAGTCGGTCAGCCGGGAGAACATCGCACAATGCCTGGTGGACGATTTTCTGCTGCGTCGGCTGCCGCGTCGCGCGCTGCATTCGGTGGCATGACCGCGGCAGGCCGCGCACTCGATGCGAACGCCGTCGCCCGCGCGATACGCGAGGCGTGCGTGGCCGAGGTGCGCGCGTTCAAGCCGGGCAACGTCAGCATCGACTCGCCGGGTCACGGCATGCGCGCCGAGGATTTCATCGCCAGCGCGCACGCCGCGACGCCGTCGCTGGCGAAGCCGGGCATCGCGGTCGGCGAGCGCATCCTGCGCGCGATCGAGGCCACGCGCGAGGTCGTCCCGTTCAACACCAATCTCGGAATCGTGCTGCTGTGCGCGCCGCTCGCCCACGCCGCGCTCCTAACCCTTCCGGAGGCGCGGCTGCGAGACCGGCTCGCGGTCGTGCTCGCCGCACTCGACGTGCGCGACGCGCAGGCTGCGTACCGGGCAATCCGCCTGGCGCAGCCCGGCGGCCTGGGCCGCAGCCCGCGCCACGACGTCAACGCGGTACCGAGCGTGACGTTGCTCGAAGCGATGCGTGAAGCGGCGCAGCGCGATCGCATAGCGTCTCAATTTGATACAGTCTTCGCCGACATTTTTGAAATTGGGACTCCCATCGCGCGCGAATTTCTGGCACGCTGGAACGCGCTGGAGTGGGCGGCGGTGGGCGTGTACATGACGCTGCTTGCGCGCTTCCCCGACAGCCACGTGGCGCGGAAATTCGGGCCGGGCACGGCGAGGCACGTGGTGCGCGATGCGCAGCCCGCGGCACGCATGCTGGCAGAGGCCCGCAGACCCGAAGAGGCGATGCCCGCGCTCGAAGCGCTCGATCGCTCGCTCAAGGAGCGGGCCATCAACCCCGGGACCAGCGCGGACATGACCGTCGCCAGTCTCGTGGCAATGGCCTTGGAAGATCTGCTGGCGGAGGTTTACCATCCGCTCCAGGCGGCAGCACGCGCTGGCGAATGAAGGAAAGCGGGTACATCCCGCAAGTTTTCAATCATCACGCATCAACAGGAGGAGCACCAAAATGGCAAAGATCAACCGCGTCCTCGTCGGAGAATCCCTGGTCGGCGACGGCAACGAAGTAGCCCACATCGACCTGATCATGGGGCCTCGCGGCAGCGCCGCCGAGACCGCATTCTGCAACGCGCTCACCAACAACAAGGACGGTTTCACCTCGCTGCTGGCAGTGGTCGCGCCGAATCTGATGTGCAAGCCCAACACCTTGCTGTTCAACAAGGTGACGATCAAGGGCGCGAAGCAGGCGGTGCAGATGTTCGGCCCCGCGCAACGCGCGGTGGCGATGGCGGTGGCCGACTGCGTCCAGGACGGCACGATTCCGGCCGACGAGGCCGACGACGTGTTCATCTGCGTCGGCGTGTTCATCCACTGGGAAGCCTCCGACGACAAGAAGATTCAGGACTTCAATTACCAGGCCACCAAGGAATCGATCAAGCGCGCCGTGGCCGGCGAGCCGAAGGCGAAGGAAGTGGTCGCCAAGAAGGGCACGGTCGACCATCCGTTCCAGGCGCACAAGTAAACCTCCCCCTGCAGTACCGAAGCCCGCTTCGCTGCGCGGAGCGGGCTTTTTTTTGACGTCTGCAGAACCAGGATGCGAAATACCAAGAACACCAAGGCCGCCAAGAAGATCTCAAGAACGAGAGCCGCGATATTTGCTCGAAACTCTCATCGAAACCCGCAAATGAACCGGCTTTGGCAAGGAATTACCGTTTACCCGTCTTGGTGATCTTGGTGTTCTTCGTGTTTCGCCCTAGCGTTTATTTCTTGCTTAGAGATTGCAGAAACGGGCGAGGTCGGCGGTGGCGAGGCGGCCGTCGTGCAGCGCGCTTGCGATGAGCGCCCCCGCCGCTCCCGCCGCCGCGACGCGCTGGAGATCCTCCGCCGAGCGCACGCCGCCGGCGGCGTAGACTTCGACGCCGGGCGCGAGCGAGCCGAGTCGATGAACGAGCGCCAAATCGGGGCCGGCTGCACTGCCCACTCGCTTGAGATTCATCGCCAGCACGCGCGTGGGCCAGAAGCGCTGCGGCTGCGCGAGCAGCGCGGGCGGCCCCATGAAAGCCTCGCCCAGGAAGTCGAGCGAGAGAACGGGCGAGGGTTCGCCGCAGCGGCCGCGCGCGACCGACACGAACTCCGCCTCCGCCAGCGATTCGCTGCCGATCACCGCCCTGCCGATGCCGGCTTCGATCCAGCGCCCGAGAACCGCTTCATCCGCAATACCGGAATCGACCCACAGCTCCAGCTCGGGAAAACGGCGGCGGATCGCCGCCAGCGTTCCGGCATGGCTTCCCCTGCGCTGGATGGCGTCGAGGTCGGCAACGTACAGCGCGCGGAACGGATACAGTCCGAGCAGGCCCTCGATCACCGCTTCGGGCTGCGCGCTGGTGCACAGCTTCGAGCGCACCGGCTGGTACTTGTCGCGGCGGCCTTCGCGGGCATGCACCACCAGCCCGCCCTTGAGATCGATGACAGGGATAAGCTTCACGATGGAGTCAATGACCGGCGGCAGAGGACACGGAGTTCACAGAGAAGATCAAGACGCTTTCAACACGAAGGATCACGAAGGAAAACGAAGGTACACGAGGGAACGGCAAATGCAAGACCGATAATTTCTCGAGAAATTCCTGGTGTCATGGCGGTTAACGGTTTTCTCTCTGTGCACTCTGTGTCCTCTGTGGCCAAATAGTCTCTGGATCATGCGGATTCTCGCTTACGAACACGTCACCGGCGGCGGAATGCTCGACGAGCCGGGCATCGCGGCGCTGGCGCCCGAGGGCGAGACGATGCTGCGCGCGCTGGCCGGTGATCTCGCCTCCATCGGGGGCGTGGAAGTCGCGGTCATGCGCGATGCCCGGCTGCCGGCGGACCTGCCCGCGAAGGCACACGTCGCGCGCGCCGCCGGCGAGTTCTGGAACGTGTTCCGGCAGGCGGTGCGCGAAGCCGACGCAGTGTGGCCGATCGCGCCGGAGCAGGACGGCGTCCTCGCGCGCATCACGCGGGAAGTGCTCGCCGCCGGCCGGACGCTGCTCGGCAGCCGGCCCGACGCGATCGAGGTGACCGCAAGCAAACGCAAGACCGCGGCGCTGCTTTCGCGCGCCGGCATTCCGGTCGTGCCGGCGTACGGGGATGCGCGCGACGTTCCGCGCGAAGCAACCGCGATCGTCGTCAAGCCGGACGACGGCGCGGGTTGCCGGGACACGCTGCTGTTTCGCGACCGCGCGGTCCTGCAAGACTGGCTGCGCGAGAACGGGAACCCCGGACGGATCTTTCAGCCCTTCGTGCGCGGCGAGGCGCGCAGCCTGTCGCTCGTCTGCTGCGAAGGCCGCGCCCGGCTGCTCGCCTGTAACCGGCAGAAAGTCGGGGTCGCCGACGGCGTGTTTCGTTTCGATGGAGTGAGCGTGAACGCGGTGCCGGACGCGCAGGAATGCTACGCCGCGCTGGCCGGCGCGACGGCGCACGCCCTGCCCGGCCTGTGGGGATACTGCGGAATCGATTTCATCGAGAGCGACGCAGGGCCGCTGGTGGTCGAAGTCAATCCGCGACTCACCACATCCTATGCCGGCCTGCGCGATGCGCTCGGCATCAACCCGGCGCGGCTCGTGCTCGGATTGCCCCGGTCGCTGGACCGCTTCGACCTGCCGGCGCGGGGATCGCGCACAATCGAAATCGAGGTGACGCATGCCGCCTGAGATCACGCTGGGCTGGGATCTCGGCGGCGCGCACTTGAAGGCCGCGGCGATCGACGGTTCCGGAAAAGTCGTCTGGGTGAAGCAGCTTCCCTGCCCGCTCTGGCAGGGGGCGGAGCATCTCGATCGCGCAGTCGCGGCGGTGCTGCAGGAGGTTCCGGATGCGATACGGCACGCGGTCACCATGACCGGCGAGGTGAGCGACCTGTTCCGCAATCGGGAGGCGGGCGTCGCCGGCATCCTGTCGCGATTCGGCGCACAGGTTCCCGCGTCGCGCACCCTGGTCTATGCGGCAGGAGCGGGTTTCCTGTCGCCGGCGCGCGCCGCGCGCAAACCCGAAGCCGTCGCCTCCGCCAACTGGGCGGCGAGCGCGCAGCTCGTCGCGAGCCGGTTGCCGGACGCGCTGTTGGTGGACGTCGGCAGCACCACCACCGACATCGTTCCGATCCGCGGCGGCACGCTCGCGGCGCAGGCATGGAGCGACCAGGAGCGTCTCGCCCGCGAGGAACTCGCGTACACCGGCGTGGTGCGCACGCCGCTCATGGCGCTCGCCGATCGCATTCCCTTCGGCGGGCAATGGATCGTTCCGATGGCGGAGGTATTCGCCACCACCGCGGACGTCTATCGTCTCACCGGCGAATTGCCGGGCGGCGCCGACCAGCTTCCCGCCGCGGACAACGGCGGCAAGACCGCGCGCGACAGCGCGCGGCGCCTGGCGCGCATGATCGGCCGCGATTTGGAATCGGCGCCGCTTGCGGCATGGAAGCGATGCGCGCGTTATCTCGCGGACCTGCAGCTCTGGCGCATCCGGCAGGCCTGCGAACGCGTGCTCTCCAATGACGCGGGCCTCGACCGCGCGCCGCTGGTCGGCGCCGGCGTGGGAAGATTTCTCGTGCGCAAGCTCGCCCACCGGCTCGGCCGGCGCTATCGCGACTTCGCGGCCCTGGTTCCGTCGGCCTCCGGCCGCGCCGCGTGGGCCGCGAGCTGCGCGCCCGCGGTCGCCGTCGCCGTCCTGGCAGCCGATCAGATGGGCAACGCGCGGAAATCGCGCCATGTGGGTCGTCAAGCTCGGCGGTAGCTTCGCGCGCTCGGACGAGCTTCCGCGCTGGCTCGCGGTCGCCGCCGCGGCAGGCGCCGGCAAAATCGTGCTGGTTCCCGGCGGCGGTCCGTGGGCCGACGAAGTGCGCGCGGCGCAGAAGCGCGAACGCTTCGACGATCGCGTTGCGCACGGCATGGCCCTGCGCGCGATGGAACGCTACGGGCACCTGTTGTGCAGCATGCAGGCCGGTCTCGTGCCGGCTTGCACTGCGCCTGAGATCCACGCCGTACTCGAGCGGGGCCAGGTGCCGGTGTGGATGCCCTACGAGATGGCGCTCGCCGATCCCTCGATTCCGCAGAGCTGGAACGTCACCTCGGACAGCCTCGCCGCATGGCTCGCAAGGCAGATGGATGCGAGCGCCCTGTTGCTCGTGAAGTCAGTAGCAATCTCCACGACGAAACTCTCTCTTCCGGCGCTGACGGACCGCGGCTGGGTGGACGCTGCTTTCGGCGATTTCGTCGCCGGCGCCCGGTATGCCGTCTGCCTGCTCGGGCGCGGTCGTCAGGATCGGCTCGCTCGCATGCTTTGCGATCCCGCCGCGATCCCGCCGGCACCGGACGATGCGCATCTGCCCGGCATCGCTGTCATCTGAACCGTGCCTCTTCTTCGTCTGCGGCGCAAGAGCGGGTAGCATCTGCACCGGCACCCCGGAGTACACTGCCGCGGGGAAGGTCAGGGCAAATCGCTTGCCCGGCCGATCTGCCGCCACAGAACATGACCGGAGGAGAACATGGGCAGCTCGTTGACGCGCCGCGAATTCCTGACTCGCGCCGGGATGGCGATTGCGGCCATCCAGACCTTCGACCATCTCGATCCCTGCTGCGCCTTCGCGGCCGACGCCCGCACGGCCGACAAGGAGCTGTTCGAACTGAGACCGGTGGCGGACGGCATCTACGCCGCCGTCGCCGCGCCGCGCTACAAGGTGAATTGCAACGCCGCGGTGATCCTCACCAACGACGGCGTGATCGTGGTGGATTCCCACTCCAAGCCCTCCGCCGCCTACGCCTTGTACCGGGAAATCCAGGCGATCACGAAGCAGCCGATCCGCAAGATCATCAACACCCATTTCCACTGGGACCATTGGCAGGGCAACCAGGTGTACGCGGAAGCCAATCCGGACGTCGAGATCATCGCCTCCGAACGCACGCGGGAAAACCTGACCCGGCCGGACGCCGGCGTGGGCGGCATCCCGTACATCGAAAAGCAGCTGAAAAGCGTCCCGCAGGAAATCGCGAAACTGAAGGAGGAGATCGCGCGGGCGTCCGGCGCGGAGCAGAAAGCCCGCCTCGAATCGAATCTCCAGCAGGCCGAGTCCTACCTGGAGGAACTGCGGCAGATCAAGCCGACGCTGCCGAACCGGACGCTGGCGAAATCGGTTATTCTCAACGAGGGCGGACGCGAAATCCGGATCCTGCTGCTCGGCCGCGCCCATACCGACGGCGACGTCTTCATCCACCTGCCGAAGGAAAAAGTGGTCGCAACCGGAGATGCGCTGATCGACTGGATGCCGTTCATGAACGACGGCTACCCAGAGGAATGGGTGCAGACCCTGAACGAGCTGGAAAAGATCGACTTCGCCCAGATCATCCCCGGCCACGGCGGGGTGATGACGAGGGAGCATCTGGCATTCTTCCGGGGCTATCTGGCGGATCTCATCGACGAGGTGAAGAAGGCGGCGGCTGACGGGGCGGGCCTGGAGGAGATGAAAAAAGCGATCGCGGACCGGCTTGCCCCGAAGTACGAGCAAGGCATGTCGAAGTATCCGCTCGGGCAGTATCGCGATCGCATCGGCATGAACATCGACATCGCCTACCAGAAGATCGTCAAGAAGGCGTGACGCCCCGTTCCGGCAGGCGACGCGCGACGCGATCAGCCGAGCCGGACGAGCTTCTGGAAAGAGCGCAGCTCGTGGTCGGGCTTCTTCCCGTACAGGATCGGCCAGTAGGTGTTGGCGACTTCGGCGACGTAAATGTCGCCGCGGGAATCCACCGCGATGCCGTGCGGCGCGATGAACTGGCCAACGCCTTCGCCGATCGGTCGCGTGCCGAGATGCGCCAGAAGTTCGCCTTTGGCGGAAACCACCGTCAGCCGCGGGCCCAGATTCGGCACGTCCTTGGTCAGCGTGGCGACGGTTTCCGGGCCGAGTTCGCCGATGAATCCTAGCGGGTCCTTGCCGCGGGTCACGAACAACCCGCACGGCCGCATGAGATTGTTCCATTGGCCCTGGTACTTCCCGTTCCCGTCGAAGACCTGCACGCGGTGATTTTCCCGGTCGGCGACGTAGACCAGGCCCTCGTCGTCGCAGGCGATGTTGTGGACCAGATTGAACTGCCCCGGATCGGTTCCCGGCTCGCCCCACGAAAAGAGCAATTTCCCGTCCGGAGAAAACTTGTGCACCCGCGCGTTCTGGTATCCGTCGGAGACGTAGATGTCTCCCTGCGGCGAAAGCGCGGTGTGCGTGCAGCGGTTGAAGGGATCGCCGCTGAATCTGGGAGCGGGCGTTTTGGGCGTGCCGATCAGCAGCAGCACCTTGCCGTCCGGAGTGCACTTGCGCACCGTGTGGCCGTGATCGTCGGTCAGGTACAGCAGATCGTCGGGACCGATGGCGGCGCCGTGGGGATTCGTGAACCCGATGTCCTGCCCCCAGGAGCGGAGAAATTTTCCATTGCGGTCGAAGACGATGACCGGGTGCGCGCCGCGCGTGAACACGTACACGTTGTCCTTGCTGTCCACGCACACGGCGGCGGAGTCGCCGTACGTCATGCCGGGAGGCAGCTCTCCCCATCCCTCGAGAACCTGATAGCGGTAGCGGCCCTTCCCGAGGACGACGGGTTCGGCTGCCCGCGCGCGATCCGCGCTCAGGATCGCGGTTGCACCCCCCATCGCTCCCGCGCCCCACGCCGCAGCGGTGCCCGCGGCAAGGTTTCGCAGGAAGCGCCGGCGCGTCGTCGAACACAACTCACACATGGCTGTCTCCTCCGGATGATGATTTCCGGCGCAGGTTCGCCGCGCCGCAGAGCGGTCTGCTAGGGAAGCTCTGCACAAGTCCCACGACGCGCGTTACGCCAGGTGCGGATGGATGCAACGCACGCCGGAGCGCGGAACAGGGACCCGCTTGCGGGATGTGACCGCGGAGGCGGGCATGCGAGCGCGTCTGACCGGCGTGCTTTGCGAGCGCTCCGGGTCGCATCCAA
>DASRFY010000163.1:0-52399 GCA_035651315.1 Burkholderiales bacterium
GTCTGAAGCAAGTCACCGATCCCGGCAACGGGATCACCCAGTACGCGTTAAACGCCCTCGACCAGCCGACCTCGGTCACCGACCCGCGCACCAACGCCACCGGCTATACCGTGGACGCGCTGGGCAACCTCAACACGCAGGCGAGCCCCGATACCGGCACGACCATCAATACCTATGACGCGGCGGGCAATGTGCTCACCTCCCAGGACGCCAAGGGGCAGACCACCACCTACAGCTACGACGCGCTGAACCGCGTCGCAACGGCGACCTACCAGGACGGCAGCCAGGCGCTCTACGGCTATGACGCCGGGGCGAACGGCAAGGGGCGGCTCAGCTCGATCACGGAAAACGCCCCCGGCGGGGCGCTCCAGACCCAGACGCTCTACACCTACGATGCCCGCGGCCGCCTGCTCACCGACACGCGCAGCATCGGCGCCCGCAACTACCTCACCCAGTACGGCTACGACAGCGCGGGACGCCTGACGGCGGTGACCTATCCCTCTGGCACGCAGCTCACCTATACCTATGACGGCGCCGGGCGCGTGGCCCAGATCGACGCCACCGCGGGCGGCAGCGCCCAGAACTTGGTCGCCGCAGTGGCGTGGCAGCCCTTCGGAGGGGCGAAGAGCTGGGTCTTCGGCAACGGGGAGAGCTATTCCCGCACTCTCGACCTCGACGGGCGCGTCTCCGGCTTCACCCTGGCCGGGGCCTCCCAGACGCTTTCCTTCGATGCCGCGAGCCGCATCACCGCCTCGAGCTACTTCCCGATTCCCGCGCAGTCGCTCAGTTACGGCTACGACAGTCTCGACCGGCTCACGAGCACCGTGACGCCCAGCACCAACTATAGTTTCGCCTACGACGCCAACGGCAACCGCAGCTCCAAGACCGTGGGGTCGGTGACCAAGACCTACGCCTATCCGAGCACGAACAACAAGCTCTCTTCCATCACTTCCGGCAGCACGGTCACCTACACCCACGACGCCAACGGCTCGGTGACCAGCGACGGGGTGAACAGCTTTACCTACGACGCGAGAGGAAGACTGGTCGGAGCCACCACCGCGCTCGGCGCCGTGACCTACCAGGTCAATGCCTTGGGACAGCGCTACGGCAAGACCGTGCAGGGCGTGAGCACGGTCTATCTCTACGACGCTTCCGGCCATCTCATTGCCGAGACTTCAGACCAGGGGCAGACTTACACCGAGTACGTGTGGCTGCAGGACACACCGATAGCAGTGATCCAGACCGGCGCCACGCCCAGCTTCTACTTCGTGCACAGCGACCAGCTCGACACGCCCAGAGTCGTGACCGACCGCAACCAGCAGATCCGCTGGCGCTGGGACAACGACGATCCGTACGGCGGAAACATCGCCAACGGCAATCCCGCCGGACTCGGCAGCTTCGTATACAACCTGCGCTACCCGGGGCAGTACTTCGACAAGGAAACCAACACCCACTACAACTACTTCCGGGATTACAGCCCGGAGATCGGGAGATACACCGAGAGCGATCCGGTTGGTGTTGTGGCAGGGCTCAACACCTTCAGTTACGCACACGGACACCCGTTGTACGCGTTTGATCCTCTAGGCCTGTCAGACATTCTGGTCACGGTAGTCCGTGCATCATTGACGCCAGCATCCACACAGGGATTGCTATATGTGAGCGTGAACGGCACTCTGGAATTTAGCGGGTTCTCTCTAGAGCCCTCAGGATACGGAAAATGGAACCGTGTTCCAGAAGGTGAATATGGTGCGTCACTGTATGAGAGCCCGCGTTTTGGAATGACAGTTGTAGAACTACAAGATGTGCCAGGGATGAGCAACGTAGAAATACACCCGGGCAACTTCCCAGAGGATACTCAGGGCTGCATTCTTCCTGGTAATAATCGCTCGATCGATTACGTCGGACAAAGTCGACCGGCTTTCAACTCGATAATGCAGATTATTACCAGCACGATGAAGCAGGATGCGGCAAGGGGCGAATCAACTGACATCAAAGCGAGATTCCTATGGCAACCCATTATGGCCGAATAGCTCTCATACTCGTACTTCTGTTCACTCTTTATGGCGGATATTGTGCTGCTGCAGAGCCAACAGGTAATGCTTCACCCGATCAGATGTGCAACCTTCAGAAATTGGAGACGTTGATCGGGACAATGGCTATAAGTCTGGGGATCGAGCCAACTACAGATAGAGCACTGCAATGTATTGCAGGCCTCTGGAAAAAACGCGTCAGCGGAAGCGCATCTTACACGTTATCAAACTCTCTCCTTGCTGTGATGGAGACAAATCCAAAGGTCTTTCTTCTTTTTGTTTCAAAAGATGATGCACTATTAGCTGAGTGGTTGGAGAATCTTCCGAACTTGTCTTTTACATGGCCGCATGACCCGCCGTGCGACCTAGAAGACAAGCGTCTGCAGCTAATCACTCTTCTTGCTGCTGTCCGTATGGACCAAGCCGATGCGGAACGTGCGAGAACGCGTATAGTCGCACGGTTACGCCAGATAAGATGTCGCCAAATAGATTAACGCTAGCCTAGCGTGAATTCAGCAAGACTCGTGACGTAGCGCGCTTTACTTCTGCGACGCCTCCGGCCGGTTCCTTGCCGAGACCTCAAACCAGGGACAGACTTACCTCGAATATGTGTGGCTGAACGACACGCCGGTGGCGCTGATTACCACCGGGGCCACACCCAGCTTCTACTTCGTGCACAGCGACCAGCTCGACACGCCCAGAGTGATCACCGACCGCAACCAGCAGATTCGCTGGAGATGGGACAACGACGATCCGTTCGGGGGCAACATGGCGAACCAGAATCCCTCGGGGCTTGGAACGTTCGCCTTCAATCTCCGCTACCCGGGGCAGTATTTCGACGCCGAGACCAACCAGCACTACAACTACTATCGCGATTACTCGCCCGACATTGGCAGGTATATCGAGAGCGATCCGATTGGGTTGGCGGGTGGGATCAATACGTATGTCTACGGCGATGATCCCCTGACTGAGATTGATCCTCTTGGCTTAAAGGGCATCGCATTCTCAAGTTCTTCGACGCCGCCACCTGCTCCTCCGACGGCAGCCGTGTCCAGTTGCGGACAGCAATGTAACTGCCCCGACTATGGCATAAGGTACTCTCAGCATCTAAATCAGTATTTAGTGAACGTAGGGCCTTACGCGTCGGCTCTGGCAGTAGGGCCGTGGCCGAAATCATGGGCTCCCGCAACGGGTGGCCGTCCCCCTCTGCTCGGATCTAGCAATCCACTGACGAGCGTTCCTCGTGCGTTCGGCGTTCCTGGTGCAGCGTCCACGGTGGCTCGGGGAAGTGCTGCGGCCGTAGGTGTGGCCACTGTCGGTATCGGGTTCTACAACATTGGTACCTTCGCCAGTGGCTTGTTCTACGCCATCCCCTCCTATTGCAGCTGCACAGGAGGTACTCAACCATGAATGGAACTGTTTGGATCGTAGCGATTGCATGCGCTGCAGTATTGGTCTTTGGCTTTAGGTGGGCTGCTAAGCGTCGTGCCTTTCGAGGCAGGGCGCCCGTCAGCTTGGAAGAACTGCACAGGTCCGTTGCTGATCGGGTGACGCCAGAAGTCTTTGCCCAGGTGTTCAGAGCACTGGGCGAAGCATATTCTGTGGATCCGAGGCTCATTCGCCCAAACGACTCGCTTAAGACCCTCTTGAACATGGACTCGTGGGTGTTGGATGCTGGCACCGACAAGCTGAATCAGTGGCTAGCCCAAGTTGGCATTAACGAAAGCAGCAGGCAGCCTTCGACCGTCCTGGATCTGTTGCTCTTGGTGGAAGGAAAATTGAGTTCGGGCACCAGCACGAGCAGAAGTTAGGGTAGCGCTGATCCAGACCGGGGCGACGCCCAGCTTCTACTTCGTGCACAGCGACCAGCTCGACACGCCCAGAGTCGTGACCGACCGCAACCAGCAGATTCGCTGGAGATGGGACAACGACGATCCCTTCGGGGGCAACATCGCCAACGGCAACCCGAGCGGGCTGGGGACGTTCGTCTTCAATCTCAGATACCCGGGGCAGTACTTCGACGCCGAGACCAACCAGCACTACAACTACTACCGCGATTACTCGCCGGAGATCGGACGGTACGTCGAGAGCGATCCGATTGGGTTGATTGCTGGGACTAATACATACGCCTACGTCTACGACAACTCGCTTAGCTTCACCGATCCACGAGGCTTACAAATTAACTGGGGGAACTATGTAATTACCAATCCCTGGGTTGTCTCGAATTTCATTCAACTGAACCAAAATATAGTCAACTGGGGCGTGCCGGATAAGTGCTTCACGCTGCAGGTAACCGGAGGTGATCGGTATCGTCAAAGCAGACGTGTGCATCGTTCACTCACAGATAATTCAGTAGTGCCGGACTCGGCAGCAAAAAGCCCTCATTTGATTGAGCGAGGCGCTCGTGGGATCGATTTCAAAATCATCCTATCGTCAGCACCGGAGTGCGGCTGTTCGGGGGTCACGAGCGGTGTCGTAAGAAATGCGCTACGGGGCACAGACTTCGCCCCCCGTGAAATGAAGGACGAACAGGATTACCCGGGGCGCCCCCACATCCACCTTAACCTTCCTGATGCTGCGCAATTTTGGAACATAAACGAGCCATGATGTTGATTTTCGCGTCGCTTTGACCCACTTCTACGTTTTGCGTTGACCCGCGCTGCGGTCGCGAAGATCGTGGAAAATCAAGCGCGCGCTGTGACCGACGTGGATCAGTGCTGGGTGAAAAAGTGGGTCAACCCGATGCGAAAATTAACAATTGGACGTCCGCGTGCGCCGGCGGCTCAGTGGACTGCGCCCCGCGGGCTCACAGCCGATGCCTGTTCAGGAATTCCAGCGTCTTCTGGTTGAACTCGTCCACCTTCTCGTAGATCGGCGCGTGCGAGCAGCCTTCGAAGATAAGCAGCTCGGAACCCTTGATGCCGCTCTTCAGGCGGTCGGCGAAGCGGGTGGAGGTGACCATGTCGTGGCGGCCGAAGGTGATCTGCGTCGGCGCCCGGATTTTCGCCAGTTGCGCGTCGGCATCGTGCTCGATCACCGCGTTGGACTGTTGCAGGAAATTGTCCAGCGGCTGCTTCGGCCGCCCGCGGACGAAATCGGCCAGCGCCTGGATGTAGTCCGGCTTCGCGGCGTACAGCTCGGGCGTGAAGCACCAGGGGAAGATGCCCTGGATCACCATTTCCTGCACGCTGCCCAGCGCCCTGGCCATCACCTGCCAGCCTTGCACGACGGTGGTGAGGAACGGATCGCTCTTGCTCCAGGCGCTGTGCAGCGAAAGCGTCTGCACCCGCTCGGGATACTTGGCGGCGAGCCACAGGCCGGTCGCGGCGCCCAGCGAAAGCCCGGTCACGTGCGCTTTGCGGATGCCGAGCGCCCGCATCAGCGCGGCGACGTCGTCGGCGAACAACTCGGTCGAATACGTGCCGCCCGGCTTGTCCGATTCGCCGGTGCCGCGCAGATCGACCGAGATGCAGGTGAAGTGCTTGGCGTAT
Organism: Burkholderiales bacterium; assembly: GCA_035651315.1. GTDB lineage: Bacteria > Pseudomonadota > Gammaproteobacteria > Burkholderiales > Eutrophovitaceae > DASRFY01. The sequence goes on from DASRFY010000163.1 coordinate 5,522, forward strand.
TCGGCGACCTGGAAGGCGTAACACGCGTAGTCGGCCGCGAGATACGGGATGAGGACGAGCGGCTCCCCCGTCCCCTGTTGATCGTAGTTGAGCGTGATCTTGTTCGCCTGGATCTTGGGCATTCGATTTCCTCCCGATGTCTGGTGTGCAACCGCGGCATGGTCTGCGCGACCGGACGCGGGCCCGGTCTCCTATTTATAGACCATCAGCCCGCTCGGACAAACCGTTCAGCGCACCGTGCCCGCTGCCCGTCACACACACCCGCGGTCGGGGCGGCGTCGCTTTCACCTGCGCATTCAGAAAAACGCCGCGCCCAGCATCGTCAGGCCCGAGACCAGCAGCACCGCATCCATCAGGAGGTAGAAGCGCTCGGCGGGCAGCCGGACCACCAGGCGTTTCGCGAGAAACGACCCCGCCATCATCGACGTGCCGATGACCAGGCCCTGCAGGACGGTTTCGTTGGGCAGCGCGCCGAAGCTGCGGAATGCGACCGCCTTGCTGACGTACATGCCCAGCGATCCGAGCGCCTCGGTGCCGAGAAACGCGCCCTTGGCCAGCCCGTAGGCGAGGAAGAATGGCGTGTTGATGGGACCGGTGGACACCACGATTCCGGTCGCATAGCCGATCGCCGCACCCGCCAGCGCGAGATGCCCGAGACCGACCCGAAGGCCCTTGTCCGCCATCCATCGCCGCGCTGGAACCATGAATACGAAGAACAGGCCGAGGACGCCGTCGGCGAGTCGCGGGGGAATCGTGACCAGGGTACGCGCGCCGAGCGCCGCCGCCGGTACGGCGGTGACCGAATAGACCGCGCACGCGCGCCAATCCACTTCGCGCCACCACGCAATGACGCGCGCCAGATTCGTCATGAGCGCGGTGACCGCCATGATCGGCACCGCTGTGCGGGGGCCGTACATGATCACGAGCGCCGGCATCAGCATGACCGAGGAGCCGAAGCCGACGATGCCGCCGACCGTGCCGGCGATCAAACCCAGGGTCAGGAGCAGCAGCAGGCCCACTTCAAGCGCGGTCGGGCGCGCCGCTCACTCGAATCCCGGCGGCGCAGTGAACGGCTGATGCTCCCGCTCGAGAAACTTCGCGGCCGCGATGCAGGCGAGATCGCCGTACTGGGGCCCTATGATCTGCACGCCGAGGGGCAGGCCTTCCCGGGAGAATCCCGCCGGGGCGACGGTCGCTGGCAGATAGCACATGCCCGAGAGTCCCGCCCAGAACATCTGCGTGGTGGAGGGCTGCGGCTTGCCGTTCACCGTCACCAAGCGGTCCCAACGCTCGCCGTTCTGGTTGTGCGGAAAGGCAGCGGTCGTCGCGGTCGGGCAGAGCAGCAGGTCCCAGTCGCGGAAGAACGCCGCCCACTGAAGCCGAAACTGCTGGCGCTTCTCGTTCCAGGCGTGCCATTCGCGGTGCGGCATGGTGTTGGCGTGCGCCATCCACGCCGGATAGCTCTCGTCGCCGGGCGGAAGCTTCGCGGCGAGTTCTTTCTGGCGGGCGAACTGCTCGTCGGTGAGCGCCGGAGAGGTCGCGGCGCGCAGCAGGTGGATGAATACGCGGTGCGCCTCGTGCAAGTCGAATTCGGGCCGCGCCTTGTCGCTGACTTTCGCGCCGTGTTTTGCGAAACACTCCGCGGCGGCGCGCACGGCAGCCTGTACCGGCTCGTCCACTTCCGCGGTCGCGGCGTCCGCCAATACCGCGATCCTGAGCCGCTTCACCTCGGGTTTCGGCCTGGCGAGCGCGACCTTCAGCCCGCGAGATTCCATCTCGTCCGGATGACCGATGATCTTGAGCGCGATCTCGAGATCGTCCGCGCTGCGCGCGAGCGGCCCGATCACCATCATGTCCTTGGTGGTCAGCGCCGGCGGCAGGTTGTGTCCGCGTATCGGGCACAGCTCGAAGGTCGGCTTGTGTCCGAACACGCCGCAGTAGTGCGCCGGATTGCGGATCGAGGCGCCGATGTCGCTGCCGAGTTCGAGTCCGGTCAGGCCGGCGGCGAGCGCCGCGGCCGCGCCGCCGGAGGAGCCGCCGGGTACGCGCGTGAGGTCCCACGGATTGTTGGTGGTGCCGTATACCGGATTGAACGTCTGCCAGTCGGCGAGCATCACCGGCACGTTGGTCTTGCCGAAGACCACCGCGCCCGCGCCCATCAGCCGATGGACGGCGAGCGCGTGATGCCGCGCGATGTTGCCTTTGCTGTCCGGCCGGCCCCAGGTCGTGGGCAGGCCTTCGACGTCGAAGGATTCCTTCACCGTCATCGGCACGCCGTGCAGCGGACCCCACCAGTCGCCGCGGGCGGCGGCTCGATCGGCCTTGCGCGCCCGCTCCCGCGCCCGCTTGTCGTCGAGCACGACGACGGCGTTGATCTTTGGATTGAGCCGCGCGATGCGCTCCCGATACAGGTCCAGCAACTCGACGCAGCCGATCCGCTTTCGGCGGATCAGCGAGGCGAGCCTCTTCGCGGAAAGGAACGGCATGCTTTCGGTCATTGCATCTCCTCGTCGACGTTCGCACGGATAAGGGAAACTCGCGGCGCGTTGGCCGGCCGCCGCCGATCGTGGGCAGTGTAACGAGCGCGGCGGACGGCAGCCAGCGCCGATGCGGGAATGTGTCAGCGTGAGATCGGCGTGTTGCCGTTGCGGCTGAACGGCAAGGCGATCGCACCGTAGGGCGAGCCGGCCTCGAGCGAGCCGGAGAGGGCGTAGCCCGCCTTGTCCCCGCGCAACAGGTTGACGAGCCCGAGGCCGAACGCGCGCGGCGAGAAGGAAAGCGGTACTTCCAGCATGCCGGTCCCGCCCGGCGGGAGTCTGGCGGCGTTCTTCAGGCTCGATCTGCCGACGTTGCTGCCGCCGAGCGCGAGCTCGAGGTCGAGCCGCGAGACATCGAGTGCAAACGAGTTGGTGTTCTTCACGCGCAACCTCGCGCTTGCCTGCACCCGGTCCAGGCTGAGCGTCGAGATGTGGAATGAAGCGAGCTCGACTTCCGGCGCGGCGGGTACCGGGATTTCGCCGCTCTTGGAAAGCGGCAGCATGACGCGCCCCAGCATCGGCGCGTCCACTGCGAGCGTGAGATCGGCCTGGTACGGCACGACCGACCCGGGACGCAGGCCTTTGACCGCCTTCGCCACCGAGGCGAACGCGACGATTGCGGGAAGCTGGATCACCTGCGAGCCGCGGGCGGGAATCGAGCCGTTGGGCCGCACCTCACCCCGGAGAATCTCGTGGCCGCCGCTGCTGATGACGTAGGACAGATCGACGAGGGGAAAGCTGGTGCTGTACGGATTGGTCACCTCGATGGCGAATACCAGATCGACCTTGCTCAGCGTGAGGTTCTGGATGCTGACCTCGACCACGCGCGCGGTGGGCTTGGGCGCGGCCTGGAAAAGGCCCTGCAGCGACTCGCAGCCGGCGAGCAGCGTGGCAAGAACCAGGGCAAGCAGGGCGGCGAGGCCGCCGCGGAAGCGGGCATGCATGCGAATGCTCTCGTGGGAAGAGATCGTGCGGCCGAATCAACGGGCTTCGGCCTTGGCGCGCTCCACGTACTGCTGGTAAGAGGGAATCGCGATCGCGGCGACGATGCCGATCACGAAGATGAGCGGCACGATGCACGCGAGCACGATGGCGCCGACGGTGTTGGGCGGGGGCCTGAGGCCGAAGCGGTTTTCGCTTTCCGTTCCCGGTATGAACCAGAAGACGAAGTTCACCAGCGGGATGAACGCCAGGATCGCAGCCCAGCCGGTGACGTTGAAGTCGTGCGCGCGCTGGATCGACAGCAGTGCGTACACGATGACCAGAATCAGATTGCCGACCAGGGCTACCAGCGGCGCGGCCATCCCATCTCCGGCGGCGGTGAGGGCGACGCCCACGGCGCCAATCGCCAGGCCGATCAGCATCGGCAGTCCGAACGAGTAGCCGATGTAGCGCACCCGGCCCAGGCGGCCGCGGGCGGAGAGCAACCTGATCTTGCCGAATTCGGCAGCCGGGACGCCGACGTTGGCCTTGGGCGCGGTATAAGGGTTCTGCTCTTGCATTGCGGTCTCCTCGAGGCCCGGCGGGACGCAAAAGGAGCATGCCGGCATCGTGGCGACAGTCTGCTGGAGCGCCCGGGCGGCCGCAAGCCCGTCGTCGCCGCGACGTTCAGCGCAGCGCGTCGGTGGCGGCGGACGGGTCCAGCGCCCCAGCGCCGAGCAGGATGACCTCGATTTCCTCGGTGATCTCTTCCTGCCGCAGGACGTTGCGCCGTGTGCCGAGTTCCTCGCGGCGGCGCTCGATGCGGCGCATGGCGCCTTCCAGGTGCTGAATCCTGCGTTCGTTCTCGGCGAGCAGCGCGGTGTAGAGCATCTCGTGCAGCGCGGCGAACAGGTACTGCTCGACCAGCGCCTCGAACATCGCCTGCGGCGGGAGCTGCAATCGCAGCGGCGTCGGCAACGGCTTGTCGCGCCGGGCGAGGGTCGGAAACGGCCGCCGATGCCGCACCCGCGTGAGATGTCCTTCCACGTCCTGATGCAGGACGTGGAGCGACAGCGGCAGGAAAGTCGCTCGCTTCGCCTGCCGCGCGCGCAGGGCGGCAGCCAGCCGCTCCACCGCGGCGGGAATCTCGTCCGCCACCGTCGGCCCCTCGATCGCGCTCTCCACCGCGACACGGCGCTGCGCCAGCGGCGCAAGTCGGCGTCCGACCACGATCACCGTCGGGGGCGTCCCGGGCGCATCGCCGACGGCCTGCGCGAGCGGCTCGAGCAGCGCTTCGTTGTAGTCGCCGCAGAATCCGCGTTCGGCGCCCACCGCGATGAACACCGGGTCGGCTTCGAAGTCGGGCGCGATCTCCGGATGGAACGACAGAAAATCCGCTGCGGCGGTCTCGATGCTGTTCAACATTTCCTGTTGTGCCGGCACGAAGCGGCGCAGCCGTGCGGTTTCGATCACGGCGCTGTTCTTGAGCGCGCCCATGATCTCGTGGATGTCTGCGAGCGTCCTGAGCCGCGCCTCGATGCGGGTGCGCTCGCTCATCCGGCACCCGCTGCGAGCCAGTTCTTCACCGCGGCCACCCAGCGCGTGCGATCACTGTCGAGATCGAGATCGGCGGCGGCGATTCCGGCGGTGAGCCTTGCGAGCTGGCTTCGAATGCGCTGCGCATCCGGGTCGTCGATCATCCCTTCGTTGTAGGCGACCAGCCACGCCATCTGGAATTCGATCGGCAGCGGCGCCAGCCGATCCTGCTTCAGGATCTCGCGCAGTACGCGGCCGCGCCGGATCTTTCTGGCCATTTCTGCTTCGAGCCGGGTGCCGAATCGCGTGAACACCTCCAGCTCCAGGAACTGCAGGTAATCGAGCTTGGTGCGGCCGGCCTCGGCCTTGATGCGCGGGTGCTGGGCATTGCCGCCGATGCGCGACACCGAGCGGGTGACGTCGATCGCCGGCAGGATGCCCGCGTCGAACAGATTGCGGTCGAGATAGACCTGGCCGTCGGTGATCGAAATCAGGTTGGTCGGGATATAGGCGGCGATCTCGCCCTGCTTGGTCTCCACGATCGGCAGCGCCGTCATGCTGCCGCCGCCGGCCCCGGCCGACAGGCAGGTCGCGCGTTCCAGCAGGCGCGAATGCAGGTAGAAGATGTCGCCCGGGTACGCTTCCCGACCCGGCGGCCGGTGCAGCAGCAGCGACAGCTCGCGGTAGGCGAGCGCGTGCGTGGTCAGGTCGTCGTAGATCACGAGCGTGTCGGCGCCGGCGTGCATCCATGCTTCGGCGATGGTGCAGCCGGCGAACGGCGCCAGGTACTTCATGCCGGGCGAGGCGGTGGCTTCCGCGACCACCATCACGGTGTAGTCGAGCGCGCCGGCTTTTTTCAGCGTGTCAATGGTTCGCACGACAGTGGAGCGCTTCTGCCCGATCAGCACGTAGACGCACTGCACGTTCTTGCCGCGCTGGTTGATCACCGCGTCGATCGCGAGCGCGCTCTTCCCCACGCCGTTGTCGCCGACGACGAGCTGGCGCTGACCCTTGCCGATCGGGATCATGGTGTCGATCACGCTGTTGCCGGTGTAGAGCGGGCGGTTCACGAAGGCGCGGGCGGTGATGGCGGGCGAGCGCGCGTCGAGCAGGCGCCGGTCGGCGCATTCGGGCTGCGCGCCGCCGTCGAGCGGCCGGCCGAGCGGATCCACGACGCGCCCAAGCAGCGCGGCGCCGACCGGGATGTCAAGCCGTCGCCCGGTCAAATGAACGCCGGTGCCGGCGGTGAGCCGCTCGGACTGTCGCAGCAGTATGGCGCCCACCGCGGCGGCGCGCAGGCTGAACACCAGCGCGCGGCTGCCCTCGTCGAGCTCGAGCAACTCGTCCATGGCGGCCGAAGGCAGCCCGCGGATCCAGGCGATGCCGTCGCCGACTGAAATGACTTGCCCCTGTTCGGTGACGCGCAGTCCGAGTCGGTAACCGGCGAGCCAGCGCGCTCGCGCGGCGAGCGGCCCGGCTGCCGTCTCAGGCGAGGGTGCCGCCGGCATTCGAGAACGCCTTCAGTTCGTCGGCGAGGTTCGCGCGCAGGGTCCAAGGGCCGAGCGTGATGCGCACCCCGGCGAGCAGCGCCGGATCGGCGCCGTATGCGAGCTCCGGCTCGCGTCCGAGCAGGGGCGCGAGCGCCTCGCGCAGTGCGGCGCGCAGGTTCTCCGGCAGCGCATAGGCGGTGGCGACATTTACTTGTCCGCCGCCGTCGCGCAGCGCGGTGCGCAGCGCCGTGCGGCTCTCGCCGTCGAGCGCGGCAAGGTCCTCGAGCGCGACCGCGACCAGCTTCGCTTCCAGCTCCGGGCCCGCGAGCCGCTGCAGCAAGCGGCTCAGGAAGGTGCCGGCCTGATCCAGCGCAGCCGCTTCGGCGCGCTGCGCCTGTTCGCGCTGCGCTTTTTCCTCGACGGCGCGGGCACGCGTGCGTTCCTCGTCCAGACTCCGGCGCAGGTCCGCGAGCAGGCGTTCGCGCTCGGCGCTGATTTCCTCGCGCAGGCCGGCGCGCGCCTTCTCCCGTTCCTGCTCCCAGACCTTCAGGCGCGATTCGTACTGCGCGGCCAGAGTCTCGGCTGCGGTTTCTTTGTCGCGCGCTTCGGCCACCGCGCCGTCGATGGCCGCCTGCCGCGCTTCGATCACCTTCAGCACCGGCTGATAGAGAAAGCGCTTGAGCAGCCAGATCAGGACCAGGAAATTGGCGATCTGCAGCAGGAATGTCGGCCAGTCGAGCGCCATGATCGACCTCCGCTATGCGTGCGTTCCGGTTTCCGGCGCGCTACTTGACGACATAGGCGAGCAGCGGGTTGCGGAACAGGATGATGAGCACGATCACCAGCACGTAGATGGCGAGAGATTCGATCATCGCCAGCCCGATGAAGAGCGTGCGGGTGATGGATCTCTCGGCTTCTGGCTGCCGCGCCAGCGAGTCGAGCGCCTGGGTGATCGCCCTTCCCATCGCGATCGCCGGGAAGATCGTGCCCAGCGCGATCGCGAGCGCGGCGACGATGGTGGAGCCGATGACGATCCAGTTGATGTCCATGGACGATTACTCCTTCGAGTTTGACAGTCTTTCCTGCTGCGACTGGAGCGCGCCCGCGATGTAGACCAGCGCGAGCATGCCGAAAATGTAGGCCTGCACCAGCGCCTCGACGATGTGCAGCATCAGTAGCGGCACCGGCACCAGGAACCCCGCCACCAGCAGCACCAGCAGCGCCGCCAGCTCCAGGCTCATGATGTTGCCGAACAGGCGCACCGCCAGCGCTATGGTGCGGGTCAGCTCGCTGATGACATGGAATGGCAGCAGGATCGGCGACGGCGACAGGTAGTGCCGCAGGTACCGGCGCAGCCCCACCGCGCGCACGCCGTACCAGTGCACCGCGAGGAACACCAGCACCGCGAGAGCGGATGTGGTGGAGAGCGAATCGGTCGGAGAGGTGAGGCCGGGGATCACGCCGGCCAGGTTCGCTGCGACCAGGAAGATCCACAGCGTGCCGATGAAGGGCAGCAGCCGTTTCGATTCGGAGGGGATTACCTCCGCGATGGCCTGTTCGATCGCGAGCACGATGCCCTCGAGCGCGGCCTGCACGCGGCCCGGGCCCTCCACCGTCAGGCGCGCCGCCGCGAGCGCGGAGAAAACGCCGAGCAGCGCCACGATTCCCCAGGCGACGACGACGCTGCGCGTGACGGCGAGCGGGCCGATCCGGAACAGAACTTCGCCTGCGGCGCCCACGGGTCAGTCCCTGACGAACAGATAGACGTTGACGCCGCCGATCACGACACCGGCGAAGATCAGGCTGACGGTCCAGTGCACCGAATAGCCTTCTGCAAATCCGTCCAGCCACAGGCCCAGGTAGGCGCCGCCGATCACCGGCAGCACGAACAGCAGCCCGAGCGTGCCGAGATAGGCGGTCTGCGCGAGCAGGGTCGGGCGCTCGCGCTCCGCTTTGCGCATGCGCTCGCCCTGCGTCTTCACGCTGCGCTGGAGCGCCTCATTGGAGCGGGATTTATCCTTCACGGCCGAGCCGCCAGAGCTTCTTGAACATTTCATCTTCCATCTGCCGCAGGCTCTGCCTGACGCTGCGCAACGCGTCCTCCTCGGCGCGCAGCTCGCGCGCGAGCGTGTCGCTGATCCCGCGGTAATCGGCGTCGCGGAAGTACCGGCGCGTGCTCAGGTAAAGTTCGCCGTCGCGCATGTAGAGCAGGCCGCCGGGCGCGGCAAGGTATTGCCAGCCTCCCGCCGTAGCCCGGAACCGGGCGAGGCCGAAGTCGAGCGCAGTGAGAAAGCGCTCGTGTCCGGCCTGGATTCCGAAGCTGCCGCTGGCGTCACGCCCGACGAAGCTCGCCACGTCGTCGATGCGCTCATGGCGCGTGGCATCGTGCAGGTGCAGCCTGAAGGTCTTCACGACGGCGGGCCCTTCATCGAGCCGCGCATGTAGCACTGGTCCTCCGGCACGTCCTCGAGCTTGCCGGTGAGGAAGGCTTCGCAGTCGTCGAGCGTGTCGGCGAGCGGCACCGACACGCCTTCGATGCCGGTATGCGCCGCAATGACGAAGAACGGCTGGCTGAGATAGCGCTGCAGCTTGCGCGCGCGCCGCACGATCTTCTGGTCCTGCTCGGACAGTTCCTCGATCCCGAGCATGGCGATGATGTCCTCCAGTTCCCGGTAGCGCGCGAGATGCTCGCGCACGCCCTCCGCGACCGCGTAGTGGCGCTCGCCGACCACGTGCCGGTCGAGCATGGCGCTGCTCGAGGCGAGCGGATCGACCGCCGGGTAGATGCCCTTGGCGGCCTGGGCGCGCGACAGGATCACGCGCGTGTCGAGATGGCCGAGGATGGCATCGACCGCGGGGTCGGTCATGTCGTCGGCCGGCACGTAGACCGCCTGCACGGAGGTGATCGCGCCGTGCGTGGTGGAGATGATGCGCTCCTCGAGTTCGGCGACCTCGGTGGCGAGCGTGGGCTGGTAGCCGACGGTGGCCGGCATGCGGCCGAGCAGGCCGGAAATCTCGCTGCCCGCCTGCACGAAGCGGAACACGTTGTCGACCAGGAACAGCACTTCCTTGTGCAGGGTGTCGCGCAGGAACTCGGCGTAGGTGAGTGCGGTCAGGCCGACGCGGAAGCGCACGCCCGGCGACTCGTCCATCTGGCCGAACACCATCAGCGTCTGCGGCATCACGCCGGCGTCGCGCATGCTGTGCCACAGCTCGTGGCCCTCGCGGATGCGTTCGCCGACGCCGGCGAACACGGACACCCCGCGGTGCAAGGCGACGATGGCGTGCATGAACTCCATGATGAGTACGGTCTTGCCCACGCCCGCGCCGCCGAACAGGCCGGTCTTGCCGCCGCGCACGAACGGGCAAAGCAGGTCGATCACCTTGATGCCGGTAGGCAGGATCTCTCCGCCGGCGACCGTGTCGCGCAGCGGCGCGGGCCGCTCGAGAATGCTGCGCGTCTCGCCGTCGGCGAGCGCTGGGCCTGCGTCGAGCGGTTCGCCGAATGCGTTCAGCAGCCGCCCGAGGCACTCCGGCGTCGCCGGCACGTGCAACGGCGTGCCGGTATCGAACACCGGCATGCCGCGGCGAAGGCCGGAGGTGCTGTGCAACGTGATTGCGCGCACATGGCGCTCGTCCACGTGCTGGTGAACTTCGAACAGGTAAGTGTCATCGTTCAGCACCGCGCACAACGCGCTGTGGATCGAGGGCAGCGATTCGCATGCGATGTCGACGACCGGACCCTGGACCTGCGCGATCGTGCCGATGGGCCGTGGCGCGGGTCCGCCGGCGTGGCGGTACGAGAATGCGGTCTGCTCCATGGCTGATCCGGTTCCGGCTGGTGAGACGGCGCGGCGCACTGCCCGCGCGCCGCCGTGGAAAAACCCAACAACGCCTGAATGCTACGAGAGGAGGACCGGCCCGGAATTGATTTGGGTCAAACCGGCAGCGCGCGCAGCAGCGGGCGCAGCGAGTCGGGAATATCCAGCTCGAAAGCGAGGATGCGAGAGGAGAGCGATTTGCCGTAGTTGTCGAGGCAGAGGCTGCGGGAGACGCCGCCGCCGAGCGCGCCCTCGGCGACGAAGTTGAGCGCCTGCAGGGCGTCCACCTCGTAGCGGGTGACCTTGCCGGTGACGACCCCGGCGTAGAACGCCTTGAATTTCTCCGCGCTGAGCTGGCTCTTGATGTGCGGGTACAGCTCGGGAGCGTACGCGATCACCGAGATGTTCGACGTGTTGCCCTTGTCGCCGGAACGGCAGTGGGCCGCGTGCTGCAGCATGACTTTCATGGAATGCCTCGATAGATCAACCACAGAGACACAGAGACACAGAGACACAGAGGAACAACCAATAACGGCCGACAGCGACTCACGAAGACACGAAGTAGCATTGAATCGCGCATTCGTTTTTCTTCGTGATCTTCGTGCCTTCGTGTTTCGTTTGCAATTTTGGGTTTCTCTGTGTCTCTGTGCCTCTGTGGTGAACGCTCTTCTAGCTTTCGTAATAGCGGATCGACGGCACGATCTTCTCGCGCGGCACCAACGAGGACCATACGCCGATCACCTCGCGGGTGCGGTCCTGGTGCGGCACGCGCTTGCCGGTCATGCCGATGCCGGACACCGCCATGCCGTCGACTTCGCGCCCGACCTTGATCGCTTCCTCGCGCGTCCTGGTGCGAGCCGCGACCCGCACCGCGACTTCGTAGGGCTCCGGGGCGTCCTCCGGCGTCATCGCGCCGTGGATCGCGTTGAGCCCGAGAAAGTCGATGCGCACTTCTTCCGCGTCGAGCCGCACCAGCTTGAATCGCTCTTCCAGGATCCGCTTCGCCAGCCGCGCGCGGCGCAGCGCACCGGGGCCGGCGTAGAAGAACATGTCCTCGCCGATGAAGCCCTCGGTGCAGCCGATCGAGACTTTCAGCGTCGGCGTGCGCGGCTTGCCGGAAATGCCCGTCACCCGCACCCGGTCCGCTCCGACCTGCTCCAGCCTGGCCGTGGTGAAGTCCACCACCGCGTCCGGCGTGATGTAGCAGGCGGGATCGTGCACCTCGTAGAGCATCTGTTCCTTGACCGTCATCAGGTTCACCGCGCCGCCGCTGCCCTCCGGCTTGGTGATGACCGCCGAGCCGTCGGCTTCGACTTCGGCGATCGGGAACGCGAGGTTCCAGGGCTCGGGAACGTCCTTGAAGCCAGGGTCGGGGAAATAGCCGCCGGTGACCTGTGCGCCGCACTCCATCAGGTGACCGATGCCGTTGCCTGCGCCCAAGCGCACATGGTCGAGCGGATCCCAGCCGAACTCAGCCATCATCGGCGCCATGAAGATCGAGGGATCGGCTACCCGGCCGGACACGACGACGCGTGCGCCCTGCTTGAGCGCCTGCACGATCGGCTCGGCGCCGAGATAGACCTCGGCGGACACGATCGAGTCGGCGAGCGTGGACACGGGTTTGCCGTTTTCCAGGATCCTGTCGGTCAGCTCCAGCACGCGATCGGTGATCAATCCGCCGTGGATCGCCGCGACTTTCACCCCGCGCGCGCCGAAGTGCCGCAGCCAGTGCACGACGCGCTGCGCTGCGCCGTCGGGATTGATCCAGCCCTGGTTGGTGACGATCCTGGTGCCGCGCTCGAGGCAGCCGGGCAGCACGGCGCGCATGCGATCATCGAGATACGTGTCGTAGCCTGGAAACGAGGGATCGCGGCGCTTGCGCACCTGCGCGGCGGAGACCGTTGCCTCGGCCATCGTCTCGAAGCACAGGTAATCCAGATCGCCGTGTTGTGCGTTAAGTGCGGCGGGCTCGATGCGGTCGCCCCACCAGGCGGAGCCCGCTCCGATCCGTATCGTCTTGTTCATCGTTTCCTCCCGCGCGGCGCCGGCCGATGTTCGCGAATTGTTTCGAGCATCAGAACCGTGCTGTCGTGATGCGGCTTTTCGGCGCCAGTTCCGTAGTGAAATCGCGATCCCGCATATTCCACATTACAGAATGTCTGCTTGACAAGCATTGCGAACGGGTTCGATGATGCGAGCCCTCAGCCGGGCATCAGACACCGGCAATGCAACCAAGGGGGAGGAGTCATGCCACGAAGACCCCGGTGGCGGCATGTCGCACTCGCGGCGGCGCTGTGGCTGGCCGCGAATGGCGCCGCCGCGCAATCCGCCATCAAGATCGGCTGGCTGTCTTCGCTCACCGGCCCGCTGTCTTCGGCGGCGATCGCGGAGAACCAGGGCGTGCAGTTCGCGGTCGAGGAGATCAACAACGCCGGCGGCGTGCTCCGCCGCAGGCTCGAGCTGGTCACGCGCGACACCGCGAGCGATCCGACCAAGGCGGTCAACTTCGCCAAGCAGCTCATTTTCGCCGACAAGGTCGATTTCATCATCGGCCCGGTGAATTCCGGCGAATCGCTGCCCACGGTGCCGATCGTCGCCCACGCCGGGATACCCAATATCGTCATCGGCACGCTGGAAGAGCTGACCGACCCGAAGAAATACCCGCGCGCGTTCCGCGCCATCAACACCAACCGGCAGTGGATCCAGCCCGCCAACCACTACGCGCTCGACGTGCTCAAGAGGAGAAAGGTCGCGGTGATCGGCGATACCACCGGCTACGGCACGGCGAGCGCGAAGACGGCGACCGAGCTGCTGGAAAAGGCCGGCGTGACCCCCGTCTATTCCACGCTCATCGATCCGAACAAGACCGACCTAACCGACGAGCTGAACAAGGCGCGCGCCGCCGGCGCCGACGTGCTCATGCCGTGGTCCGCGGCGACCGGCCTGCTGGCGCGCCTTCTCAACACGCGCGGAGCGATGCAATGGAACGTGCCGATCGTCGGGCATCCGGCGCTGATGGCGCCGCCGGTCAAGCCGCTGCTCAACAAGCTGGAGTACTGGGACAACGTGTACGCGGCGGGATACGTTTCCACCACCTACGACGCGAAGGGCAGGCTGCCGCCGCGCACGCAGGCGCTGATGGACAAGCTGCGTCCGCGCTTCGGCGGCAGGGAAATCGACTTCATGTTCTGGTGGGTCGCGCTCGGCTACGACACCGTGAAGATCATCGAGCACGCGATCAAGACCGCCGCTTCCACCGATCCTGCCGCAATCCAGAAGGCGCTGGAGAACACGCGCAATTTCGAGGGCGTATATGCGACGTACTCCTGGGGCCCGGACGCACGCAACGGTTTTCCGGACCACAGCATCGTCATCAACCTCGGAGGGAGTTTCAAGGACGGGAGCTATCGCGCCGCGCCGCTGCGCTGAGGGGCGAGGATGGACGGCCTCCTGATTGCAATCGTCTCCGGCGTCGCGAACGGCGCCGTCTACGGCGCCACCGCGCTTGCCTACAACGCGATGTTCTCCACCTCGAAGGTGCTGTCGGTGACGACCGGCCATCTCGCGATGCTGGGCGGAGTGTTCGGCGCGTGGTTCATCACCGCGCTGGGCGTGCCGGCCTGGCTTGCCCTCGCGCTCGCAATCGCGGTGGGCGCGCTGTTCGGTCTGCTCACCGAGCTGATCGCGATCCGCCGCGTGCTGGCGCGCAGCGACGAGCACCTGTGGCTGCTCTCGACGCTGGCGCTCGCCACGATGGTGAGCCAGGCGGTGGGGCTGTGGTGGGGCACCGAGCCGAAGCCTTTCCCGCGGCTCATCGCGCAGGACGACACCGCGGGCCCGCTCGACCAGAAATACTGGCTGCCGGTGCTGGTGGCGCTGCTGCTCGCCGGCCTGCTCGAGCTTTTTTACCGGCGCACGCTGTACGGCAAGCTCTTCGTCGCGATGTCTGAAGACGCGTTCGCCGCGCGCGCGCGCGGCATTCCGACCGATCTGGTGCGCGCCGCTTCCTACGCATTGGCAGGCGCGATGGGGGCGCTCGCGGGTTTCGCCGCCGCGCAGCTCACCTTTGCCTATTTCGCAATCGGCCTGACACTCACCTTGAACGGCTTCATCGCGCTGGCGGTGGGCGGGCTGGGCAGCAACCCCGGCGCGCTGGTCGGCGGCCTCGTGCTGGGCGTGCTCTCCGCGGTCACCACGTACTTCATCGGCGGCGAATTCCAGCAGACCGTCGCGGTCGGGCTGCTGATGATCGTGCTGCTGGTGCGCCCGCAGGGCCTGTTCGGCCACCCGGACGTGCGCCCGGTGTGAGCATGAAGCACTCGCGTCCCGCGCTGCTTGCCGCCTTGCTCTTCGCCGCCGCGACGCTCCCATGGTGGGCGGGCAACCAGTACCAACTGCATCTCGCCACGCTGATCTCGGCCTACTGGGTGCTGATCGGCGGGCTGAATCTCGTCGTGGGCTACGCCGGGCAACTGTCGATCGGCCATGTCGGCCTGCTCGCGATCGGAGCGTACTGCTTCGCCATCCTCGCCGGTGCGCACGGCGTGCACCCGGCGCTTGCCGTTGCGGCCGCGGGGGCGCTGTGCGGCCTGTGCGGCCTGCTGCTCGGCCTGCCGTCGCTGCGGCTGCCGGGATTCTATTTCGCGATGGCAACGGCCGCGTTCTCGCTGATTGTGACCGAGATGTCGCTCGCGCTGGGCGGGCTGACCGGCGGCGGAGTCGGCATCGCGGTTCCCGCGTTTCCCCCGCCGTTCGATACGCCGCAGGGATTCTATTACCTGTGCGCGGGGGCTGCGCTCCTGGTGACCTGGCTTACCGGGAACGCGGCGCGCGGCACGTGGGGACGGGGCTTGATCGCGATTCGCGACAGCCAGGTCACCGCGCAGGCGGTGGGAGTGCCGGTGTTCCGCGCCAAGCTGGTCGCGTTCGTCGCGAGCGGCATTGCCGCGGGCCTGGCCGGCGCGCTGTTCGGCGCGCTGCAGAGCTACATCACGCCCGACACCTTCCCCTTCGACCTGGGACTGTTCTTCTTCGTCTGCATCATCATCGGCGGGCGCGGCAGCATCGTCGGACCGTTCGTCGGCACCGCGGTGCTCACCGCACTGCCCGAGCTGGTTGCGCCGCTCGCCAAGCTGGGCACCTTCTTCTACGGCCTGCTGCTGCTGGTCGTGGTGCTGCTCGTGCCCGAAGGCATCGGGCGACTGGTCGAGGCGGCGATCCGGCGCTTTCGTCCGGCGCGGGAGGAGTCGGTGCCGGTGCGGCCCGACCTCGCGCGACTTGCGGCCGCGATCAGGGAAGGCCGGGGATGAGCCTCGAGGCGCGCGAGGTTTCCAAGCGCTTCGGCGGCATCGCGGCGTTGAGCGAGGTCTCGCTCGCGCTCGAACCCGGGGAGGTGCACGGACTGATCGGGCCCAACGGCAGCGGCAAGACCACGCTGCTCAATCTTCTTTCCGGCTACTACCGTGCCGACGCGGGCGGGATCGTGCTCGACGACGAAGACCTGACGCTCGCCACCGTGCAGCGGCGCGCGTTCAAAGGTCTCGCGCGGACTTTTCAGAAGCCGCGCCTGCTGCCCGCGCTGTCGGTTCTGGACAATGCAGCGCTCGGCGGCTGGCGGGACTGCTCGGCCGGCTTTCTCGCTTCCTCGGCCGCGCTGCCGCGCGCACGGCGCGAAGACCGCATGCTCAGAGGCCGCGCCGAAGAGCTGCTGCACGGCGTGGGCCTCGGTCACGCGATCGGCAGGCGGGCGGGCAACCTGGAGCACGCCGAACAGCGTTTTCTCGAAATCGCGCGCGGGCTCGCGATGCGGCCGCGCTACATCCTGCTCGACGAGCCGGCGGGCGGGCTCACCCCGGCGGAAATCCGACATCTGGGAGGCGTGATTCGCACCATGCGCGACTGCGGCATCGGCGTGCTGCTGGTCGAGCATCACACCGACTTCGTGTTCCGCATCTGCGATCGCGTCACCACACTCGACCTCGGCCGGATCATCGCGCACGGCGCGCCCGATGCGGTGCGGCGCAATCCGGACGTGATCCGCGTCTATCTCGGAGGCAGTCATGCCGCAGCCTGAGCGCAGCGGCGAAGTGCTGCTCGCGGTACGCGACCTGCACGTCGCCTATGGCAAGGCGGAGGTGGTGCACGGGGCATGCCTCGAAGTGCGCACCGGGGAGTTCGTGACGCTGCTCGGGCGCAACGGCGCGGGCAAGAGCACGACCCTGCACGCGGTCTGCGGGCTGATTCCGAAGCGGGCCGGGACGGTGCGTTTCTGCGGTCGAGACATCACGCGCGAATCGCCGCGCGACATCGTGCGCGCCGGGCTGGTGCAGGTGCTCGAAGGCCACCGCGTGTTCACCACGTTGACGGTGGAGGACAACCTCCTGATTGGCACCTACGCCGGCTCTGCGCGCGGCAACCGCTCGCGTCTCGAAGAGATCTACGCACTTTTTCCCGAGCTGGCGCCGCGCAGGCACGAGCCGGCGGCGCGCCTGTCCGGCGGGCAGCAGCAGATCCTCGCCGTGGCGCAGGGCGTGATCGCCAGGCCGAAGCTGCTGCTGCTGGACGAGCCCTCGGCCGGCCTCGCGCCGCTGGTGGTGGACCGCATCCTCGACTGCGCGACGCGGCTGTGCGCCGAGGGCATGGCGATCCTGCTCGTCGAGCAGCTGGTGGAGAAGGCGCTGGCGCACGCGCGCTATTGCTACGTGATGGAGACGGGGCGTATCGCCGCCGAAGGCCCGGCCGCAGCGCTCGCCGGCTCGGAGTCGCTGCACGCGATGTACCTCGGCGCCGCGTAAGGCAGAAGGAGTACCGGGATGCAAAGGCGCAAAGACGCCAAGAACAGCGAAGAACTTAGACGATAGACCTGGGCCAGGCGGCAATGCTTCTAATCGTCCGGGTCTTGGTCTCGTGTTTCTCTTCGCGTTTTTGCGCCTTTGCGTCGAAGGTTTGACTTCGGAGGAGACAACATGACCGCATCGACACGCTGGAAAAAACGTCCCGAGGGATCGACCTGGGGCGACTTCGGCCCCGACGATCAGCTCGGCAGGGTGAACCTGCTCACGCCGGAGAAAGTGAAGCAGGGCATCGCGGAAGTGCGCGAGGGCCTGACTTTCTGTCTCAGCCTGCCGCTCGACTATCCGGGCGGCAACGTGCTCAATCCGCGCCGCCATCCGCCGGTGCTGCGCCCGACGCTGCGCAACGGCCGTCCCAACATGATCTACCTGGTGCAGCGGGACAACCCCGAGGCGACCGACGTCATCAACGACGACGCGGTGATCCTGCATCTGCAGTATTCGACGCAGTGGGACGGCCTGGCGCACGTCGGGCAGATGTTCGACGCCGACGGCGACGGCAGGCCGGAGCCGGTGTTCTACAACGGCTATCGCGCCGGCAAGGAGATCGTCGGCCCGAGCGACCCGGACGACGCCGGCGCGATCGGCAACGTACCCGCCAAGACCACCACCGCGGTGCACGCCCTGGGCGTGGAAAACATGGCGGCCAAGTGCATGCAGGGGCGAGCCGTGATGATCGATCTGCATGCGCATTTCGGCCGCGCCCGCGAGGCGGTGGGCTACGACAAGCTGATGCGGGTGATGGAGCGGGACAAGGTCGCGGTCGAGAAGGGTGACATGGTCTGCCTGCACACCGGTTTCGGCCGGCTGATCCTGGAAATGAACGGGAAACCGGACGCGCACGCGCTGGAGAATTCCTGCGCCGTGCTCGACGGCCGCGACCAGAAGCTGCTTGAGTGGATCACCGATACGGGACTGGTTTCTCTGATCGCCGACAATTACGCGGTCGAGGCGCATCCCGCCCTCTCGCACCCCGGCTGCTGCGCCACCCTGCCGCTGCACGAGCACTGCCTGTTCAAGCTGGGCGTGAATCTCGGCGAGCTTTGGTACCTCAGCGAGCTGGCCGACTGGCTGCGCGCCCACAAGCGCTTTCGCTTCCTGCTTACCGCGCCGCCGCTGCGCCTGCGGGGCGCGGTGGGCTCGCCGGCCACTCCCGTCGCGACGGTGTGATCATGCCCGAACGCTCCTCCTCTCTGTCCTCGGTGCAGAAGGCCTGCCGCATTCTCGGCGCGCTGGCCGATGCCGGCCGCGCCCGGCTCACCGATGTGGCCCTGCACGCCGCGCTGAACAAAGTCACGACGCTGCGCCTGCTGGAGGTGCTCGCGCGCGAAGGCTTCGTGCGGCGCGACGATGCGACCAAGACCTACTCGCTCGGCGACCAAGCGCTGGTGCTCGCCGCCGCGGCGCGTAACGGCGACGACCTGCGCGCGCGCGCCCGTTCCTCGCTGATGCGGCTGGCACAGCTCTCCGGAGACACGGCGCTGCTGTCGATTCGAAACGGCGCCGAGGCAGTATGCCTGGACCGCGAGATCGGCGGCTTCCCCATCCGGGCCAACTATCTCGACATCGGCAGCCGCCGCCCGCTGGGCGTGGGCGGCGGATCGCTCGCGCTGCTTGCCTGGCTATCCGACGAGGAGATCGACTCGATCCTGTCCCAGGTGACCCCGCATCTGACGAACTACCCGCGGCTGTCGGTCGAGGCGATCCGCAAGCTCGTCAAGCAGGCGCGCGCGCAGGGCTACGCGCTGGTGCTGGACCTGGTGGTGGATCGCATGGGCGGCGTGGGGGTGCCGGTTGTCGGCCTCGACGGCAGGCCGTTTGCCGCGCTGTCGATCGCCGCGCTTTCGGAGCGCATTTCCTCGCGCCTGCCGGCGCTGGTGACGGCGCTGCAAGCAGAGGCAGCGCGCATCGCCGACCCGCGGCGCGTGGCGGAGAGGACCGGGACGTGAGCTGGATCGTCGGCGTCGGGCTGACTCCCTACGGCAAGCATCCCGGGCGTTCGACGCTCGACCTGATGAGCGACGCGGCTGCCGCGGCGCTCGCCGACGCCGCGCTCGGGCGCGAGGACGTCGACGGGCTGATCTGCGGTTATTCGACGACGCTGCCCCACCTCATGCTCTCGACGCTGTTCGCGGAGCATTTCGGTTTGCGGCCGACGTATGCGCACGCGATGCAGCTCGGCGGGGCGACCGGCTTCGCCATGGCGATGGCGGCGCACCTCGCGATCGAATCCGGCGCCGCGCGCCGCCTCCTGGTCGTCGCCGGGGAAAACAGATTGACCGGCCAGAGCCGCGACGTTGCGGTGCAGACGCTGGCCCAGGTCGGGCACGCGGTCTACGAGGTGCCGCTCGGCGCGACCATACCCGCCTATTATGGACTGGTCGCGTCGCGCTACATGCACGAGCACGACACGAGCGAAGCCGACCTGGCGGAGTTGGCGGTGCTGATGCGCGCGCATGCGGCGACGCATCCCGGCGCCCAGTTCCGCGAGCCGATCACCGTGGCGGATGTGCTGGCGTCCAAGCCGGTCGCATCGCCGATGAAGCTGCTCGACTGCTGTCCCGTGTCCGACGGCGGCGCGGCCTTCGTCGTCGCCCGCGAACCGCTGGGCGAGCGGTGCGTGAAGATCCGGGGCACGGGCCAGGCGCACACCCATCAGCACGTGAGCGCGGCGGCAAGTCTCACCGAATTCGGCGCGGCGGCCTCCGTGCGCGTGGCGCTCGCCCGGGCGGGCACGATGCTGTCCGATATCGACTACGCCGCGATCTACGACAGCTTCACGATCACGCTGACCATCCTGCTCGAAGAAATCGGCCTGGCGCCGCGCGGCCGGGCCGGGCGGCTCGCGCGCGAGGGATATTTCTCCCGCGACGGCAGGCTGCCGCTCAACACCCACGGCGGGCTTCTTTCCTACGGGCACTGCGGTGTGGGCGGCGCCATGGCGCATCTTGTGGAGGCCCACCTGCAGCTCACCCGCCGTGCCGGGGCGCGCCAGGCGGGGCAACCGCGGCTTGCGCTCCTGCACGGCGACGGCGGGGTGCTGTCCTCGCATCTGTCGCTGGTGCTGGAGGCGGCGTGAGCACCGGGCACGATCTTGCCGACTGGACGCGAGGCGAGGCTGGAATCGTCTATCAGCGCTGCGGTTGCGGGGCGGCGTGGTATTTCCGGCGCGCGTTCTGCCCGCGCTGCGGGCGCCTCGACCCGCAGACCGTTCAAGCTTCGGGCCGCGGTACGGTCTATGCTTCCAGCCTGAACCACCGCGCGCCGACCGAGACGCTGCGGCCGTATGCGCCGTACCTGATCGTGCTGGTGGACGCGGAGGAAGGCTTTCGCATGATGGCCCACGGAGACAGGACGCTTCGCATCGGCGAACGCGTGCAGGCACGCTTCGTCGACTTCGGCGGCACGCTGGTTCCCTATTTCGAGAAGGCGGAGAAGAAATGACGACCCGCGACAAGCTGCATGCCGCGCTCGCCCCGAAGTCGGTGGCGATCGTCGGTGCTTCCGACAATCCCGACAAGAATAGGCGGGGCGCGCGGACCCGTTACCGGCGCCAGCCGGCCGTCTGCGGGCAGCGCGCCCGCGTCCGCCGGGCCACGCGCGTTGCCGCCCTCTGCACGGCAATGACCGCATCCGGATCCAGCGATGACTGAACGCGACAAGCTGCGCGCCGCGCTCGCCC
Organism: Burkholderiales bacterium; assembly: GCA_035651315.1. GTDB lineage: Bacteria > Pseudomonadota > Gammaproteobacteria > Burkholderiales > Eutrophovitaceae > DASRFY01. Next base: position 26,360 of record DASRFY010000163.1, read on the forward strand.
CGAAGTCGGTGGCGATCGTCGGTGCTTCCGACAATCCCGACAAGATAGGCGGACGCCCTCTCCACTACCTGCAGCGCTTCGGGTACCAGGGACAAATCTATCCGATCAATCCCAACCGTCCGGAAGTGCAAGGCGTGAAGGCCTACCCCGACCTGTGGGCCCTGGCGGACACGCCGGAAGCCGCCGTCATCGCGGTGCCCGACGACGCCGCGGTGGACGCGGTGGAGACCTGCGCCCAGATCGGCGTGCAGGTTGCGGTGGTGATGACCTCGGGCTTCGGCGAGGTCGGCACGCCGGAGGGCAAGGCGAAAGAAGCGCGCATGCGCGCCGCCGCCGCCGCCGCCGGCATGCGGCTGATCGGGCCGAATTCGCAGGGGCTCGCCAACTTCGGCACCGGGGCGGTGCTGTCTTTTTCGACGATGTTCATCGAGTCGCCGCCGATGGACGGGCCGATCGCCTGCGTGAGCCAGTCCGGCGCGATGAGCGTGGTGCCGTACGGACTGCTGCGCGCACGCGGCCTGGGCGTGCGCCATGCCCACGCGACCGGCAACGACTGCGACGTCACTGCCATGGAGCTTGCCGCGGCGGTGGCGGAGGATCCCGAAGTCAAGCTGCTGCTGCTCTACCTCGAAAACATCCGGGACGCGGCTGCGCTCGCGAAACTCGCCGGCGTGGCGCGTGGGCGCAATCTGCCGGTGATCGCGCTCAAGGCCGGGCGCACCGCGGCCGGGCAGGAAGCGGCGCGCTCGCATACCGGCGCGCTCGCGAACGAGGACCGCATAGTGGATGCCTTTCTCAGGCGCCACGGCATCTGGCGGGCGCAGAACACGCGCGAGCTGGTCCAGGCCGCGGAGCTGTATCTAAAGGGCTGGCGACCGCGCGGCAAGAAGCTGGTGGTGATCAGCAATTCCGGCGCGGTGTGCGTGATGGCGGCGGATGCCGCCACCGAGGCGGGCCTGCCGATCGCGCACCTTTCCGAGGACACGCGCGCCAGGCTCAAGCAGATCCTGCCCAGCTTCGCCACGGTCGCCAATCCGGTGGACATTACCGCCGCGCTGCTGACCAACAGCCGGTTGTTCTCCGACATCCTGCCGGTGATCGCGCGCGATCCTTCGGCAGACGCGGTGATGATCGGCATCCCGGTCGCGGGACAAGGCTACGACGTCGAAGCATTCGCCCGCGACACGGCGGTATTTCAGCGCCAGACCGGCAAACCGCTCGCGATCGCGATTCCGCAACCGTCCGTCGCAGCGCCCTTCCTGACCGAGGGCCTGCCGGTTTTCCAGACCGAGGTCGACGCCGTCGGCGCGCTGGCGCAGTTCCTCTCGCACATGGAGCTGATGCGTAACGCTACCCATGCCGGAACGCCGGTGCCGGCGCGCCCGGTTCCCGCCGCCGAGCGCATGCTCAACGAAGCGGACAGCCTTGCGCTCGCTGCGCGCTATGAGGTGCCGGTGATCGAGCACCACCTGTGCCGCACCGCCGACCAGGCGGCGAAGGCGCTCAGCGCATTCGGCGCGCCGGTGGCGATCAAGGGCTGCTCCCGGGACGTGGCGCACAAGAGCGAGCTTGGCATCGTTCGCCTGGCGCTGTCGGACAAGGCGCAGGTGCGCCGCGCATTCGCGGAGGTGAAAAAAGCCCTGGAGACGCGCGGCTTCGTTTTCGACGGCGCAGTGGTCGCGCGCATGGCGCGCGGCCGTCGCGAGCTGATGGTGGGCGCGCGGATCGATCCTGCGTTCGGCCCGGTCGTGATCGTCGGCGACGGCGGCAGCTACGTAGAGGCGATGCCCGATGCGCAGATACTGCTGTGGCCCTTCGACGAGGAGGACGTATTGCGCGCGCTGACCCGGCTGCGCATTGCGCCGCTGTTCGCCGGCGTGCGCGGCGAGCCGGCGCTCGACGTGGGCGCCGTCGTGCGCGCGGTGGTCGCGGTCGGACGGCTGATCGCGGACCCGCAGGCGCGGGTCACCAGCCTGGACGTGAACCCGCTGCTGGTTGGTGCGCTCGGCGAGGGCTGCGTGGCGCTGGATGCGGTCGCTTACGTTTCCGAAACGGCTTAGCCCGCTGCCGGATCGCGCGCGAATTCGCCGCCGGCGTCGGAATCCGCCGCATCTGTCAACGCGCGTTGACGTGAGGCGTTTTCCGCGGCAAGGTTTGCGCGAAGAGCATCGCGCGCAGCCGGGTTTACGACGCCGCCGCTGCACGCGGTGCCGTAACAAATTGACACGATCATACTGCGCCCGCGGTCGACGGGCGTGAATATGGAGGTACACGACCATGAACCGTCCCACGGCGATTTCCCTACGCAGCATGTCCGGCTTTGTGCTGCTCTGCCTGACGCTTGCGGCGTGCTCGACGATGCAGAAGGGCAGCACCGGCACCGAGTCGCTCGCGCCCGAGAAGGAAGCCGCTCCGATCTCCGAGGCGGCGAAGACGCCGGCGCCCGCCACCCCGGCCCCCGCGCCGGCTCCCGCGACGTCGTCCTCGACTTCCGACACGACCGCAGCGCCCGCTCAAAGCGCCCCGCAACAGCCCGAGGCGGCAGCGAGCACTGCCGCGGCTGCGCCGGGAGGCTGGCCCGAGGTCGGCGCGGCAAAGAGCGAAGACGTGGAGCGCGCGAAGAGCCAGCTCGCCGAGCAGGAGGCACAGATCGCCAAGCTGCGCGCGGAGCAGGATCTTGCCAAGCAGCAAGCGGAAGGAGCGGCACAGCCGCAAACGCAGGAATCGGCCGCGCCCGCTGCCCCGCCCGTCGAGACGTCGCAGCCGGCGCCCGAGCCCGCCACCGTGGCAAAGGCCGCCGAGCCGCCGAGCGCCGGCGAGACGCAGTCCGCCATCGAGCGGCCGCTCGAGAACAGCGTGTACTTCGACTTCGATCGATCGACGATCAAGGACGACTACGATTCGATGCTGACGGGACACGCGGCGTATCTCAAGTCGCATTCCGATACCGGCGTGGAAATCCAGGGCAACTGCGACGAGCGCGGCAGCCGCGAGTACAACCTCGCGCTGGGCGCACGCCGTGCCGAGGCGGTGAAGCGGGCGCTGGTCATTGCCGGCGCCGACGGCAAGCGGATCAACACCGTCAGCTTCGGTTCCGAGAAGCCGGTCGCGACCGGCAAGGACGAGGAGAGCTATCGTAAGAACCGCCGCGCCGATATCGTCTACTGAGCGTCCGATGCGGCGCGGGCTTGCCGCAGCCGCGCTGCTCGGTTGCGCGCTTGCGGCGGCGGGCTGCGCCACCCAGGACCAGTTGCGACAGACGGAAATCCAGTCAGCCGAACAGGGTCAGGCGGTGCGCTCGTTGCAGTCCGCGCTGGCCCGAAACGAGGCGGCAGTCGCCGAGTTGCGCGGCGACCTCAAGCGCGCGCGGGACTCGGTGCATGGTCTTGAGATCGGCATGACCGAGGCGCGGGCTCGCGCCGATGCGGCGCGGGGCCAGGCCGACAATGCACTGTCGATTTCCAAGGAATTCCTTGCCAGCCTCGTCGCGGCGCGCGAAGAGCAGCGCCGCCAGCTCGAGGAGAACGGTGCCGCTTTTGCCGACCTGGGCCGCCGGCTCAACGACCTCGAGTCTCGCCTGCAGGCGCAGCAGCGGCTGCTGGAGCAGAACAGCGCCGCGTTCAACGATGCGAACCGCCGCCTCGCCGCGGTCGAGCAGGCCCTGGCAGAGGCGGGCCGCAAATCGGCGGCGCTCGAGGCACGGGCGAAGACGGGTCAGGAGACGGACGATGCCCTCAGCCGCCAGCTCGCGACGATGCGCAAACAACTGGACGAAACCCGCGCGGCGATCGGCTCGGAAGCGATGCTGCAGTTGATGCGCCAGCTGGACGGCGTACAGAGCGACGCTGCATCGTTGCGCGGGTCGCTCGAGGAACTGCAGCAGGCGCAGACGGAAGCCTCGACCCGCCTCAAGAACTACTACCTCGATCTGGATTCCCGCGTCCGGCTTCTGCAGCAGCAGCTCTCGCAGCGCACGGCTCAGCCGGTATCGCCTGCTGCGCAGAATCCGCCCGTCGCCGGGGCTGCTGCGGCGGAAAGCCCGCCGGCGTCGGCCGAACCCGCTGCGCCAGGCGCATCCGCGCCGATGCCTGCATCCGAAGCGCTCCCGCCTGCGCCGTCCACGCCCGCCGCTCCGGGCGCCGGCCAACCGGCACGTCCCTAGAGCGGCGGTCGGCTGTTCGCGGCGCCGAATGCTCGATGCTGCTCGAGCCGGGCGCCGAGCCCGCCGCCGGCGAAAGCCGAGAACGCGTAGCCGAAGTCCGCCGTCGCGAAGTCGAGGGTGCACGGATGCCTGTGGAATATAGTTTGCATGCCCGCGGCGCGTCGAATTTCACTCTTGTCGGTTCGATGCGACAACTTCGGCAACAAGCGCACACGAGCGATTTTCCCTCTAGAAAAATGTTGACAACGCTGTGGGCGCTGTGCATTCTCTGCACCGCATGCCGTGGTACGGCAAGTCGATAGCAGCATCCGTTTTTGGCGACCTTTATGGGAGATTGAATATGGCAACTGCGAAGAAGAAGGCTGCGAAGAAGTCCGCGAAGAAGTCCCCGGCCAAGAAGACCAAGAAGACGGCGGCGAAAAAGGCCCCGGCCAGGAAGGCCGCCAAGAAAGCGGCGCCGAAAAAGAAGAAGTCGGGCGCCAAGCGCAAGCCGAACGCAGCCTTCATGAAGCCGATGATGCCGGACGGAGTGCTCGGCGCGGTCATCGGCAGCAGCCCCATGCCGCGCACCGAGATCACCAAGAAGCTCTGGGGCTACATCAAGCGCAATGGCCTGCAGGACAGCAAGAACAAGCGGATGATCAACGCCGACGACAAGCTGCAGGAAGTGTTTGGCGGCAAGAAGCAGGTCTCGATGTTCGAGATGACCAAGCTGGTCTCCAGGCACATCAAGTAATCGTCATTCGCAGTACTCCCTGCGGCCGGGGGCGCTCCTGCGCCCCGGCCGTTGCGCGCGCCCGGCATCCCGGGTGGTGATGCCGGCTCATCGGCCGATTCCTTTCCTCGCCTTTCCTGAACCTGCTCTTGCGCAGCGGCGCGAACGCCGCATGGGCGGGGCATGCCGCGCCGCAGATTGACAGCCGTCGTTGCCGGCGCATGTAATTCGACTGCGCCGCTGCGCCCCGGATCCGCGCGCTGCCGAGTGCTCGCGCACCCGCCGCGTGGTCGGCGCAGACACGCGAATACATCGGGAGGAAGAACCATGAGGATGCTTCGATTCACCGCCTTTGCCGCGGCGGCTGCCGCGCTCGCGATCCAGGCGAGCGGCGCGCAGGCGCAGGCCGGAAAGGAATGGGCCACTTACGGAGGCGATGCCGCGCTCACGCGCTACAGCACGCTCGCCCAGATCAACGCCGGCAACGTGCAAAAGCTGAAAGTCGCCTGGGTGATGCAGCTCGGCACGCTGGAAGCCCAGGAGTCCACACCGCTGGTGATCGGCGACACCATGTACGTCACCTCGTCCGACGGGCCGCGTTACGTGTACGCGCTCGATGCGAGGACCGGCAAGATCAAGTGGAAGTACGAGCCGGAGATTCCCGCCGACGTCTTTCAGTATGCGTGCTGCGGCCACGACAACCGTGGCGTTGCGTACGCGAACGGGCGCGTTTTCGTGACCCGCCTCGACGGGCACATGGTGGCGCTCGACGCGGGTACCGGCCGCGAGATCTGGAAGGTGAAGGTGGTCGACTATACGCAGGGATCGGCCATCACCTCGCCGCCGACGATCGCCAAGGATCTCGTGATCACGGGCTTCGCCGGAGGCGAGTACGGCGTTCGCGGCGCCATCAGCGCCTATCGGCAGTCGACCGGCGAGCCGGTGTGGACGACCTACACGGTTCCGGGCCCCGGCGAGCCGGGCAACGAGAGCTGGAAAGAGGACTCCTGGAAACGCGGCGGCGGTTCGGCCTGGTTGCCGGCCTCGTACGACGCCAAGCTCAATCTCGTCTACGTCGGGACGAGCAATCCCGGCCCGTGGGGCGCGTCGGTGCGCGGACCGGACAGCAGCGATTACGGCCAATACACCAACCTGTACACCGCCTCCACCCTCGCGCTCGACGTCGACAGCGGCAAGATCAAGTGGTACTACCAGACCACGCCCTACGATACCTGGGATTACGACGGGGTAAACGAAGCGCTGCTCGCGGACCTCAGCATCGGCGGCCGCAAGGTATCCGCCGCACTCAAGGCGGACCGTAATGGCTTCTTCTACGTGCTCGATCGCGCCAACGGCAAGCTCATCTCGGCCGCGCCGTTCGTGCCGGTTAACTGGGCCACCGGCATCGACATGAAGACGGGGCGACCGATCGAGGTCGCGGACAAGCGCCCGAAACTCAACCAGTGGGCGCGCAACATCTGCCCGAACCTCTTCGGCGGCAAGAACTGGGAGCCGATGTCCTACAGCCCGCAAACGGGGCTGGTGTACATCCCGTCCTTCAACCTGTGCATGGACATGGCCGGCAAGACGGAGGAGTACGCCCGCGGCAAGTTCTACCTTGCCTCCGAGTTCGATCTGGCCAAGTCCGGTCCCGGAGGACATTTGTCCGAGATGATCGCCTGGGACCCGGTCCGGCAGCAGAAGGTCTGGGGCATCCGGGAAGAGCTGCCCTACATGGGCGGCGCGCTTTCCACCGCCGGCGGGGTGGTGTTCTACGGCAACATCAACGGCTGGTTCAAGGCGGTCGACGCGAGGTCCGGCAAGGAGCTGTGGCGGTTCAATGCCGGCTCCGGCATCAGCCAAGGACCCGTGACCTACCAGGTGGACGGCAAGCAGTACGTGGCGGTCGTCTCCGGCCGACTGAAAACGCCGCCGTCTTTCCTCGGCCCGATCGGGGAAAAGATCTTCGCCGCGAGTCCCGAGGGCGGGGCGGTGTTCGCGTTCGAACTGGGCAACTGAAGTCCCGGCCCGGCTTTGGGGACACGACCCGGTGCCTGAGGGGCGGAGCGTTCATTCCGCCCCTGTTTCCCGGCGGGGAGAAGGCTGCGCGCGAGTGTCCTGCGTCGCGCTGGCCCTGCTTTCGGCGCTGGCGTTGCCCGCGGGCGCCGGGGAAAGCGCGCTGAAGAATCCGCATCAGGGCGACGCGGCGCGCGCCGAGCAGGGGCGGAGCCTTTTCAACCAGTACTGCTCGCACTGCCACGCGCCGAACGCCGAGACCGCGGATCGGGTTCGGGACGTGCGCCGCCTGCGGCTGCGCTACGAGGACCGGATGACGGAGGTGTTCTGGAAGACCGTCCACGACGGACGGGTGGACAAGGGCATGCCGTCGTGGAAGGGCGTGCTCGACGACGACACGCTGTGGACCATCTATACGTTCATTCAGGCCGTCCAGAAGTGAACCGGAGCCGCGCGCGCCGGCGCGGGCGCATCGATACGGAGGCGGCATGTTCGGCTGGACGAAGGAACTGAACGCGCAGGAGCGCAAGACGCTGATCGCCGCCTACGGCGGCTGGGCGGTCGATGCGTTCGATTTCATGATCTACACCTTCGTCATTCCCGCGCTGATCGCGGCCTGGGGCATGACGCGCGGGCAGGCCGGGTTGATCGCCACCTCCGCTCTGCTCGCCTCCGCCTTCGGCGGCTGGATTGCCGGCGCGGCAGCGGATCGCTTCGGGCGGGTGCGGGTGCTGCAGATCACGATCGCGTGGTTCGCCGTGTTCACCTTCGCCGGCGGGCTCACCGACTCCTTCCAGCAACTCATCATCGTGCGTACCCTCCAGGGCTTCGGCTTCGGCGGCGAGTGGGCGGTCGGCTCGGTGATGATCGGCGAGATCATCCGCGCCAGCCACCGCGGCAGGGCGGTAGGGCTGGTGCAGAGCGGCTGGGCGATCGGATGGGGAGCGGCGGCGCTGCTGTTCACGGTTTATTTCTCGTTGCTTCCCGAGCACCTCGCCTGGCGGGCGCTGTTCTGGACCGGCATCCTGCCGGCGCTGCTCATCGTCTACGTCCGGCGGCACCTGCGCGAGCCGGAGGTGTTCGAGGCCACGCGCGCGCGGGTGCGGCAGGCCGGCGACGGCTTTCTCGAGATCTTCTCGCCGAAGCTGCTGCGTACCACGGTGCTCGCCAGCCTGGTCGCAACCGGCATGCAGGGCGGCTACTACGCGGTGACCACCTGGCTGCCCACTTATCTCAAGACGGTGCGCGGCCTCTCGGTGCTGGACACCGGGGGATACCTGATCGTGATCATCGGCGGCGCGCTGGCTGGCTATCTTGCCGCCGCCTGGCTGTCCGACCGGATCGGGCGGCGCAACACCTTTTTCCTGTTCGCCGCCTGCTCCGCGGCGGTGGCGGTGACGTATACCCTGCTGCCGATCAGCGATCGCGAGATGCTCGCGCTGGGTTTCCCGCTCGGCTTCTTCGTGTCGGGCAATTTCAGCGGTGTGGGCGCGTTCTTCACCGAATTGTTCCCCAGCCGCTGCCGCGGTTCGGGACAGGGCTTCTGCTACAACTTCGGGCGCGGCGTCGGCGCGCTGTTCCCCGCGCTGGTCGGATTCCTGAGCGCGCGTTTCGGTCTCGGGCCGGCAATCGGCCTGTTCGCGTGCGTGGCGTACGTGCTGGTCGTCGTGGCGGTGGCGGCGCTGCCGGAAACGCGTGGCCGCGAGCTGGCGATCTACGACTGAAAGGCAGCCGCGCGTCGTGCGTGTTCCGCACAGCTTCCCCGGAACGAGACGCGCGCGGTGCGGTCTCATGCAAAATCATTGACGCGGCCGCTGCTGTTTGCATAATGCGCGCAAGGGGCCCGTTCACGCCCCCGAGGAATCGTGTCGGAAGGTCTGTACACTCGATCCGTCTCCGCCGCCGCAAAGGCAGCGGCGCCGGATCGTTCCGTCTCCTCTGCGGAGCAGCGGGCGGTAGAGATCCGCCGTGCAGTATTCGGAGTGGCGGCTGCGGCCGCCAGCTTGCTGGTCTTCGTCGCCAGCGGCTTCAACTTCCACTGGCGGCTCGATGCCTGGCTGCTGGCGCATGGCATCCTCGAGGCGGCGATCATCGTCGTCTCGGCGCATATCGTCTCGATCAGCTTCGGGCTGTGGTTCAGCCAACGCGACCCGCGCTGGCTGGTTCTGTGCGCGGGCTTCCTGCTCGCGACGCTGCTCAACCTCGCACACCTGCTGTTCTACGCCGGCATCGCGACGCCGGCGCCGGAGATCCTGAGCACACGGATCTTCGTCTGGGCGCACGAGAGCGCGGCCTGCGTGGCGCTGCTCACCGCAGCGTTCGTGCTCACCGCACAGCGAGTGCGCTACCGGCACGCCGCCGCTGCAATCCTCTTTCTTGCGCTCTACGTTGGCGCGCTGTTCTGGTTCCAGGCGCCGGTCGAGCAGATGGTGCGGTCGGCGTGGCAGGAAAAAGGCAACAATTTCTTCAACCTGCTGATCTGCCTGGTGGCACTGCTGCGCGTGAGCAGCCGGGTCGGGGCGGGCGACCGCACGCCGGGGCTGGTAACGCTCGGCGCCGTGATCGGCGTCGAAATGGTGGCGCAGCTTTCCTACATTGCGACACGCCAGTACACCGACGCCTTTACCACGCTGGGGCACGCCTACAAGCTGGTCGCCTTCGGGGTGCTGTACTACGGCCTGTTCTTCGCCAGCTTCCTGCGCCCCTACGAGCTGCTGCGCAAGACCGAAGCCCTGTTCCGCACTCTGGTCGAGCGCTCGCCGGCCGGGATTACGCTTTCTCGGGAAGGCAGGATCGTGCATGCGAACAACGCCTTCCTGCAGATATTCGGCTTTCCCGACCTGCGCACGGCGAAGAGCATGCGGCTGTGGGAGCTCGATGCGGACGACCCTCAGGCGGCGCAGCGGCGCTACCTTGCCCGCGAGGGTGGTGACACGACGGTGCCCGCCTCGATGATCCGGCGCATCACGCGCTACGACGGCGGCGTGATCCATGTTCGCGTCGAGCACGAGGTGGTCGACATGCCGGACGGCCGCGCCACGCTGGGCTATTTCGTCGATCTGTCGGCCACGATCCACGCCCAGAACGAGCTGCAGCGGCTCGCCAACTACGATCCGCTGACCGGGCTGCCCAACCGTTCCCTGCTGCTGGATCGGCTCGATCAGGCGGTTCGCACGGCGCAGCGCGCCGGCGAGCTGGTCGCGGTGCTGTTTCTCGACCTCGACCAGTTCAAGGGCGTCAACGACACGCTCGGCCACAGCCTGGGCGACGAGCTGCTCAAGCGGGTCGCGGCGCGTCTCGGCGGAGTCTGCCGCAAGGAAGACACGTTCGGGCGCCTGGGCGGAGACGAATTCCTGGTGATCGCGCAGCGGCTGCCGAATCAGGACGCGGCCGCCACGCTGGCGAGCAAGCTCGTTCATGCGCTGGAACGGCCGTTCGAGCTGGACGGCCACGAGCTGTACATCGGCGGCAGCGTGGGCATATCCCTGTTCCCTCGCGATGCGCACGACTCCGGAACCATGATCAAGCACGCCGATCTCGCCATGTACCAGGCGAAGCAGAGCGGCGGCCCGCGCGTGTGCTTCTACTCCGAGGACATGAACACCCGCGCCGTGGAGCGGCTGGAACTCGGCGCCGAGCTGCGCCGGGCGCTCGAGCGAGAGGAATTCGAGCTGTTCTATCAGCCGCAGGTCGAGCTTTCCAGCGGCCGGATCATCGCCGCCGAAGGGCTGTTGCGCTGGCGCAGCCCGACGCGCGGACTGGTTTTGCCCGCGAACTTCGTGCCCGTGCTGGAGGAAACCGGACTGATCTCGCATGTCGGCAGGCTGGCGCTCGCCAAGGCCTGCCACCAGGCGATGGAATGGCGCACCGCCGGGCTGGGACGGATGTCGGTTGCGGTGAATATTTCGCCGGCGCAGTTCCGCAGCGGGCAGCTGGCCGAGGACGTCGAGCTGGCGCTGGAGGCCTCCGGCCTGCCGCACGAGGACCTGGAGATGGAGATCACGGAAAGCCTGCTGTTCGAGGACATGGAAGAGGCGCGCACGCTGCTCGAGCGCTTGACGTCCCGGGGCGTGCGGGTCGCGCTCGACGATTTCGGCACCGGCTATTCCTCGCTTTCCTCGCTGCACAACCTTCCGGTCCACTGCGTGAAGATCGATCGCACGTTCACTCTCGCGCTGCTTCCGGGCCGCAACACGATCGCCGCCGCGATCATCAACGTCGCGCACACGCTCGGCATGCGGGTAGTCGCGGAAGGCGTGGAGACGGAACAGCAGCGCGACATCCTGCGCGAGCTGGGCTGCGACGATGTCCAGGGCTATCTCATCGCGCAGCCGATGCCGGGCGAGGAATTCACCGCGTGGCTGAAGGGTCGCCGCGCGCCGCATCTCGTCCCCGTGGGCAAGCGTGGAGAGCAAGGCGCCTAGTCGCACCGGCGTTTGCCGGTAGAATCGCCGCTTTTCCGCCCGGAAGTCGAAGTGCATCTGGTTCGCCCCTTTGCCGGCCTGCGCCCGGCGCCCGCTTATGCCGCCGAAGTCGCCGCTCCGCCGTACGACGTGCTCTCCGCCGAGGAGGCGCGAAGCCGCGCCGCAGGCAAGCCCTTCAGCTTCCTGCGTATCTCGAGGCCCGAGATCGACCTGCCCGTGGACAGCGATCCCTGCTCGCCGCAGGTCTACGCCAAGGCGGCGGAGAACCTGCGCGGCATGCTCGCGGCGGGAGTATTGAAGCGCGACGAGCGGGCCTGCTATTACGCGTACCGTTTGATCATGGGCGGACACGTCCAGACCGGCGTCGCGGTTGCGGCGTCGGTGGCGGACTACGACGCGAACCGCATCCGCAGGCACGAGCACACCCACCCCGACAAGGAGGACGACCGCGTGCGCCAGATCGAGGCGCTCAACGCGCAAACCGGGCCGGTGCTGCTCGCCTATCCGCCGGCGCCCGAACTCGACGCCGTCCTCGCCGGGATCTCACGAGGCGCGCCGGATTGCGACGTGGTGGCCGACACCGGGGTGCGTCACACGCTGTGGGCGGTCCGCGATCCCGCGCTCGTCGAGCGGATCACGCGCGCCTTCGACGCGATGCCCGCGCTCTACATCGCCGACGGCCACCATCGCTCGGCGGCGGCGTCGCGGGTCGCGGCGGCGCGGCGGCGCGCCAATCCGCGGCACACCGGCGAGGAGGAGTACAACTACTTTCTGGCGGTGGCCTTTTCGCATCGCCAGCTCCGGATCCTGCCCTACAACCGCGTGGTGGCGGACCTGAGCGGCATGACCCGCGAGGAGTTTCTCTCGAAAGCGGGGCGCGCCTTCTCGATCGCGGCGAGCGGCGCGGCGGTGGAGCCGGCGAAACCCGGCGAATTCGGCCTGTATTTCCCCGGCGCCTGGTACCGGCTCGCGATCAAGCCGGAACTCGTTCCCGCGCACGACCCGGTGGCGCGGCTGGATGTGCGGCTGCTCGCGGACAACCTGCTCGCGCCGCTGCTCGGCATCGCCGACGCGCGGCGCGACAAACGCGTCGATTTCGTCGGCGGCATCCGCGGGCTCGCCGAGCTGGAGAAGCTCGTCGACAGCGGCAAGATGGCGTGCGCCTTCTCGCTGTTTCCCACCCGCATGGAAGATCTGATGGCGGTGGCCGACGCGAACCGGATCATGCCGCCGAAATCGACCTGGTTCGAGCCCAAGCTCGCGGACGGGCTGGTGTCGCATGTGCTGGATTAGAGCGGTAATCGGCGACCGTTGATTGGTGACCGGCCTCGAAGGCTCCGCTCCGCGGACATCATGCATTCGGCCACCCGCCGCGACCGAAAGACTTCGCCGGAACTGATTGCCTTGGATCGGTTGCTCACTCCCGACGAGATACGGCGCTTTCGCGCTGACGGTTTCGCGATCGCCCGCGGGCTCGCGCCGGCGCCGTTGCGCAGCCGCATGCTGGCGGTTGCGCAGGCGCATCTCGCCGCGCAGGTGCAGCCCATCGAGTACGAAGCCGACCTGGGTTATCCCGGCGCGCCGGCCTCGCGCGAGGCCGAAGGCGGCCGCACGGTGCGGCGCCTGCTGCGGGCATACTCGCGCGACGCGGCGCTGCGCGACTGGGCCGCGTCGGCCGCGCTCGCCGCGCCGCTGCGGCAGCTACTCGGCGGCGAGGTCGTGCTTTCCCAGGCGCACCACAACTGCGTGATGACCAAGCACCCGCGCTTCGGCAGCCTCACCGGCTGGCACCAGGATATCCGCTACTGGTCCTTCGAGCGCGCGGAGCTGGTCTCGGCGTGGCTCGCGCTGGGACGGGAGCGCGACGACAACGGCTGCCTGTGGGTGGTGCCGGGCTCGCACGCGATGCAACTGGAACGCAGCCGCTTCGACGACCGGATCTTCTTTCGCGAAGACCTCGAGGAGAACCACGCGCTCATCGCGCGGCGCGTGGCGGTGGAACTCGATCCGGGGGACGTGCTTTTCTTTCATTGCCGGCTGTTGCATGCCGCTGGACGCAACCGCACCGAGGCGGTGAAATTCTCTGCGGTGTTCACCTATCACGCGACGGATAATCGCCCGTTGCCGGGCACACGCTCCGCATCCCTGTCCGGAATTCCTCTGACTGCTTGAGTGCTGTCCGGCGCCGCGCTGCCCGCGCGGCGGTTCCCGGCCCAGACGCCCGCGCTGCGAGGGCGCAGACAAATACAGCGGAGCCGAGCGCGGCGCCCGACTCCTCGGAAAGCGAAGGCAGTCGTCCATTCGTGCAAAAAGCGGGGGCACGTGCGCGGCGTGCCCCAAGGCCTGCAACTGCAGGCAGAGAGAGTCGCCATTATTCTGCGGGCGACTGGGCGGGCGCGGCGGCGACGCACGCCACAGCCGGAATGTGTGAAAAGCACGCGTCGCGCTGCACTTGCTGCCGCCGACTTTCTTGCGGCATAGTCTGCGTGCCCCGGCGGTGGCGCGGGAAGCTCGAGGCGGCCCCATGCTCAAAGGCATCGCGATATTCGAGAACCTGTCGGACGAGGACATACGCTTTCTGACCGAGCGGGCGGCGGTGCGCAGCTATCCCAGGGGCGCGATCATCGTCAACGAGGGAGACGAAGGGAACTCGCTGTTCGTCATCCAGTCGGGCTCGGTGAAGGCCTATTTGAGCGACGACACCGGCAAGGAGGTCGTGCTCTCCACGCAAGGCCCCGGCGAGTATTTCGGCGACCTCGCGCTTTTCGACGGGGCGCCGCGCTCCGCCTCGGTCGCCGCGCTCGAGCCTTGCAAGCTGTTGATCGTTTCCAAAGCGCAGTTGCGCGAGGCGCTTGCCGCCCGGCCGGAGATTGCGCTTGCCCTGCTCAAGGGGCTCGCGCTGCGGGTGCGCACGCTGACCGAGAACGTACGCACGCTGGCGCTGCTGGACGTCTTCGGCCGCCTGGTGAAGACGCTCTATTCGCTGGCCGCGGAAAGGGACGGTGTACTGGTGATCGAGCAGCGCCATACCCAGCAGGATCTCGCCAACCGGATCGGCGCCTCGCGGGAAATGGTGAGCCGCATCATGCATGACCTCGCGCAAGGCGGATACATCGAGGTCGGCAACGGGCGCATCGCCATCCGCAAGAAAATTCCGTCGAGCTGGTAGCGCCCGCGTGCCCCGGCGCGCTCAGACGGTCGAGTGCAGTTCCGCAAACGCCGCTTCCGCCTTCTGCAGCCACAAGGGCATCTGCATTTCGCGAAACTGCGACAGCGCCTCGCTCAGATGGGTGCGGGCGTGGTCGCCGTCGCCGGCGCGCTGATACAGCTCGCCAAGAGCGAGATGGCAGCGCGCGTGCAGCGGCCGCATTTGCAGGCTTTGCGCCTGATCCATTGCCTGCTCCAGCGCGCTCCGGGCCGCATCCTCCGACCCCGCTCCATCGGCAAGGCGAATCTGGCCGTCCAGATACGCGGTCCACGCGATCCACCCGCGTTCCGCGTACTTCTGCGCCAGCTCGTGGGCGCGCTTGACGTGTTCCGCCGCGCGCGCGGTCCGACCGGCGATGAGGTGGGAATATGCCAGCAACCCGGTCAGCCAAGACAGCCCCGACATGATCTTCAGCGCAGTCGCTTCCTCGACCGCGTCCTCGACCATCTTGACTCCTTCCGCGAGCCGGCCCTGCAACGCGTATGCCACGCCCAGAAAAGCGGCCACGAATGGCAGTTCCAGCCGAACGTGCATCGACCGGCACATCGCCAGGCCGGGTTCGAGCTGAGAGACCGCGCGGTCGACCTCTCCCTTGCGCAAGTAGAGGAAACCGCCGCAATAGCGAGCAAAGGCCTGGCTGAACGGATGCTTTACCTCGTCGGCGAGCTGCATTGCCTGCTGCCATGCGCTGATGCCTTCTGCGAACCGCCCAAGCTCGGCGAGCGACCAGGACAGGTGGCCGCGGGAGAACACGACCGGGAAACCGGCCATGCCCAACCGGTCCCGCGCGGCGTCTCCGTCCAGCGTCCGGATGTTGCGCCAGTGATAATCGGCCGCGCAGGCATAGTCGCCCAACTGAAAGAACGCCTGCCCGAGGTGGAAATTCGCCGGCGCCTCGATGCTCGGGTCCCCGAAGGCGTCTGCGATGCGCACCGCGCGCTCGCCGGCGTCGATGGCACGCGAGTAGTCCCCAGCCAGCCTGAATGCCTGGGCGAGGTAGGAAAGCACCTTGCCCTGGCGTCTGCGGTCGCCGAGCGTCTCGGCGAGGCGCTCCGCCTGGCGGAGCATGTCGGAGACGCGCTCTAAATGCCCCAGCGGGTGCAACGCGCTGCGCAGCTCGATGCGCAGGTCGATCGCCTGTTCCAGCACCGGTGGCGACTGGGGCAGATGCGCCAGCGCAACCAGCGCCTGTTCGTAGCACCTGATCGCCTCGGCGTTCGCCGACCCCGCGAGCGCCTTTGCCCCCGCCTGCCTGAGGTGGGCGTATGCCTTCTGCCAAAGCTCGCCGCGGATCGCGTGCTGGCCCAGCCGTTCGGCGTATTCCGGCAGCCGCGCGCGGTATACCTCTTCCATTGCCTCGGCGATGCGCGCGTGCGTTACCCGCCTGCGATCCTGGAGGATGCTGGCGTACGCCACTTCGTGCGTGAGCGCGTGCTTGAACGTGTATTCGGGATCGGGGAACAGCGCCGTCTCGTAGAGGAATTCCGCCGCCTGGAGCGTGGTCAGCGCGCGCCTCAACTCCACTTCCGGCATGTCGGCGACCGCCTGCAGCAGCGCGTAGGGCACGTCTTTGCCGATCACGGCCGCGGTTTGCAGCAGCTGCTTGTGCTGCGGGGCAAGACGGTCTATCCGCGCCGCAATCACCGACTGCACGCGTCCCGGGACCTGGATGCTCGAGGTCGAGCTGACAAGTCGGTAGCCGCCGCGGTCGCCCACCAGCACGCCAGTCTCTACCAGGGTGCGCACGCTCTCTTCGAGGAAGAACGGATTGCCCTCGGTGCGGGAGATCAGCAGCGCGCGCAGCGGTCGAAGCTGCGCATCCTCGCCCAGCAGCCCGTCGAGCAAAGCCTCCGCGCTCTCTGCCGGCAGCGGGTCGATGCGCAGCAGCCGGAAGAAGGTCTTGCCGCCCCAGCCGTGGCCGTATTCCGGGCGGTAGTTGACGAGCAGCAGCAGGCGCGCCGTCGGCAGGCTCTCGACGAGGCTGTCGAGGAAAGCCTGCGTCTCCTCGTCCACCCAGTGCAAGTCCTCGAACACTGCCAGCACCGGCTGCGCCTGGCTTTCGCGCAACAGCAGTCGCTTGCATGCATCCAGCGTCCGGGCGCGACGCTGCGACGGGTGCAGATGCTGCCATTCCGTGTCCTCGACCGGTACGCCGAGCAGGGCGAGCAGCGAGGCGAGCGTGGGCTCCAGGCTTTTGTCGAGCGTGAGCAGCTTGCCGGTCACCTTTTCCCGGATACGGCGGGCATCGTCCGGTTCCTCCACGTCGAAATAGACCTTGAGCAGGTCGATCAGCGGTTGGTACGCGGTCGCCTTGCCATAGGACACCGAGCCCGCCTCCAGCACGAGCCAGCCCTGCGTCCGGTGAGAATGGGTGAATTCCCAGACCAGGCGGGACTTTCCGACGCCGGCTTCGCCGACCAGCGCGACCAGTTGCCCGTGCCCCGCATCCGCGTGTCCAAGCGCTTCGCCGAGCAGCCGCAACTCGGTCTGCCGGCCGACGAAGCGGGTGAGTCCACGCGCCGCCGCAGCCTGCATCCGGGTGCGGGTGGCGAGAGTGCCCGTCAGCTCATAGACTTCGACCGGCTCGGCAAGGCCCTTGACCGGCACCGCCCCGAGCGGCTGCACCTGCACGAAGCCTTCGGCCATGCGCAGCGTCTCCGCGGTGAGACGGACCGTCCCCGGCGTGGCGAGCTGTTCCATGCGCGCGGCGAGGTGCGTCGTCTGACCGACCGCGGTGTATTCCATCGACAGGTCGTTACCGATGGTGCGCACCACCACGTCGCCGGAATTCAGGCCGACGCGGATGTCGACCTCCACGCCCTGCGATTGGCGCAACTCCCGGCTGTAGCGCTTGATCGCCGCCTGCATGGCGAGCGCAGCATAACAGGCGCGCACCGCGTGGTCTTCGTGGGCGAGCGGCGCGCCGAACAGCGCCATGATGCCGTCGCCCATGATCTGATTCACGGTGCCCTCGTAGCGATGCACCGCCTCCATCAGCCGCTCGAGCACCGGGTCGATGATCCTGCGCGCCTCTTCCGGGTCGCGATCGGCAAGCAGTTCCAGCGAGCTCTTCAGATCGGCAAAAAGGACGGTTACCTGCTTGCGCTCGCCCTCGAGCATGCCGCGTGCGGTGAGGATCTTCTCCGCCAGGTGGCGCGGCGTGTAGCGCTCGGGTGAGGCCGGTGCGGCGGGCGCGGCAACGCGCAACGGCTGGCCGCAGGCAAGGCAGAAGCGAGCGTCGACGGGAAGCTCGGCGCCGCATTTGCCGCATGCGACGGTCAGTCCGGCGCCGCATTCCAGGCAGAACCTCGCCTGCGCGGGATTTTCCTTGCCGCACTGCGGACATTGCATCGGTCGCCTCTCCGATCGATGAACCTGCTGGGCGCCGGGTGATAGTAGGTATGCGCCAGGGTGGCGTCAAGGAAACGCCCCCGACTCCGCGAGGCGGGTCGCCCTACGCATCCGGGAACCGCGCCGCTTGCGGTGCGGCAATCCGGGTCTTCGCCCGGGCTCGGCGTTGCAATGGATACGGTCGCCGACTGGGAATAGAATCGTGTCGCGGCGGCAGATGTCACGCCATCGTGCTCGTGTGGATCGTTTCCTATGTGATGTGCGGGGAGGTACATCAATGGAAGAGATGCGTACGGTCTCCGGATGGTCAGCGGCGAAGATCCGCAGCCCGTTTCTGATTGCGTTATCGTTCTGCGCCGCCGTGTGGCCGGCCGTGGGGGCGGCCCAGAGCGCCGCCGAGCGTGCGGTGGAAGCTGCCAAGAAGTACGCCGGCACCACGCTCACCGTCGAGTGGCAGGCCGGGCTGCAGGCGCTCGACCCGATCAACTTCTCCGGTCCGCTCTGGCAGAACCTGACCGGCATCAAGGTCCGGGTTGTCGAGGTCCCGCTTGCCGAGGTCTTTTCCAAGATCATGCTCGAATACCGCAGCGGCACCGGCGCCTTCGACGTGGTCGACGTCGTTCCCTCGTGGATGCCGGATCTCGCTCAGGCCGGCGCGTTGGCGCCGCTCGACGCCTGGGTGGACAGGTACGGCTACCGCGATGAACTGCAGAAGATCGCGCCTACCTTCCGCGACAACTGGACGACCGCCAACGGCAGCATCTATGCGCTGCCGGACGACGGCGACGTGCTGATCCTGTATTACCGCAAGGATCTCTTTGCCGAGCCCGAGACCCGGACCGCGTTCCGGTCGCGCTTCGGCTACGATCTGGCTCCGCCCAGGACCTGGAAGCAGTTCGATGACATCGGCAGCTTCCTCACCGAGCGTCTGAAGCCCTCGGGCGTATACGGCGCGTGCGCGGTGCGCGATCCGGCCTTCGCGCAATACATGTTCCAGGAGCGGTTCCGCAACGAAGGCGGGCGCTTCTTTGACTCCGACACCATGCAGGCGACCATCAACAGCCCGGTGGGCGCCAAAGTGCTCGCCGAGATGCGCGCAGAGAACCGCTTCATGCCGCCTGGCGTGGAGAAATTCAACTTCACCGAGAACCTTGCGGTGTTCCAGAACGGCAACTGCGCGATGACCATCTCCTGGCCGCCGGTCGGTAGATGGACCGCGGGCTACGGCACCGACGACAAGGCGCTCGCCTTCGTGCCGAAGTCGAAGGTGGCGGGCAAGGTAGGCTACGCGCTGCCGCCGGGAGGGCATCCGGAACTCGCCATCGGCCATGCGCTTTCCGTCTCCTCCAACAGCAGGAACAAGGACGCGGCCTACCTCTTCATCCAGTGGCTGAACAGCGAGGAGATCAGCATCAAGAGGGTGCAGCTTCCGTACACGCTTCGCGACCCCTTCCGCACCTCGCACTACGCGAACCCGGAATATCTCGCGCGCTGGCCGGACGCGAAGTTCTACCTCGCCACGCTGAAGGCGGCCTCCGAGACGGGACTGTTCGATCTCTCGCTCATCCAGACCGACAAGTACGAGGAAGTGCTGCGCATGGGCTTCAGCCGCCTGTGGGCGGGCGAGGATCCGAAGTCGATCCTCGACGACCTCGCGAGGCAGTGGGACGAGCTTACGGCGCGGGTGGGCGTCCAGCGGCAGAAGGCCGCCTACCTCGCCTGGGCGGCGAAGCCGGGCGCCTATCCCCGCTGAGCGCGGGCTGCAGAGCCGGTGGAAAGCGGCGCTTCGGGCGCCGCTTTCGTTTTCAATGCCGGGTAACGCGCGCCGCGACGAGATCGTGATGCAGACCGCGGGCCCGTCACCGCGGCCTCAGTCGAGCTTCAGTGCGAGCGTCATGCCGTCCGCCACGGGCAGCAGCGACAGGCAGACGCGCGGATCCTGCATCACCCTGCGGTTCAAGGCACGGATCGCGCGCGTGTCGTCGTCCTGTTTCGCGGGATCGGCGACGTGGCCGTACCAGAGTGTGTTGTCGATCGCGATCAGACCGCCGGGCCGCACCAGTTCCACCGCGCGCTCGTAATACCGGGCGTAATTCTGCTTGTCGGCGTCGATGAATACGAAGTCGTGCCTGCCGGACTGCCCGTCCGCGATCAATGCGTCCAGCGTGTCCAGCGCCGGCGCGATCCTCAGGTCGATCTTCTGGGCGACGCCGCCCAGCAACCAGTAGCGGCGCGCGGTCGCGGTCCATTCCTCGTTCACGTCGCAGGCGATGATCCGGCCGTTAGCGGGCATGGCGAGCGCGACCGCGAGGCTGGAATAGCCGGTGAATACGCCGACTTCGATGGCGCGCGTGAAACCGAAGGCAAGCGTGAGCAGTTGCAGGAACTGCCCCTGCTCCGGGGCGATTTGCAGCTCGGCATGCGGGTGCCGGTCGTTCTCCTCGCGCAGCAGGCGCAAGACGTCCGGTTCGCGCAGCGAATGATCGAGGAGGTAGCCGTACAGCGCCTCGGTCATTCGAACCGTCTTGTCCATTGCCTGCTCTCCTTGTGGTGCCGTCGCGGAAGGGCCGCAAGCGCCCCTGCGCTGCGCGGCCCGAGACGGTAAACGCCCCGGACCGCAGTGGCGCTGCGGTCATCGGCAGTCTGCCTGCGGCGCCGTGGCGCTGCTTTGCCATATCGCACAGCCGTGGTGTGCGAAATCGCACATTCTTTCGGGCCGGCACGCGGCGGCGCAATCGAAGGTCACGGACGGGCCCGAAGGCAGGCAGCGTGAATTTCACACACGCGCCTTCCGTCATCTTCAACAGAACTCGCCCGCTCGCCGTTCTATCGTGGGCTGTGCAGATTCCGCCGAGGATGTCGTGCCCGGCGCAGTCCGCACGCGCCGGGCGAAGCTCGAAGAGATGTCGTCCCGGGGCGGAGCAGCGATTCCCGATAACGCCGTCAGGGAGGGCAACGCCATGTGATCGAATATTCGTCATAGACGCCGATGCACGAACACGATGGACGCTGCAGCCGCGCCGGCGCAGCGTCCACCCCACATCATCTTTTCTCGGAGGAAGGAAACGCCATGACATGCTCAAAACGCTTCGCACCGAAATTGCTCGCAGCGACGATATTCCTCGGATTGACCGGCGCCGCATCGGCCGGCGGCCTGAACGCGGATCTGGCCGCGTGTCCGTCCAACGGCACCGCGATCGGGGACGTGAAGTCCTGCGGCAAGATCTGGAAACTGAAATCCGGCCATGTGCACCTTGCCTCGGACGGCAGGCTGCGCGTCGAAGTCCGGGGTCTGGTCCTGAACGACGAGTCGGTCGGGAAGTTCAACGGCACGCCGGACGGTGTGGACGCCGTGGCCGCGGCGGTAGTCTGCAACGGCCCGAACGGTGCGGCGGTAGCAGCGCAGGCAGATCCGGTGCCGCTCGGCAAGAGCGGAGATGCGCGGATCGACGTCAAGCTTTCGCTGCCCTCCGCCTGTTACGGCCCGGTGGTGGTGCTGCGCGAGCGCTACGAAGGCAACATCGGCGGCTGGCTGGCCGCAACCGGGATGTGAGCGATCGAGCCTGGCTCGATATCGGGCAGCATCCGGTTAGGGCCGCCCAAGCGGGCGGCCCTTTTTACGACGCGGTTTCCCCCGTGCAGACTCGGCCGCCAGCGGTCCAGCCGCTACATCGTGGCGAACATCGCCGCCACCGCCGCGGCCATCACTGCGGTGGAGACCCAGCCGAGGATCTTCAACCGGCGGGTGACGACGAACGGCCCCATCACGTCGCGCCGCGCCACCATCAGCATCATCACCACCATGATCGGCACCGCGATCACGCCGTTAAGCATCGCGCTCCACAGCAGCGCCTTGAACGGGTCGACCGGCGTGAAATCGAGCGCCGCGCCGCCGATGGTGGCGAGCGCGATGATGCCGTAGAACTCCTTCGCCTCGAACCATTTTCGATCCAGGCCCTGGCGCCAGCCGAAGGCCTCCGCTGCGGCGTAGGCGGCGGAACCGGCCAGCACCGGCACCGCCAGCATGCCGGTGCCGATGATGCCGAGGCTGAACATCAGGAAGGCGAAGTCGCCCGCGATCGGGCGCAGCGCCTGCGCGGCGTCCGAGGCGGTGCGGATCTCGGTCACGCCGGCGACGTTCAGGGTGAGCGCGGCCGACAAGATGATGAAGAACGCGATCAGGTTCGAAAACCCCATGCCGATGTAGGTGTCGGTCTTGATGCGCTCTAGGTGCCGGCGCGCGTCTTCCCGCGACTCGCGCAGCGCCGCACCGTTCGGGTCGGCGCGCATTTCCTCGCACTCCTGGGAGGCCTGCCAGAAGAAAAGGTAGGGACTGATGGTGGTGCCGAACACCGCGACGATCACCGCGAAGCTGTCGGCGTCGAGCGACACGCCCGGCAGCACGCTGTGACGGATGACCTTCACCCAGGGCACGTGCACGGTGAACACCACCACGACGTAGGCGAGCAGCGTGAGCGTCAGCCACTTCAGGACGCGCACGTAGCGCTCGTAAGGCATGAACACCTGCAGCAGCAGGCAGGCCATCCCGAACACGAGCGCGTGGCCGTGCTCGCCGCCGCCGGTCACCAGTTGCAGCGCTTCGCCCATGGCGGCGAGGTCGGCGGCGATGTTGATGGTATTCGCGGTGAGCAGCAGCCCGACGATGAACAGCAGCAGCGGCCGCGGATAGAGGCGGCGGATGTTGGCCGCCAGCCCTTCGCCGGTGACGCGGCCGATGCGCGCGCTGACCATCTGGATGCCGACCATGAGCGGAAAGGTGAACACCACCGTCCACAGCATGCCCAGCCCGAACTGCGCCCCGGCCTGGGAGTAGGTCGCGATCCCGCTCGGGTCGTCGTCGGCGGCGCCGGTGATGAGCCCGGGCCCGAGCTGTTTCAGCGTCGGGTGGTAGAAGGTTCTGGCGAGGAATTCCCGGATCATCGGCCGAGGCTCTTGTTGTCGCTGGACCTCTCGATGAGGCGGCTGTACATAATGTTGGGCGGAAGCGGGCACTTTACCTTGGGCGGTGGCCGCCCGCACCAGGAATTTCTCCCGCTGCCTCATGGGGCCGCGCCGTCGTCGGAAGACGACGAAGGACGCAGGACAGCGCCGAATCCCGGAACGCGCTAGCTCCCGTCGGCATCCAATGGGGCGAGAATACCTGCGGGAACCGCCATGCAGCAGCCGAACACCCATCCGGATTTCACCGCCGCTTCCGACGCGGAGCTGGCGAGCGCGGTGCGCGAAGGCAGCGAGCGCGCCTTCGAGGCGCTGATGCGCCGGCACAACCGCATGCTGTTCCGCGCCGCGCGCAGCGTACTGAAGGACGACGCCGAGGCCGAGGACGCGCTGCAGTGCGCCTATCTGCTGGCGTTCCGGCGCATCGGCAGCTTCCGCGGCGAGGCGCGACTGTCCACCTGGCTTACCCGCATTGTATTGAACGAGGCGTTCGGGCGCCTGCGGAGCCGGCGCCGCGCCGGCATCGTCATCCCGTTCGAGGATGCGGCCGACGCGGACGGCGAATTGCCGCAACTCGACACGCGCGACGCGGACCGCGGCCAGCCGGAGACCGCCGCCATGCGTGCGCAAACCCGCGCCCTGATCGAGAAGCGCATCGACTGCCTGCCGGAGCAGTTCCGGACCGTGTTCGTGCTGCGCGCAGTCGAGGAGCTGTCAGTGGAAGAGACCGCGGCCTGCCTCGGCATCCCGGAAGCCACCGTGCGCACGCGTTTCTTCCGCGCGCGCGGCCTGCTGCGCGAGTCGCTCGCCCGCGAGATCGACGCCGCACTCGACCAGGCGTTCGCCTTCGCCGGCAGCCGCTGCGACCGCATCGTCCACGCGGTGCTGTCGCGGCTGCGAAGTTCGCCGTTCCCGCCCTCCGGCTGACGGACGGCGCTTTCCCGCCGGCCGCGGCCGGCTCCCAATGATCCGCAACCTGAACCATGAGGAGGGGCAAGTCATGTCCTATTTCTTCGAATTCTCCCGCATCCAATCCGCGTCGCCCGCGCAGCCGGCAGACCGCGCACGGCGCGCCTTCGTCGGCGCCTCCGGTGCGATGCTCTCCGCCACCGCGGTCGCGCTGCTCGCCGGCTGCGAGCCGCTGGCGGCTGCGCAAAAGGGCAGTTCCGAGAGCGACATCTCGGTGCTCAACACCGCGTTGTCGGCGGAGCACGAGGGCATCGCCGCCTATCAGGTCGGCGCCGAGAGCGGGCTCCTGAGCCAGGGTGCGCTCAAGGTCGCACTGCAGTTCCAGGGCCACCACAAGGCGCACGCCGACCTGCTCGCGAAAACCATCGCAAAGCTCGGCGGCGTTGCCGGCGCGCCGAAAGCGAAATATGCGTTCCCGGTCGAGCAACTGAAGAGCGAGGCGGACGTGCTGCGCTTTGCCGCCGGGCTGGAGAAGGGCGCAGTGAGCGCCTATCTCGGCGCGGTGCCGGTGTTCGGCAACCGCGACCTCGCCAAGGCCGCGGCCAGCATTCTCGGCGACGAAGCGATGCACTGGGCGGTGCTGCGCCAGGTGCTGGGCGAGGATCCGGTCCCGGCGGCATTCGTTGCGTGACGGGCAGCGTGATGAAGGCAAGCGCTTGGGGGCCGGTCGTCGCATTGCTGCTGCTCCCGGTTGTTTGCGCACAGGCGGCCGGCGATCCGAAGAAAGGAGAGGAGATCTATTCGCGCTGCATCGCCTGTCATGCGCTCGCCTACGACCGGACCGGCCCGCACCACTGCGGGCTGATCGGCCGCAAGGCGGGTAGCGTGCCGGGATTCGCATACTCGCCGGCGATGAAGCGTTCCGGCATCGTCTGGACGGAGAGCACGCTCGACCGCTTTCTCGCCAATCCGATGAAGATGGTGCCCGGCACCGCGATGGGCTACGCCGGCATCGCGGACAGGCAGGAGCGCGCCGACCTCATCGCCTATCTGGAGAGGGCTGCGGCCTCGCCGGACTTATGTCCGGCGGGGCGGTGAACGGCGACTCGGGGACGGTAATCGGCGACCGACGAAAGGTCCGGCAGGTCGCCAACGGGAATGGCCGGCGCCGAAGCGGTACACTGCGCGCATTCGTAACGCGCAGGAACCTGCCATGTCCGTCCTCGACTGGTCGGAGGCGCTCGCCATCGGCGACGCGGTCATCGACGATACCCACCGCGAGTTCGTCGAGCTGCTCAATGCGCTCGACGCGACGACGCCGGAACGGGCGCTTGCCCATCTCGACGCGTTTCTTGCCCACACCGAAGCGCATTTCGGGCAGGAGAGCCGCTGGATGGAAGATCTCGCCTACGCCGCCGCGCAGTGTCACCGAGACGAGCACGCCACGGTGCTGGAGATCGCGCACGAAGTGCGCCGGAGGGTGGCGGCCGGCGAAGGCGGCGTCGACCTCGTCCAGTTCCTCGCTGCGGCGGTGGCGCAGTGGTTCACCAACCATGCCGCCTCGATGGATGCCGTGCTCTCGCTCTATATGAAAGAGCACGGGTACCAGCCGAGCAGAGGCGGCTAGTGTGCCGTTCCGTTGATAACTTTGCAGAGTCGCTCAAGCTTGGTGAGGATGGACTCGGCGGTGGCGGTCCACATGAACGCGCTGGGATGCTGGTTGTAGTGTTCGACAAACTCGTTGATCTTGCGCTTGAGTTCGGTGACGGAGCGCAACGAGCCGCGGCGGATCGTGCGTTGGGTGATCAGCCCAAACCAGCGCTCGACCTGATTGAGCCAGGAGGCGTAAGTGGGCGTGTAGTGCAGATGAAACCGCGGTCGGCGTGCAAGCCAGGCTTTGACCTTGGCGTGCTTGTGGGTGCCGTAGTTATCGACGATGAGGTGCACATCGAGGCGGGCCGGGACGTTGGCTTGCACATGACGCAGGAACGCGAGGAACTCCTGATGGCGATGGCGCGGCTTGCACTGAGTGATCACCGTGCCGTTTGCCACATCGAGCGCGGCAAACAGCG
Source organism: Burkholderiales bacterium (assembly GCA_035651315.1). Taxonomy (GTDB): domain Bacteria; phylum Pseudomonadota; class Gammaproteobacteria; order Burkholderiales; family Eutrophovitaceae; genus DASRFY01. Next base: position 52,176 of record DASRFY010000163.1, read on the forward strand.
TCGTGGTGCCGTGCCGGTAATAGTCGTGGGTAAGACCTTCGAGGTAACCAAGCCCCATGGGCAGCACCGGCTGAGTGCGCTCCAAGGCCTGGATCTGGCTCTTCTCGTCCACGCACAGCACCAGCGCATGATCCGGCGGGTTCAGGTACAGCCCCACCACGTCGCGCACCTTCTCGATGAACAACGGGTCGTTCGAGAGCTTGAACGAGCGGCTGCGATGCGCT
>DASRFY010000164.1:0-19907 GCA_035651315.1 Burkholderiales bacterium
CCCTCGTCGTCATCAACCTGTTCGTCATTCCCGCATTCGCGCGCGTCTTCGCCGGGTTCAAGGCCGAGCTGCCGCTCATGACGCGCGTGCTCATCGGATTTTCGAACTTCATGGTCGCGGAGTGGCCGCTGCTGCTCGGCGGCGTGGTGCTCGCCGCGGTTCTGGTGCGTGGGTACATCCGCACCGGACCGGGCCGGTACCAGTGGGACCGGTACAAGCTGCAGCTGCCGATCGCGGGAAAGATCATCCTCAAGGCCACGCTGGCGCGCTTCGCCCGCACCTTCGCCCTGGCGCTGCAGAGCGGCGTCCCCGCGGTACAGGCCCTCACGACCGTCTCCCAGGTCGTCGACAACGTCTATCTCGGGGAGCGCATCGCGCAGATGCGCGACGGCGTGGAGCGAGGCGAAAGCGTGCTGCGGACCGCGGCAAGCGCGGGCATTTTCACGCCCATCGTGCTGCAGATGATCGCCGTCGGTGACGAGACCGGCGAGCTGGACGAGCTCCTCCGGGAGGTGGCGGAGCTCTACGAGCGCGAGGTCGAGTACGAGGTGCGCACGCTTTCCGCCCAGATCGAGCCGATCCTTCTGGTCGTCCTTGGCGTCATGGTGCTCATCCTTGCCCTTGGAGTCTTCCTGCCGATGTGGGACCTCGGGCGCGCGGCCGCCGGAAGAGTGTGAAGGCAGCCTGCCGCGGCTACGGCGTTCTTGAATTCCTCATCTCGGTCGCGCTGATCGGCGTTGTGATGCTGGTCCTGCTGGAGCGCGTCGATTTCTACCGCGAAACAGCCGAAAAGACCTCGATGGAGCAGGTCTCGCGCGAGATCGGATGGGCGCTGCGGCTCCGGGCGGCCGAGCTGATGCTTGCGAACCGAAACGACGAGATCGGGCGCATGGACGGCGCGAATCCGGTCGTGGCGGTCGATATGCAGCTCGCCGGCTATGCGGGCGCCGGCCCGAGCGCGGCGGAGGCTGCAGTTCCCCCGGGCCGCTGGTTCTTCAACAGGGAGAAGCGCGAGCTCGTGTATTTCCCCGCGCTGACATCAAATTTCGTCAGCGAAAGCGGGGCGCGGCCGCGTGTCGCATGGCGCGTGGTAGTGGTGAGCCAGGCAGGGCAGCCCGGCGGCAGGTCCCGCCCGCAATGGGTGCGCTTCGAGCTGGTTCAGCCTTACCGGTGGTTCGAGCCGCCAAAATGAAATTCGGGCCTGTGGTAGCCTGTTGGGCAGGAAGGGAATTCGTGGGTAGAAGAAAAAGCAGCGGTTTCACCCTCATCGAGCTGGTCGTGGTGATCGCCATCGTCGGCATCCTCGCCGCAACCGCGCTGCCCCGTTTCATCGCCATGCAGACCCAGGCCCGCGTGTCGAAGACGCAGGCGATGTTCGGGGCGATTCGCTCGGCCTCGGCGATCGCCCACGCCGGCTGCATCGCCAATGTCGGGGGCACCTGCACGCCCACCGGCGGAACCCTGATCATGGAGGGCGCCACCGTCAACATGGCCAACGGGTACCCCACCGCCGACGCGAATACCGGGTCGCCCGGCGGAATCATCCTGGCGGCACAGATCAATCCCTCGGCGGACGGCCTGACGGTCAGCGTTTCCGGGCCGACGCTGAACATGGATGTCCAAGGCGGCACGGTGCCCAACTGTCGCGTGGTCTATACCCAAGCCGTCGCGGTCAACACTGCCCCCACAATCACGCTCGATGTTTCGGGCTGCTGAGGGAAGGCCGCCGGACGTTAAAGTGTTTGCGGCGTGACGGATTTGTCCCTGGTGCGGCGACGCGGGGGCATAAAATCCTCGACAAGGGTGCTTTTCTTAACCTACAATGGCCTCAAGGTAGGGGTTTTTGCCAATCTACCAAGGGGTTGGGAATGAATCAAAAAGTACTTTCTAGTCGGCGGCAAGGCTTCACGCTCATCGAGCTCGTCGTCGTCATAACGATTCTCGGCATCCTGGCTGCCATTGCCCTTCCCAAATTCGTGAGCTTGGACACCGACGCGAAGCAATCGGTGGTGAATGGCGGCAAAGCGGCCCTGCAAGGTGCGGCGGTGCTCGCTTATTCGAAAAATAGCGCAACCAGCAGCGGGAAACCGAACTTCGGCAGCATCACCGCAGGTCTGACCTTGGATACGAACATCGTGCTCTCAGTGTCGAACTGCTCCGCCGGGCCTGTCGAGATCCAGTACGGCACCTCCGGTATTACGGCACAGGCCGACCTGACGGCATTTTGCTCGGGGTGAGCGCCGCGGCATAAGGGAGAAATCATGAGAAAAAAGAGCGAGCGAGTATCGGCCAGGCAGCAGGGTTTTACCCTCATCGAGCTTGTGGTCGTCATTACGATCCTCGGCATCCTGGCCGCGGTTGCGCTGCCAAAGTTCGTCAGCCTCGACACCGATGCGAAGCAGGCGGTCGTCAACGGCGGCAAGGCGGCTCTTCTCGGTGCCGCCGTGCTGGCCTACTCCAAGAACTCGGCGAACGGGTCAGGCAAGGCGAATTTCGCCAGCATCACGGGTGGCTTGACGCTCGACACGAACATCGTGCTTTCTCTCGTGACGAACTGCTCCGCAAATCCGGTCGTGGTGATGTATTCGGGCACGAGCATTACGGCCCAGGCCGACATCACGGCCTTTTGTTCCGGCTGATTTTTGCCGCCTAAGGGAGGCGCATGGATTGCAAGGCACAACGGCTTTCAGCGAGACAGCAGGGCTTCACGCTCATCGAGCTCGTCGTGGTCATCACGATCCTCGGGATCCTGGCGGCGGTCGCGCTGCCGAAGTTCGTGAGCCTTGACACCGATGCGAAGCAAGCCGTCGTCAATGGCGGGAAGGCGGCATTGCAGGGCGCGGCCGTGCTCGCGTATTCCAAAAATTCTGTCTCGGGCGGCGGCAAGGCGACGTTCTCCAGCATCACCGGCGGGCTGACCCTCGATACGAACGTCGTCCTGTCGGTCAATACGTCGTGCCAAGCCAATTCAGTCGAGGTTCGATACGGCACGGCCGGAATCAGCGCTCAGGCTGACATCACCTCCTTCTGTTCCGGCTGACACGTTTCACGCACCAGGGATACGGCGTGAAGCGCAGGGCGATCGCTATTTCGGTGAGGCACAAGGGCTTCACGCTCATCGAGCTCGTCGTCGTCATCATCATCCTCGGGGTCCTGGCGGCGGTTGCGCTTCCCAAATTCGTCAGCCTGGATTCCGATTCCAAGCAGGCGGCCGCGAACAGCGGAAAGTCCGCGCTCATAGGTGCGGCGGTACTCGCCTATTCCAAAAACCTCGTCGCGGGCACAGGGAAAGCCAAGTTCTCGAGCGTCACGGGCGGACTCACGCTCGACACGAACATCGTGCTGTCCGTGAACGTCTCGTGCCAGGCAAATACAGTCGAGGTCCGTTACGGCACGTCGGGCCTCAGTGCGCAGGCGGACATCACGTCCTACTGCTCGGGATAGCGCGTTTCGATGCGGCGAACAAAGGGGGCATGGCCCCCTTTTTCGCTTGCGTGGCGGGCAAGGCATGACCATCTCCAAACCCGGCGGCTTCACGCTCGTGGAGCTCGTGACCGTGATCGTGATCGCCGGCATCCTGAGCGCGATCGTCTACAACCGCATCAACGTCAGCGATTTCACGACTGAAGGATCCACGGACGAAGCGAAGTCCGCGGTTCGCTACGCCCAGAAGCTGGCGGTAGCTCAGCGGCGCAACGTCTATGTAGACACCTCCGGGAACGACGTCCGGCTCTGCTACGACAGTGCGTGCACCAGCCACGTCATCAAGCCGCCGACCGCGGCGGACTGGTTCAAGGTCACTGCGGCCGCTGCGCCGACGCTTTCCAGCGCGTTTTACTTCGACACCCTTGGCCGGCCGACGCTCACAGCCGGAAGCACCGTAGCGACGAGCGCGATCACGCTGTCCGTTTCGGGCGCGACGCGCAGCATCGCCATCGAGCCGCAAACGGGGTTCGTGCATTGATGAAGCGCACCGCCGACGCCCGCGGATTCACGCTGGTCGAGCTGGTGATGTTCATCGTCCTCGTCGGCATCGCGTTCGGCGCCCTGATCCTCGCCATGAACCAATTCACGCGGTACAGCGCGGATCCGCTGCAGTCGAAGCAGGCGCTCGCCGTCGCCGAGTCGTTGCTCGAGGAGGTGGAGCTCATGCCGTTCACTTTCTGCGACCCCGATGATCCCAACGCGCCGACGGCAACGAGCGCTGCCGGTTGCTCAGGCGGTACGGCTGGTTCTGAGGAGGCGGGCGTCAACCTCGGTCCGGAAAGCGGCGAAAACCGCTACTGGCCTACGCTTGGTACCGGGCCATTCGACAATGTCAGCGACTACAACGGATTCACGATGGTGGCGGGCAGCGGGGCGATTCCGTCCGGCGGTATCCGCGATATCGCCGGGAACCAGGTTCTCCCAACCGGGCTAGAGAATTATTCCGCAAGCGTCGCGGTCACCCGGGTCGGGACGACGTTCATCGGTGGCACTGCCGTAAGCGATGATGCGGTGAAGATCAGCGTCACCGTCACGCCGCCGAACGGCAACGCCGTCACGCTCGAAGGTTACCGGGCGCGCTACGCGCCCAATACGGCGCCATGAGTTGCGGCGCACAGCGTGGATTCCAGCGCAGCCGCGGCGTGACGCTCGTGGAGCTCATCATCGTCATTCTGCTCACTGCGATCCTTGGTTCCCTGATGGTCTCCTTCGTCACGCCGATGCTGTCGTATTCGGACGCCCGGCGCAGGGCGGAAATGACCGACGTTGCCGACACCGCGCTCAGGCGCATGGCGCGGGACCTGCGCTATGCACTGCCGAACAGCGTGCGCGTCAGCGCCGACAAGCACTACGTCGAGATGCTGCTCATGCGCACCGGGGGGCGCTATCGCTCCGACACGGGCAGCACGGGAAGCACGTGCGACACGGGCGACGGCGCCATCGATCACAACATGCTCGTGTTCGGGACGGCGAACGAGAAATGCTTCAAGTCGATCGGCAAAGTGCAGAACGCATCGCAGATCAGCACGACCACGGACTACGTCGTGGTGTTCAACCTGCAGCCCGCCACATCGGACGCCGATGCCTATCAGACGGGCCTGGGCCACGGCAACAACGCCAAGATCACCGCCGTCGACGACACCGAGGCCGGCCAGACGCGGATTGAATTCTCCGCGGGAAACAATTTCGTCTATGAATCGCCGTCCCAGCGATTCCAGGTCATCGAAGGCCCGGTCACCTATGCGTGCGATCCGACCACGACGAACACCCTGACGCGGTATTGGAAATACACGATCAATTCGGCGCAGCAGACGCCGCCGCCCGCGTCCGCCCCGGACGGCAGCCCCGCCTTGCTCGCCTCGAACGTCTCGGATTGTGCCTTCACGTACAGCACGATTGGCCAAGCCGACGGACTCGTCACACTGTCGCTCAGCATTACCACCCGTGACTACAAAAACAATCCCGAAACGGTAACGCTTTACCAGACCGTGCATGTGTCCAATGTCCCGTAGACCGCCACGCGTTCGCGCACAGCGCGGATTCCTCATCATGGCGGGCGTGTTCCTGCTCGTCGTCGTAGGCGCTTTCATCGGCTACATGGCGACTCAGTCGACGGTTCAGGGAGCCACCACCGTCGACGATGTGCAGTCGGCGCGAGCCCTGCAGGCGGCGCGGGCGGGGATTCAGTGGGGTGCCTGGCAGGTGCTCAGGAACAGCGGAAACTGCCCCGCCAGCACGACGTTGACGTTCGCCGGCACAACGCTCGCCGCCTTCTCCGCCACGGTTACCTGCGGCACGACGACCCTGACCGAAGGCACGGGCAACGTCGTGGTCTACACGCTGACTTCGAACGCCTGCAACAGCTCGCCGTGCCCCAACGCCGGTACGACGTCGTCCACCTACGTGGACCGGGAAGTCACCGCCACGCTCACGCAGTGACGAGCGATCCGACGAACGGCAGGCGGCCGGCGACGAATCGCCGGTTCTTGCACTTTCTCACCGCCGCAATGCGGACAATTGCGCGGCAGCGCCTTCAGCGCGCCCATAAAATGACTTCCATGGCGCACCGCGCGTTTCTCTTTGCCGCGCTCGCCCTGCTTGTCTGCCGGGCGCCCGACCTGTGGGCTGCAACCTGTACCACGAGCGTCAATGGCAACTGGACGGCGCAAACGTGGACCTGCGGGCATTCGCCGACCACGGGAGACTCGGTCGTCATTGCCCACAACGTGACGCTGAACACGTCCCCATCGGTCGACACGATCACCATCAACGCGAACCGGACGCTGACGTTCGACGACAACACTCGCACGCTCACGCTGGGGGCCAGCGGAGGGGCGGCGCCCCTCATGACGGTGAACGGCACGTTCGCGGCGGGGACCAACGCGAATCCGGCGCTATGGAACTCCAAAGTCAGCGTCCAGCGCAATGCCGCGCTCAATCCAGTGGTAACGGGTACTGCCGCGTTCTACGACCTCGAATACAAGCCTACGATCGGCGCTGCGCGAACCTGGGTCGTGGGAAGCGGCGTTAGCGTCCTTCACAACTGGGACATCATCAACAGCTGCGGCGGCACGCAGGTCTTGACCGTCAACCTGAGCGCCGCGATGGTTGTCGGCGGCACCACCACCGTCAAGGCGAGCGGCAGTTGCGGGGCGCTTCTCGACACCACTGCCAGCAACTTCACCTTTACAACGGACTACTTGTCTGTGGGAGTCGGTGCGGCGAGCTCGACCAATACTTTCCGTGCCCGCGCCTCGACGGTACACCTGACCGGAGATGGAAGCCTGGGCGCGCTGTTCAGCATCGACACAAACGGCACGTTCACGTCCAATACGTCGACCGTTTCCTTCGAACCCGCGACCGCCGCGAACGGCACAGTGACCCTGACGTCAAAAGCGTTCTTGGCGAGCGGGGGCGATGGGTTCAGGAACTTCACCTTCGCGCCGGTCAACACCGGCGTGACCGGAAAGATCGGCGCAACGTCCGGCCCGGAAGACATCGACATCGCCGGCAACCTTACGGTCAGCGCGCCGGGCGGATGCCCTAACCCTCCCACGGTCACGAATTGCGGGACGCTCGACGACAACGGCAATCAGATCACCGGCAACGGGACGGGCACCCTGACGCTGGACCCGAATACGACTCTCAGCCTCGGGAGCGGCGCCAACAACACCACTTTCCCGGCAACGTTCACGGCCGCGCACATCACGCTCGACGTGGCGAGCACGGTGATCTACAAGTCCACCGGTGCGCAGACGGTATCGGGCACGCCCACCTACGGCAATCTGATCATCAACAAGTCCGGCGCGACGGGGACGCTCGGCGCGGCAACGACCGTCGCCGGCGACCTCACCATTTCAGCCGGGACGCTTGACGTTTCTGCGAGCAATTTCGGTCTCACGGCAAAAGGCGACTTCACGAACAACGGCACCAATTTCAACGCGCGCGCGGGCAGGGTGACTTTCAGCGGCACCGCCGTGCAGACGATCGGCGGATCGACCGGCACCACTTTCTTCAACGTCACGGCAAGCAACACGGTCGGGGTTTCCCTTTCGCAGGACGAGACGATCGGCGGGACCGCGGCCGGGGCGCTGACCCTCACCAACTCAGTCATCACGACCGGCGCGAACCAGTTGATCCTGACGGGCAATTGCACGGTCGCCACCATCACGCGCACCACCGGTCATATCAGCGGCAATCTGCAGCTCACTTTTCCGAACGGCGCTTCGACCTGCACCTATCCATTGGGCGACACGAACGGAGCAACTCCCGCGACCGATTACTCGCCGGCGACGATCGCATTCACGGTGGGCCTTACCGGCGGTCGGCTTACTGGCAGCGTCACGCAGGCGGATTACACGGATACCAACATCCCGGTCAATCCAAGCGCAAACGTGACGCGCTACTGGACGTTTTCCCTGCCGGCCGGAAGCACGCTCGCTACCACCGGCAGTTACGCGCCGACCTTTACTTATCTCGCCGGCGACAACGACAACGCGGCGTTCGCATCGAACTATGTGATCGCCCGCGGTACCTCGTGCTCACCCAATTGCACGTGGACGCTACCGACCTTGTCGGGCGTTCCGACGAGCACCTCCGCTGCCGCGACCGGCATTGCCGGCGCGAACTTCGGCATCTTCGTCATCGGCAGGCGGCCGAGCGGGTCCACGTCGACGGTGGTCGCGAGCCCGACCGTCGTGCCCGCCGACAACAGCAGCACGTCGACGATCACCGTCACCTTGAAGGATCCTGCGGGCAACCTGCTTTCCGGCAAGACCGTCACGCTCGCGGCAGGCTCCGGCAGCTCGACCATCACCGGGAGCCCGGCAACGACGAACGGCAGCGGCGTCGCAACGTTTACGGTGAAGGACGCGACGATCGAGACCGTGGTCTATACCGCGACGTCGGAAGGCGTGGTGATCACGCAGACCGCGACCGTTGATTTCGCGCCCGCGAGCTTCAATGCGTTCGAGACGAGCACCGGCGCAACCGCCATCACCGGGCAGTTGTTCACGAAGCTCGCCGGGGCCAACTTCACGTTCGACGTCGTCGCGGTCAACGCCGGCGCCAAAGCGACTGCCTTCAACGGCAAGGCCGTGCAGGTCGACCTGGTGACGGGCTCCACCGGCGGCCAGAACTGCCCTGGCGTAACCGTGGCCTCCATCAGCAGCTCGCAGAGCGTCACGCTTGTGAACGGTCGGGCGACGATCGGCACCGCCATGAACATCACGTCCGCGTATAGAGATGTCCGCGTGCGGATCCAGTATCCAACCGCGTCGCCGATCATTACGACTTGCTCGCTGGACAACTTCTCGATCCGGCCCGCTTCGTTCACCATCACTTCGAGCAATGCGACGAACACTGGCACGTCGGGAACGCCGACATTCAAGGCCGGCGCGACCGGCGCGAATTTCAACCTTACGGCCACTACCACGTCGAACTACGACGGAATGCCGAGCGTCGACAATAGCAAGGTCACCGGGACAGCGACGGCGGGCACCCTAAGCGGCACCTTTGGTGCCGCCTCGACATCTGCCGGAGTGGCGACCGCGGTGGGCAACGCCTTCACCTACAGCGAGGTCGGCAACTTCGGCCTCAACGCCAATGCCGTCACCGACACGAGCTTCACTTCGGTCGATCAGGCGAGCGACTGCATCAACTCCGGGGTGAACCAGTTCTCGACGTCCCTGGTGGGCGGCCAGTACGGCTGCAAGATCGGCAGCGCCGCCGTCACGCAGACTACGGGAAGCAGCGGCTTCGGCCGTTTCATCCCCGACCATTTTCACTTCACCTCCGCGGGCACGGTCGCCCAGAAGTGCGCTTCGGGGGCGTTCTCGTACATGGGGCAGAGCGCCACGTTCAGCACGATCACGCTGGTCGCTCAGAACTCCGGCAATACGACGACGCAGAACTACGCTGGCTCGTACGAGAAGCTCGACGGGTCGAGCGGCAGCTTCGGGTTCGCGGCGCACGATACCGGCGGCAGCGGCACGAACATCGCGAGCGGCCGGATCGGCTCGAGCGGGATTTCCGCCTCGTGGTCGAGCGGCACGCTGACGCTGGGCGCGACGATATCCATCGCGCGCGCGACGAGTCCGGACGGGCCCTACGACGCGACGCAGATCGCGATCGCTCCAACCGATGCGGACGGAGTGACGATGGTCAACACGGATTTCAACGTCGACACGGACGGGACACCGGGCAACGACCACGTGCAGATCGGCACGTCGACCAAGTGGCGCTTCGGCCGGCTGAGGCTGCAAGGCGCTTCCGGGCCGACCAACCTGCGCCTGCCGATTCCGATCAGCACCGAGTACTGGCAGTCGAGCTCGAACGCGTTCACGACCAATACGCTCGACGGCTGCACCACGCTGCAGACCACCGATATCGGATTGGGACCGTACACGGCGCCGCTCGCCTCGGGTGACACCAGCGTCACGAGCGACGCGCCACCGACGATCAGCTTCAGCGCCGGCATCGGGAGGATGTACCTCACGGCACCTTCCAGTTCCACGCACACCGGCAGCGTCGTCGTCACCGCCAACCTCGGCGCCGCGGCCAAGAGCTACCTGCAAGGTGCGTGGAACGGCGTGACGACCTACGACCAGGATCCGAAAGCGCGCGCGGCCTTCGGCGTCTACGGCGCCCAACCGCGTTCGTTCATCTTCCAGCGCGAAAACTATTAGCGCTAGATATCGCTCTTCAGGGGTGGCTCCGCACTACATTTAGTAGCCGCCGGCACGCGGCGCCGCGCTCCAGGCCCGTCCGCAAATGTCAGGAAAGTCATTTTGTATCAATCATTTGCGATGACACAGGCGAATCCGGACATCCTCCGGGCGATCGGGTTTTCCCTTCAAATCTCAGGTACGGAAAAAGGCAAAAATCCATTTGACAACATATATTTATTGCGATAACTTCGACCGAATTCGTGCTGGCCGGAGACAAGGCGCATGAAGTGGTTTTCGCGCTTACAAAAAAAGGAACAGGGCTGGCTGGTGATCGATGAGTCGCCCGAGGAGTTGAGGTACGTGCATGGCCGAGCCGCGCCGGGCGCGCCGTCGCTCATCGATGGCTGGAGCACCTTGCCGCTGCGGCCGCCCCAGGCCGGGCTCGATCGCGTCGCGAAAGAGAAGCGCTTCGAGCGCTACCAGTGCGCGACGCTGCTGCATCCCGGCGAGTACCAGATCCTGATGGTCGAGGCGCCGGCCGTGCCCGCGGCCGAGCTGAAGAGCGCGCTGCGCTGGCGCATCAAGGACATGATCGACTACCAGGTCGACGAAGCGACGCTCGACGTGCTCGACATCCCGCCGCCGCAGGGCGGCGCGTCCGGGCGGGGCCACTCGATGTTCGCCGTCGCGGCCAAGAACGAGGTCATCCAGCAGCGCATCCAGCGCTTCGAGGCGGCGCGCATACCGCTCGAAGTGATCGACATCCCGGAGACCGCGCAGCGAAACATCGCCGCGCTCTACGAGCCGGAGAAGCGCGGCACGGCGCTGCTCTTCCTCGAGCAGGAGTCGGGGCTGCTGACCATCAACTACGACGCGGAGCTCTACCTCGTGCGCCGGCTCGACATCGGCATTGAGCACATCGCGAAGCGGCCGGCCGAGGCGCGCCAGGAGGTGTTCGAGCGCATCCAGGTCGAGCTGCAGCGCACCTTCGATCACTTCGACCGCCAGCACGGGCTGAGCGTGGCGAAGCTCGTCCTCGGACCCGAGCCGCAGGCGACCGGCCTGGAAGAATTCCTCAAGGCGAACTTCGACATGGCGGTGGAGCGGGCGGATCTTGCGGAGCGGCTGAAGGTGAGCCCTGCGCAGGGATTCGACGCGGCGGCGCAGTGGCGCCTGTTCCACCTCGTGGGCGCATCGCTGCGCCAGGAGCGGCATTGAGCCAGCAGATCAACCTCTACAACGAGGCTTTCCGCAAGCAGAAGAAGCCCTTCTCGGCGCTCGCGATGGCGCAGGCTCTCGGCTTCATCGCAATCGGCACGCTCGTCGTTGCCGGCTATACAGGCTACAGGGTGCGTGCGCTGGCGGCGCTCGACGCGCAAGCGCAACGGCAGCTCGAAGGCCAGCAGGCGCAGCTCGCTCTCCTTGCGAAGGAGCAGGGACAGGGACGCAACGGCTCGCTCGCCGATGAGCTGGTCCGCCTGGAGTCGCAGGCCAAGACGCGTCGCGACCTGCTGTCGAGCCTGCGCACCGGCGCTCTCGGCAACGTGGAAGGCTTCTCGCGCTACCTCGCCGCCTTCGCGCGACAGCGGACCGACGGCGTCTGGCTGACCGGCCTCGCGATCGGCGGCGACGAGAACGAGCTCCAGGTGCGCGGGCGCGTGCTCCGTCCCGAGCTGGTGCCGGCGTATCTCAGGGCCCTGAACAATGAAGACGTGATGCGGGGCCGCAGCGTCACCGAGCTTTCGCTCAATGCGGTGCAGGAGCCGCGTGCCAACGTCACGCCCGGGCAGCCGGGCGTGCGGCCCGGGACCGAGCAGGCACCCTTGCGCTTCGTCGAGTTCAGCCTGCGCGCGCCGCGCCGGCCGGAAGAGCCGGCGAAGCCCGAGGCGGAGCAAAAAAAGAAGGCGGCTTCATGAAGGAGCTCTGGACGCGCTACGCCGCGCGCATCGACGCCGCCACGCTGCGCGAGCGCGTGATGATGTTCGCCGCCGCGGCGCTCGTCCTGATCACGGTGATGCACAGCCTGTTCATCGAGCCCGAGCTGCGCGAGCAGCGCCGCCTTTCCGCGCAGCAGGTCGAGCGCCAGGAGCAGAGCACGAAGCTGCAGGCGGAGCTGCAGAAGCTGGCGCTCGCGCGGCGCGAGGATCCGAACATCGAGGCGCGCAAGCGCATCGACGCGCTGCAGGCCGAGCTCGGGCAGCTCAATGCCGCGATCGCCGAGGAGCAGAAGAAATTCACCTCGCCGGACCAGATGCGCGCGGTGCTCGAGGAAGTGCTCGGGCAGAACCGCAGGCTTCGCCTGATGGACCTCAAGACGCTGCCCGCGGCGCCGCTGGCCGAGTCGAAAGCCGGCGCCGACAAGCTGATCTATCGCCATGGGCTCGAGCTGACGCTGAACGGCACCTACCTCGACCTGCTCTCCTACCTCACCGCGCTCGAGAAAATCTCGGCGCAGATGTACTGGGGCAGCATGGAGCTGAGCGTCGCGGAGTACCCGACGGTCACGCTGAAGCTCGTCGTCTACACCGTGAGCCTGAACCGCGCATGGATGGTGGTATGAACTCCCTTCCGGCCTGCGTGGTGGCAGCGCTTCTGGGCTGGAGCGCCGCGACGCAGGCCGCGCTGGGACAGGGAATTTCCGATCCGACGCGGCCGCCGAGCATGGTCGCCGCGCCCGAAGGGCAGGGCGAGGCCGAGGCGCCGAGCACGGTGCTGCAGAGCGTGCTGATCTCGCCGGGGCGCAAGCTCGCCGTGATCAACGGCGCCGTGGTGCCGCTTGGCGGGCGCGTGGGAGAGGCGACGCTCGCCGCCATCTCGGACGGCGAGGTGGTCCTCAAGTATCCGGACCGCACGGAGGTGCTCAAGCTCCTCGGCGGCGTCGAGCGCAAGCCCGTGGAAAGGCGCGGCAAATGAGCCGGCGCTGGCGCTTCGCCCTCATCGCTGGAGCCGTCCTCGCCGGTTGCGCCGCGCCGCCGCCGCGCCCGGTTGGCGTGGATCCGCGCGTCCTGAGCGAAGTCGATGCGAACGCGCCGCGCAAGCAGCAGCCCACGCCCTCGGCGGTGGAGTCCGCGCTGCTGCCGCCGCTTCGCATGGAGATGCCCTCGGTGCGCGGGCAGCCGATCGACCAGCGCTTCGACCTGTCCGTGAACAACGCCCCGGCCCAGCAGGTGTTCAGCGCGCTTGTCTCCGGCACGCGCTACAGCATGCTCCTCGAGCCGGGCATGAGCGGCAGCATCACCGTGAACCTCAAGGACGTGACGCTGCGCGAGGCGCTCGAATCGATCCGCGACCTCTACGGCTACGACTTCCGCGTCGAAGGCAACCGCATCTTCGTCAAGTCGGCCGGGCTGCAGACGCGCTTCTTCCGCGTCAACTACATGACCGGGCAGCGCCGCGGCACGAGCGACATCCGGGTGCAATCGAGCGCCGTGTCGGACGTCGCGAGCGGCGGCGGCACGCCCGGCCTCGCGAGCAGCGCGCCCACCGCGGGCACGCCCTACACCGCCTCGCGCGCCCTGGAGAGCAGCCGCGTCTCCACGCGCCAGGAGAGCGATTTCTGGGCGGACCTGCGGGCCGCGCTCACGACCATCGTGGGCAGCGCCGAAGGCCGCAGCGTCGTCATAACGCCGCAGGCGGGCGTGGTGCTGGTCCGCGCGATGCCTTCCGAGCTCCGCGCCGTGGAGAACTACCTCCGCGAGACACAGCTATCCGTGGAGCGGCAGGTGATGCTCGAGGCGAAGATCATCCAGGTCACGCTGAGCGACTCGTACCAGTCGGGCATCAACTGGGCGCTCCTCAACAGTCATGTTGCGGCGGGGCAGGTCGCCTCGCAGACGCAGATTGCCACGGCGCCCAATGCGCTCGTGAGCCGCGGGCTGACCGCGGTGCCCGGGGGCTCGCTCAGCACGCCGGTCACCGGCGCGGGAACCTCCATCGCGGAAGCGGCGCTGCTCTCCGGCAACCCGAGCGCCGGGTTGTTCGGCCTCGCGGTGCGCGTGCGCGATTTCGCCGCGCTGCTCCAGTTCCTGCAGACGCAGGGCAACGTCCAGGTCCTTTCGAGCCCGCGCATCGCGACGCTCAACAACCAGAAGGCGGTGCTCAAGGTCGGCACGGACGAGTTCTTCGTCACGAACATCACTTCGACCTCCACGGTCACGGCCACCACCGCGGGCGCGCTCGCCGCGACGCCGATTCCCAGCGTGACGGTGCAGCCGTTCTTCTCGGGGATCGTCCTCGACGTCACGCCGCAGATCGACGACAACAACCAGGTGATCCTGCACATCCATCCGTCGGTGAGCCAGGTGAGCACCGACAACAAGGTGATCACGCTCGGCACCGCGGGCGAATTGAACCTGCCGCTCGCGCGCAGCGACGTGAGCGAGTCCGACACCATCGTGCGCGTCTCCGACGGCAACCTCGTCGCGCTCGGCGGCCTGATGAAATTGAGCGTCAGCGACACCCGCGGCGGGCTTCCCGGCGCGCCGGACACCGGCGTGGGCGGCGCGCTCTTCAAGAACACCGACCGCCAGGTCGCAAAGACCGAGCTCGTGATCCTGCTCAAGCCGACCGTGATCCAGTCCGATCGCGCCTGGGAGCAGGACATCAGGGAATCGCGCGAACGCCTGGAGTCCCTCGGCCAGGCCCCGCGCAACGCGGAGACACGATGAACTATCTCAGCCACTTCGGACTGCGGGAAGCGCCGTTCAGCATTACTCCGGATACGAGCTTCTTCTACGCCTGCCGCAGCTCGCAGGCGGCGCTCAACACGCTGCTCGTGGCGCTCAGCAGCGGCGAGGGGTTCCTGAAGATCACCGGGGAGGTCGGCACCGGCAAGACGCTGCTCTGCCGCAAGCTGATCGCGATCGCCGAGGAGGAGTGGATTACCGCGTACGTGCCCAACCCGCACATGGAGCCGCGCGCCCTGCTGCTCGCGATCGCGGAAGAGCTCGGCGTGCCGGTGGACGGCGGCGTCGACCAGCACCATCTCATGCGCGGCATCACCAAGGCGCTCCTCGACAACGCCCGCCTCGGCAAGCGCGTGGTGCTCTGCATGGACGAGGCCCAGGCGATGCCGCTCGAGACCCTCGAGACGGTGCGGCTGCTGACCAACCTCGAGACCGAGAAGCGCAAGCTCCTGCAGGTCGTGCTCTTCGGCCAGCCCGAGCTCGACCGCCGGCTGGACTCCGAGTCCATCCGCCAGCTGCGCCAGCGCATCACGTTCCAGCATCACCTGCGCACCATGGACCGCGACGAGGTTGCCGCCTACGTGGCGCATCGGCTCGCCATTGCCGGCTACGGCGCCGGACGGCTGTTCAGCGGCGGCGCTACGCGCCTGCTGCACAAGGCGAGCGGCGGCATGCCCCGCCTCGTCAACATCCTCGCGCACAAGGCGATGCTCTCTGCGTTCGGCGAGGGCCGGCAGCAGGTCGAGCGCGCCGACGTGCGCGCCGCCGCGGAGGACACGCCCGCCGTTGGCCCCCTGCGCCCGTGGTGGTGGCCGCGGCTGCGGCCGGCGCGCGCCGCCGAGTGAGGGCTCGGTGAGCCTGATCAACAAGGTCCTGCACGACCTCGACCGCCGCAGCGCGTTCGTCGCGCCCGGCGGCGGCCTGCCTCTTCAGCAAGTCCGCCCGCTCGTGCGCCGCTCGTCGCTCGACGTCGCTTTCCGCCTGGCCTATGCGCTCCTCATCGCGGCGGGCATTGCGCGAATCGCCTGGGGCGTGCACGAGCTGCGCCCGCAAAAGCCCCTGGTGACGGAGCTCGCTTATCGTGCCGACGCCGAGGCCGCGAGCCACGTCGCGTGGGAAGCGCAAGCGCCCCCGCCTGTGCCCGAGCCGATCGAACCCGAGGCCGCGCCCGCCTCGATCCCGGAAGAGGGCGTGCCGGTCGAGCTCTTCAAGCTTGCGCTCGCCATAGAAACGCCGATCGCCGAGCGGCCGGCTGCAAGGCCGGCGGTGCCGCGAAAGCGCACGGCGCCCGAAGCGGCGATCGCCGCTATCCCGAAGCTCGAGCTCGGGGGGCCCGGCGCGCCTTCGCGGGTCGAGCGGCGAGACCGCATCGCGACACCCGCCGAGCGCAACGAGGCGCAGTTCGATTCCGCGATGGCGCTCGTCAATCAGGGAAGGATCTCCGAGGCCGAGAACGCGCTCGGCGCGCTGCTTTCTGCGAGCCCCCTGCACGAGCGCGCGCGCCAGGCCCTCGCCTCGCTCCTCATCGAGCAACGCCGCCTGGACGATGCCGTGCTCGTCCTGCGGCAGGGAATTGCCCTCGATCCCGCGCAGGCGAGCTTCGCCGTGGCCTTGGGCCGCATCCTTGCCGAACGTCGCGATTACGGCGGCGCGCTGGACGTGCTGGCGCGGGTGCAGCCGGCGGGCAGAAGCACCGATTTCAACAACTTGCTCGGCGCCGTGCTGCAGCGCCTCTCGAAGCACCGCGAGGCGGCGAATGCCTACCGCGCGGCTTTGGAAAGCGCGCCGCGCAACGCGGCCGCGCTGATGGGCCTTGCGATTTCGCTGGAAAGCCTCCAGGACCGTGCCGAGGCGCTCGAGGCGTACCAGCGGGCGCTCGCGAGCGGCACCCTGACGCCGGAGCTTCGCGCCTACGCCGAGCAAAAGGTAAAAGAGCTTCGCTGATTTGGCCATCCGAGCGCTTCGCGGTCATACTGTTGCGCCGTGAGCCTCATCAACAAGATGCTGCGGGACATCGACCTGCGCTCCTCGGAGCCGGGCGCGGCCGGGGCGATGGAGACGCCGAAGCCGGTTGGCGAGGCGGCGCCGCGCCGCAGCGCGTTCTGGACCGTCGTTGCCCTCGCGCTTGTCCTCGCCCTCGGCACCGCGGCCTGGTCGTTCTGGCGCATGAAGCCGAGCAAGCTCATGAGCGACGTCGCCTTCCAGCAGGCGGCGGAAGCCCAGAAGCGCGCCGCTCCGGCCCCTAGCCCCAATCCGCCGGCCGCGCCGAAGCCGGCCCCGGCGCCTGCCTCCCAGGCGCTCGCCGAAGCACCCAAGCCGGTCCCCGAGCCGGCCGAAGCAGCGCCCAAGCCGCAGGCTTCCGCCCAGCCGAAAGCACCCCGCCGTGCCGCGGAGCGGCGCAAAATCACCGCGCCCTCGGATGCGGAGCTGGTCCAGGCGGTCGCGCTTCTCAACAAGGGACGCGTGAGCGAGGCCGAGGACGAGCTCGCCCGCATCGTGCAGGCGGACCCGACGCAGGCACAGGCGCGGCAGGCGTATGTGGCGTTGCTTCTCGAGCAGGGACGCATCGACGCTGCGCGCCAGGTCCTGGTCGAGACGCTCGAGCGCGATCCGGCGCAGCCGATCTTCGCCCTCGCGCTGGCCCGGCTGTATGCGGAGCAGCGCGACTTCGGTGCCGCGCTGCAGGTGATGGACCGCGCAGGGACGCAATCGGGCGACTTCGACGCATTGCGCGGCGCGATCTATCAGCGCATGGGGCGCCATGCCGAGGCAGTGAGCGCGTATCGCAGCGCGCTCGCCGCCGGGGGGCAGTCACCGCAAACCTGGATCGGCCTCGCGATCTCGCTCGAGGCGCTGCGGCGCCGGGCGGAGGCAGCGGAGGCCTATCGGCGCGGAATCGCTGCGGGCGAGCTGCCGCGCCAAGTGCGCGAGTACGCGGAAGCGCGCGTGCGGGCGCTCGACTAGGGCGCGCTTTCGATGGTCTTTTCCAGGCGGTAGCCGTAGTTGTAGATGGGCACCACCCGGTAGCCGGACTCTGGCCGCAGATCCAGCTTCTTCCTCACCTGGCTCACGTGCGTGTCGACGGTGCGCGTGGCGAGGTCGCCGGTGCGGCCCCACACCGTCTCCTGGAGATGGCCGCGCGACAGCAGCCGGCCGATGTTGCGGAAGAGCGCGACCGTGAGCTCGAACTCCTTCGGCGTGAGCTCGACGCGCTGCCCGTCCTTGCGGATCTCGCTTCGCTGGATGTCGATCTCGAAGGGCGGGAAGGAGAGCTGCTTTTTTTCCTCGCGCGGATAGGCGCGGCGCAGCAGCGCGTGCAGGCGCGCGACCAGCTCCTGCCGGCGCACCGGCTTCACCATGTAGTCGTCCGCGCCATGCTCGAGCGCGAAGACGATGTCCTGCTCGGAATCGCGCACCGTGACGAACAGGATCGGCACCGTCGCCGAGACGTTCGAGCGCACCCACATCAGCACCTCGGCGCCCGATACGTCGGGCACCTGCCAGTCGAGGATGAAGAGGTCGAAGCTCTCGCGCCCCGCCTGCTTCATGGCCTCGCGGCCGCTGGTATAGGCGTGCACGTCATGTCCATCCTCGCTCACCCAGCGCTTGATGAGTGCGAGCTGGTCGGGGTCGTCTTCTAGAATCGCAATTCGCACGGCCGCCTCCCTTCGAGGCAGATGATACTGGAGACCATGATGCGCGTCGCGCTGCTGGGCGGAGGGACGATCGGACGGCTGGTACTCGAGAGCATCGAGCGCGGCGAGCTCGGCGGCGTCGAGGTGGTCGCGCTCGCCGGCCGCAGGGCGGCGTCGCCCGCGGCGGGGCTTGCGGCGCGCTTTCGCGTGCCCTATGTGACGGGGCGCGACGGCCTGCTCGCCGCGCGGCCGGACACGGTGCTCGAGGCAGCCTCCCACGAGGCGGTGCGCGAGCATCTCGTGGCGCTGCTTGGGGCCGGCGTCAGCGTCATCGTGCTTTCGGCAGGCGCGCTCGCCGACGACGCTTTGCGAATCGCCGCCGAAGAAGCCGGCGCGCGCTCCGGCGCGCTGCTCTACGTCCCTTCGGGGGGGATCGGCGGATTGGACGCGCTGAAGACCGCCTGCCTCGGCGGCGTGGACGAGGTGAGCATCCAGGTGGCGAAGCCGCCCGCGGCGTGGAAAGGCATCCCGTACGTCGAGGCGCGCGGCTTTCGACTCGACGGCCTGCCCGGACCGCTCACCCTTTTCGAGGGCCCGGCGCGGGAAGGCGTCCCGCATTTCCCGCAAAACGTGAACATCGCGGCGGTCCTGTCGCTCGCCGGCATCGGCTGGGACCGCACCCGCCTGAAAGTCGTGGCGGATCCGGGCCTCACGCTGAACACGCACACCATCCGCGTGAGCGGCCGCTCCGGGCGCTTTTCCGTGGTGCTCGAGAACGTTCCTTCGCCGGACAACCCGAAGACCTCCTGGCTCGCCTGCTACAGCGCCCTGGCGGCGCTCCGGGCGCTTCAATCCAGGGTGCGCTACGGAACCTGAAACCGGGCCCGCAACGGGCCGCAAGCATTGACCAAGCACCGGAAATAACTCATAATTTCAGGTTCCGCCGGAGGGGTGCCCGAGCGGCTAAAGGGGGCAGACTGTAAATCTGTTGGCCTTGCGCCTACGTTGGTTCGAATCCAACCCCCTCCACCAGCTTCGGCGAAGGCAATTTTATTTTTTGGGTGAACGGAAAAGGCGGGTGTAGCTCAATGGCAGAGCAGAAGCCTTCCAAGCTTACGACGAGGGTTCGATTCCCTTCACCCGCTCCAGCAGCGCAAACACGAGACGAACGGAGACCGTCCCCGATTTTTTGCCCATGTAGCTCAGTGGTAGAGCACTCCCTTGGTAAGGGAGAGGTCACGCGTTCAATCCGCGTCATGGGCACCAGGTGACAACTTAGAGGCAGTCGGCAAATGGCCAAAGGCAAATTCGAGCGCACCAAGCCGCACGTGAACGTGGGGACGATTGGTCACGTGGATCACGGCAAGACGACGCTGACGGCGGCGATGACGCACATCCTTGCGAAGAAGTACGGGGGTGAGGCGAAGAACTAC
>DASRFY010000165.1:0-6805 GCA_035651315.1 Burkholderiales bacterium
TCCCTTGCCGGCATCACGATCGACGCCTCGCTACTGAAAGCAGGCATCGCCCGGACATTTTCCGATCACCTGGGGCGCACGGTACGCTTCGACGGGCCGATGCGACTTGAGATCTCCGCCCGCCCCAGGCTGCATGTCGGCGGTTTCCACATTGCCAACGCGCCCGGCTTCGACGGCCCCGTTTTCGCCAGCCTGGGAGACGCCAGGCTGGCACTCGATCTGTGGGAGCTGCTACACAGTCGCCTGCGCATCGAAGAGCTGATGGGCAGCGAGGTGAAGGTACGCCTGCAAAGCCGGGCCGACGGCGCCAACAACTGGACTTTCCCGCTGCCGAAGTCCCCCGCCGCCGCCGCCGCCGCCGCGGCGGCGGCAAAGCCGCGACCGGGCACGGTCAGCCCGGGCCGGGTGCTGGCGTTGCTCGACGTACGCCGCGTGGCGCTGGAAAGACTCGACGTCGAGTACGTCGGACCGGACGGCACGGTCCACTACTTCGACCTCCACACGCTCACCGCCAGCTCGCCGGTCGATCAGCCGTTTACCCTTGCGCTGAACGGCGCGGTGGAGAAAGCCTTTCCCTACCGACTCGACCTCAAGGCAGGCACGTTGTCGGATCTCGCGCGGGATAAACCGTGGCCGATACAGCTCAACCTGACCTTCCTCAGCTCCACGCTCAACTTGAACGGCTGGGCACGTGGCACGAGTGGCGAAATCCGTTTCGGGATCGGAACGGCGAACCTCACCGAATTCGAACGTCTGTTCCAGAAGGAGCTGCCCAAAGTCGGCGCCACGGCTCTATCCGGCACGATCGCGTTCGGTCCGCGAAAGGTCGCGCTGAAGCAGCTCAGGGGAGCAATGGGCGGCACCACGCTCGCCGGCGAGCTCGATTTTGACTACACCGGCGCACGGCCGAGGGTGACCGGCACCCTGGTCACGCCGACGCTGGATCTGCGCCCGTTCCTCGCCGAAAAATCGGAACCGGACAGCGCTCCGCCCGCGAGCCTCGCCGAACTCTATCGCAACCTCTCCGGTGCCGCCTTCAGCCTGCGCCGGCTGAACGATCTGGACGCGGACGTCATCTTGCGCGTCGAGCGCTGGCTGAGCCTTCCCGGAGACGTGCGCGATGCCGCCCTCGAGATCCGGCTCGATCACGGCCGCCTCGAGCTGCCGGTGCGCGCGACGGTCGCGGACGTGGCGCTGTCCGGCCGCGCGATTGCCGACGCAACCGCCAATCCTCCGCAATTCCGGCTCGCGCTCGGCACACGCGATTCCGACCTCGGCGGACTCGCGGAGCTGCTGTTCGGAGCCCGCGGCATCAAGGGCCAGCTTGGCCGATTCGACCTGCGGCTGTCCGCTGCCGGAGACCGCATCGGAGAGCTCACACGCAGCCTCGACGTGCGTCTCGAGGTCGCGCGCGGCAGGTTCAGCTACGGCAACATCGAGGGCGGCCGGCCGGTCCATTTCACGCTCGACGGCTTCACTCTCGCCTTGCCGGCCGGCAAGAGCCTCACGGGCGAGCTGCGCGGCTCGCTGCTCGGCAATCGCGTCACGGCGCGGCTCCGGGGCGGAAGGCTGGAGCCGATGATGCTCGAGGGCCGCTCGCCGATCGATTTCCGTCTGCATTCCGGTGAAGTGCAGGCCCGCATCGACGGCACGATGGAACCTCCCGCTCGCGACAGGGGCCCGGAGATTGCATTCGCGCTGTCCGCGCCCCGCGCCGGGGAAGTCGCAACCTGGTTCGGTTTCCTGCCAGGTGCCGAAGTGCCTGCAGCCCTGTCCGGCAAGGCGGCCTTGCGAGAGGACGAATGGCGGATCTCCGATCTGTCCTTCCGTCTCGGGCGAACCTCGTTCGTTGCCGATCTGCGGCACAGCCGCGCCGGGTCACGCTCGCTCCTGAAGGCCAGGCTCGGTGCGGACCGGATCGACGTCGAGGAGCTGCAATCGCTGATGCCGACGTCGCACGGTGCGCGAGCCGGCACGCCGGTGCTCGATATTCCTATCCTGCCGCAGCGCATCGATCTCAAGGACTCCGACGTGGACGTGCGGGTCAAACGCGTGGCGGGCATTCCCATGGAAGTTAGCAACGCTTCTTTCGAGGGCCGCATCCGCGAAGGATTCATGCAACCGTCGCGGTTCGCGGTGCAGGTGGCCGACGCCGCCTTCAGCGGCGCGATATCGCTCGACCTGCGCGGCGAGCATCCGAAATCGCAGCTCTGGCTTGCGGCCGAAAACGTCGACATCGGAGCGATACTGCACAAGCTTGGGCTGTCGCCAAACCTCGACGCCACGCTCGGACATCTGGGCCTGTATCTGTTCGCCCACTCTCATCTGCTGGGCCACATCCTCGGGCGTTCCGAGATTGCCGGGACCTTCGGCGATGGGCTGGTGACGCTGCGCGATGCCAACACCGGTGCGCAAGCGCGCATCGCGGTCGACAACGGCGAGCTGCATGCCGAGCAAGGCAAGCCGGTCACCCTCTCGATGCAAGGCTCGCTCGACGATACGCCGGTCTCGATCTCCATCGAAGCCGCGCCGGCCCAGGACATGCTCGACCCCGCGCTGCCGCTGCCGTTCAAAGCCTCGCTCGCAGCAGCGCAGTCGCAGGCAACGCTCTCGGGAAGGATCGCGCGTCCGATCGCGGATCACGACGTCGAGCTCGCGCTCGACGCGAGCGGGGCGCGTTTCGACGCGCTCGACAAGCTCGTGCGCACCGCGCTTCCCCCGTGGGGACCGTGGTCGGCGGCGGGCAGGTTCCGGATGTCGCGGCAAGGCTACGAAGTGGCGGACCTCAGGCTCAAGGTCGGCCAGAGCGTATTGGCGGGAAACGGCAGGCTCGACACCACGGCCGGCCGGCCGCGCCTCGACGTTTCGCTCGATGCGCCCAACATCCAGCTCGACGATTTCCGGCTCGGCGACTGGTGGCCGGAAGACAAGAAACCGGACCCGCAGCAGCCCATGACCGCCGAGGAATTGCGCAGCAAGGCGGCCGCGGCGAGCGACCAGGCGCAGAAGCTCCTGAGCCCGGAGGTGTTGCGGCGGCAGGACGTCCGTCTCAAGGTGCGCGTGCAGCAGGTGCTCTCGGGCGCGGACAGGCTCGGCGCCGGCCGCCTCGACGCGAAGCTCGAAAACGGCCGCGCCGAGGTCGGCCCGGCGGAAATCGACATCCCCGGCGGTTCGGCCAGGCTGCAGCTCGCCTACGAGCCTACCGAAGCGGACGTCAAAGTGGAGTTGCGCATCCAGGCCGACAAGTTCGATTACGGCATCCTCGCCCGCCGCATCAAGCCCACCGCCGACCTGCGGGGCAAGTTCAGCGTGAACCTGGATGTCAACTCCCGCGCCCGCTATCTGTCCGATATCCTGCGCCACGGCAGCGGATATCTCGACTTTGCCGTGTGGCCGGAAAACATGAGATCGGGCATTTTCGATCTGTGGGCGGTGAACGTCCTGGTCGCGCTCATTCCAGTGGTCGATCCGGGCCGGGCATCGAAGGTGAACTGCGCCATCGGCAGTTTTCGGCTCGCGGACGGCAAGCTCAGCGACCGCAGACTCCTTCTCGACACAAGCCGCGTGCGGGTGACGGGAAAGGGCTCGGCGGACTTCGCGCAGGAGACGATGTACCTGCGCCTGAAGCCGCAGGCCAAGACCGCGCAATTCCTGAGCCTCGCCACCCCGATCGAGGTCAAGGGTCCGTTCAACAAGTTCCAGATTACGGTCAGTCCCGGAGATGTCGCCGAGACTATCGGCCGGCTCGCCACATCGGTGGTCTGGGTGCCGCTGCAGAAATTGTTCGGGAAAAAGATCCCGCAGGACGGACGCGACGTGTGCAGTGGCGACACCCTCGGCTAGCCTGCCGGTAAAGAGGCGAACAGCACCTGCACCTTGCGGGTCCGGACTGCGTACGTCAGACTGCGCGCCGGGTTCCAGGACAACAAGAATACGGGGAGACGACGTGTCGAGAACATTCGCCATCGGCATCTGCTGTGCCTTCACGCTGTTCACCGCTGCGCCCGCCGAGGCGAAACTGACGCGCCTCGAAATCGAAAAGCGCGAGATCGTTGCCGACGGCCAGGCGTTCGGCGACGCCGGCCCCTACGAGAAACTGACCGGAAAGGCCTACTTCGAGGCCGATCCGGCGCAAAGACGCAACGCTGCGGTATTCGACATCGATCGCGCGCCGTTGAACGCGAACGGCATGGTCGAATTCTCCGCCGACATGGTGATCCTGAAACCGGTGGATCTGTCGAAGGGCAGCCAGACGCTGTTTTTCGAAGTCAACAACCGCGGGCGCAAGATCTCCTTCGGACGCATGCAGGACACCGCGGCGTCGGCCAACATGAACGACCCGACTGCGCCGGCGGATTTCGGCAACGGCTTCCTGCTCAAACGCGGCTACGTACTCGCCTGGGTGGGCTGGGGCGCGGACATCGCGCCGGGCGACAATCGATTGACGGTGCATTTCCCGATCGCGATGGACGGCGACAAACCGGTTACCGAGCGCATCTTCACCGAGTTTTCCGATCGCAATTTCAACGGCGGCAAACCCTACTCCCTGCCGTTATCGGGCGGCACGGCGTTCAAATCCTTTCCCGCCGTCTCCACCGACAAGACCGAGTCGCAGGCAGAGCTGCACGTGGTGGAAAGCGACTCGCCCAAGCCGAGCGGCCCCCAGATCCCCCGTGGGCAGCGCGTGCCCGACGACGAATGGGCATTCGCCGACTGCCCGGAGGGCTGGCCCGGCAAACCATCCGTCGAGCACATTTGCGTGAAGAACGGCTTTCGCAACGACCGCAACTACCACCTGATCTATCGCGCGACCGACTCGCCGGTGATGGGGCTCGGTTATCTGACCAGCCGCGACTTCGTCTCCTTCCTGCGCTACGGCTACAAGGACGCCGCCGGACAGCCGAACCCGGTGCCGGGATTGAAGCACACGCTCTGCCAGGGTATTTCCTCGAGCGGCATGTACATGCGCGACTTCCTGTACCAGGGATTCAACGTCGACGAGCAGGAACGCAAGGTCTGCGAGGGGGTACACATCCATGTCGCCGGTGTGCAGAAGCTGTACCTCAACTATCGCTTCGCCCAGCCCAACCCGTTCACTCAGCAGCATCGCGAACGCTATGTGCCCGACACCAACTTCCCGCGCCAGTATGCGGTGCGGGTGAATCCCTTCACTCGCATACCGGATGGAATCCTGAAACGGCCGGTCGCCGACCCGAAGATCATCCACACTGACACCTCGAACGAGTACTGGCAGTTCCGCGCCTCGCTCGTCGGGGCGAGCGAAGGCGGCACGATGGATTTCAACGAATCGTCGAAAGTTCGCCGGTATCTGCTCTCCAGCCTGCAGCACGGAGGATTCAAAGGCGACGCAGCTAATCACGGTATCGCGGACAGGCAGTGCGTGAACCCGACCAATACGGTGCATCCCGGCCCGCTCCTGCGCGCGCTGATCGTGGCGCTCGACGACTGGGTCGCCAGGAACGTCGCCCCACCAGAGACGCGCGTGCCGCTGATTGCCGACGCTACGCTGGTGGATCCGAAAGAGCTGAAGCTGCCGAAGATCCCCGGTTTCACCTACCTCGGGCTGCATAATGGCTCCGGCGACCGCGACTTCGGTCCGCGAGTGCAGGACAATGCGGGCGTCATCGACAAGCTGCTGCCGGACATGATCGCGCCGCATCGCGTCCTGGTGCCGCAGGTCGATGCGATCGGCAACGACGTCGCCGGCATTCGCCATCCGTTCGTCGAGGCACCGACCGCGACGCTGCTCGGTTGGAACACGCGCACACCGGAATTCGGCGGGCCGGACCTGTGCGACCTGCTCGGCTCGATGATTCTGTTGCCGAAGACCAAGTCCGCGGCGCGGGCGTCAGGCGATCCGCGGCCTTCTCTGGAGGAACTCTATGGCGACCACGCCGGCTATGTCGCCAAGGTGACGGCGGCAGCGCGGAAGCTTCAGGTAGAGCGGCTGCTGCTCCCCGAAGACGCTGAGCAGATCATCCGCGAGGCGGAAGCATCCGACGTACTGCGCTAAGACCCGGACCGGCCACGGAAGGCACAGAGAACACAGAGGAAAACCAGGGTCGGTTTTCCCGGCGCGCTAGGCGGTTCGCCCGTTCGTCTCTGCCACCTCCGTGTCCTCGGAGCAGAAGGTTTTTGCCGCTACCTTATTTCAATGGGACTTCCTTGAGCTTGAAGGTCGGCCGCGGCGAGGGGTCCCGGTAGTAGGGCATCATCTGCGGCACCAGCGCCTCGAGCGCTTCCATGCGCTTGACTGGCGCCGGGTGGGTGGAAAGGAAATCGACGCGCGAGCCGCCGCCGCCCAGCGCCGACATCTTGCGCCACAGGCTGACCGCTGCGCGCGGATCGTAGCCGGCCTTGGCGGCAAGCTCGATGCCGATGCGGTCGGCCTCGGCTTCCGCCTCGCGGCTGTTGGGCAGTTCGAGCGCCACCACCGCCGCGAGCGCCGCGCCCTGCACCGCCAGCCCGCCGTAACGGCTGCCCTGCTGGGTGGCGGCAAACACCCCGAGCCCCAGCTGCATCGCCATCGCACGCGACATCTTTTCCGCAGTATGCGAAGCCAAGGCGTGGGAAATCTCGTGTCCCATCACCTCGGCCAATTCGTCGTCGGTGGGCTTGATCTGCTCGAGCAGCCCGGTGTAGACCGCCATCCGCCCGCCCGCCATGCACCAGGCGTTGACCGTCTTCGGATCGTCGATGACATGCACGCTCCAGCTCCATTTCTCGGTCTCGGGCCGGAAGCGGATCGCCTGGGCCACCAGCCGCTCGGTAATGCCCTCGACGC
>DASRFY010000166.1:0-43478 GCA_035651315.1 Burkholderiales bacterium
CGGCTCGTCCTCGGTGCCGCAGGACTGGCTGCAGGTGATCCGCGACCACGGCGGCGAGATCAAGGAAACCTACGGCGTGCCGGTCGAAGAGATCCAGCAGGGCATCAGGCACGGCGTGCGCAAGATCAACATCGACACCGATATCCGGCTGGCGATGACCGGGGCGATACGACGCGCCTTCAACAAGGACAGGTCCGAGTTCGATCCGCGCAAGTACCTGAAGGACGCCATGCTCGCCGCCAAGGGCATTTGCAGGGCGCGCTTCGAGGCATTCGGCACTGCCGGCAACGCCTCGAAGGTCAGGCCGGTGGCGCTCGACACCATGGCGGAGAAATACGCGAAGGGCGAGATCAGGGCGGTCGTACATTTCATCTCTTTGACACAGGAGCAATGATGACTAGCAAGAACGCCGCGACAGGCAAATCCCCGCCGCGGGTCGCGATCTTGATGGGAAGCAGCAACGACTGGGACGTGATGCAGCATGCCGCGCGTCAGCTGAAGGATTTCGGCGTGGCATTCGAAGCGCGGGTGCTCTCCGCGCACCGCACCCCGGAGCTGCTCGCCGAATACGTCGGCCGATGCGTGAGCGCGGGAACGCGATGCTTCATCGCCGGCGCGGGCGGCGCGGCGCACCTTGCCGGCGTGATCGCGGCGCAGACGGTGCTGCCGGTGCTGGCCGTACCGATTCCGTCGAAGCACCTGCAAGGTCTCGACTCGCTGCTGTCCATGGTGCAGATGCCCAAGGGCATCCCGGTCGCCACGTTCGGGATCGGCGACGCGGGTGCCGCCAATGCCGGGCTGTTCGCGGTGGCGATGCTCGCCCTGAACGAGCCGGCGCTTGCCGCCAAGCTGCACGCCTTCCGCGCCAGGCAGGCCGACGCCGTGAAAGCGGCGACGCTGCCGGAGCTTTCCTGAAACACCGCCGGGCAAACGAAATGAACGCCGACAAGCCACTCCTCGAAACCAAGCTCGAGTCTCTCAGGCTGCTCCACCGCGGCAAGGTGCGCGACCTCTACGAGGTGAACACCGAGCGGCTGCTGATCGTGCAGACCGACCGCCTATCCGCCTTCGACGTGATCCTGCCCACGCCGGTACCCGGCAAGGGGCGGGTGCTTACAGCCCTTTCCAACTTCTGGTTCCGCAGGCTCGCGCACGTGATTCCCAACCACCTGCTCGACACGGCGCCGGAAAGCCTGGTGAGCGCCGGCGAGCGGGATCAGGTGGCGGGCCGCGCGTTCGTGGTACGACGGTTGAAGCCATTGCCGGTGGAGGCGATCGTGCGCGGTTACATTGCCGGCTCCGGGTGGAAGGACTACCGGAAGACGCAGATGATCTGCGGCATTCCGCTGCCGGCCGGGCTCCAGGAGGCGCAGCAGCTGCCCACGCCGATCTTCACGCCCTCCACCAAGGCGGCTCTCGGCAGCCACGACGAAAACATACCGTTTTCCGAAATGGAGAAACTGCTCGGCAAGGAGCTCGCGGGTCGGGTGCGCGACAACGCGATCCAGCTCTATTCCGAAGCGGCGGCGTATGCGGCATCGCGCGGGATCATCATCGCCGATACCAAGTTCGAGTTCGGTCAGGATGCGGCCGGCAAGCTGTATTTGATCGACGAGGCGCTGACGCCGGATTCCTCGCGTTTCTGGCCGAAGGACCAGTACCGGGTCGGCGTGAGCCCGCCCTCCTTCGACAAGCAGTACGTGCGCGACTGGCTCGAGGCCCAGCAGTGGAACAAGAAGCCGCCCGCGCCGCCGCTTCCCGCCGACGTACTCGCGAAGACCGCCGCCAAGTACCAAGAAGCGCTGCGCATGTTGACGTCCTGAAAGAACCGCCACAGAGACACTGCGATCACGCAGAGAAACGACAACAACCGGGCATGACGCTGGCAAAGCGGGCGGTTCTGCGTCAACTTCTTGGTGTGCCGGTTGCCCCTTGTGGTTTATAGTTTTCCGGAAGTGCTCTGTGCCCTCTGTGTCCCTGCGGTGAAAACGCTTGGTAACTGACGAGGAAATCGACAAGGCGGTGGCGATTCTGCGCGCCGGCGGACTGGTCGCGTTTCCGACCGAGACCGTGTACGGACTCGGCGCGGACGCGTCCAACCCGGCCGCGGTACGGAAGGTCTTCGCCGCCAAGGGCCGGCCCCCGGAGCACCCCTTAATCGTGCATCTGGCGGCGATGAGCGCTCTCAAGCGCTGGGCGCGCGAGGTTCCCCGCGCCGCCT
This sequence comes from Burkholderiales bacterium, assembly GCA_035651315.1. Lineage (GTDB taxonomy): Bacteria > Pseudomonadota > Gammaproteobacteria > Burkholderiales > Eutrophovitaceae > DASRFY01. Next base: position 2,222 of record DASRFY010000166.1, read on the forward strand.
GGCTGCTCGCGGAGCGTTTCTGGCCGGGCCCGCTTACCATGATCCTCAAGCGGGCGCCGCATGTGCCGGACGTGGTGACCGGCGGGCAGGACGCGGTGGGCCTGCGCGTGCCGTCGCATCCGGTGGCGCAGCGCCTGCTGCATGCGTTCGACGGGGGCATCGTCGCGCCCTCGGCCAACCGTTTCGGTCGTCTGTCGCCCACGACCGCGCAACACGTGCGCGAGGAACTGGGCGATGCGGTGGATCTCGTTCTCGACGGCGGTCCGTGCACGGTGGGAATCGAGTCCACGATCGTCGATCTTTCCGGGGACCGGCCCGCGGTGCTGCGTCCCGGCCATGTCACCGCCAGGCAGATCGAGGACACGCTTCTCACTCCGCTCGTCGCGCCGGCCGCGGGCGCGCCGCGTGCGCCGGGCACGCTGGCATCGCATTACGCTCCGCGCACGCCGTTGCGGCTGGTCGGCGCGGACGAGCTGGAGACGTTTCTGCGCAAAGAGGCTGCCGGAATCCCCGCCGCGGTGCTCGCGCGGCGCAGCCGCCCGCGCGATACGCGGGCGGTGCTGTGGCAGGTCGCGCCCGAGACGCCGGAGGAATACGCGCAGCAGCTTTACGCGCTGCTGCGCCGGATCGACGGCGCCGGCTGCAAGCTGATCGTCGTCGAATCGCCGCCCGAGCTTCCGGAGTGGCTCGCGGTGCGCGACCGGCTGCACCGCGCCGCCGCGCCGCAGGCCGGCATGGAGCCTGTCGCAGAGGCGGCGACCTGAGGCGCGCTGCGTCCGACCTGTGCGACCCGCGTTGCGCCTGGCGATCTTGCGCTTACTGCGCCGCCACGCGCAGGCTGTCCGGCTTCATCGCGCCGGAAGTCGCCGCGAGGTGCTCCAGCGCGGCGACCACACCCGACTTCCGGATCGGTACCCCGGTCAGCGTAAGCCCCATCTCCACGCCGCACAGCGTGCCCGCGAGCATGAGCTCGTTGAAGTGCCCGAGGTGGCCGATGCGGAACACCCTGCCGGCGAGTTTTCCGAGACCGGTGCCGAGCGACATGTCGAAGCGTTCGAGGACCATCTCGCGCACCAGGTCGGCGTCGTGGCCCTGCGGCAGCAGCACCGCGGTGAGCGAGTTGCTGTATTCCTCCGGGTTGGCGCACAGGATCTCGAGCCCCCATGCGCGCACCGCGCGCCGCGTCGCCTCGGCGAGCCGCGCGTGACGGGCGAAGACATTCTCCAGTCCCTCCTCCATCAGCATCGCGATCGCCTCGCGCAGCCCGAAGAGCAGGTTGGTGGCCGGCGTGTACGGGAAGAAGCCGCTGCGGTTGGCGCCGAGCATCTCGTCCCAGCTCCAGTAGCTGCGCGGCAGCTTCGCGCTCCTCGACGCCGCAAGCGCCCTTTCGCCGATGGCGTTGAACGACAGCCCGGGCGGCAGCATCAGGCCTTTCTGCGACCCGGCCACGGTGACGTCCACTCCCCATTCGTCGTGGCGATAATCGATCGAGGCGAGCGAGGAGATCGTGTCCACCATCAGCAGCGCCGGGTGCGCGGCGCGGTCGATCGCCTGGCGCACCTCCGGGATCCGGCTCGCCACGCCGGTGGAGGTCTCGTTGTGCACCACGCACACCGCCTTGATCGCGTGTCCGCGGTCCTCGGCGAGCCTCGCTTCCACTGCCGCCGGATCGACGCCGTGGCGCCAGTCGCCGGGAAGGAACTCCACCTGCAGTCCGAACCGGGTCGCGAGCTTCATCCACAGCACGGCGAACTGTCCGGTCTCGCACATCAGCACGCGGTCCGCGGGCGACAGCGTGTTCACCAGCGCCGCTTCCCAGGCGCCGGTGCCGGAAGCGGGATAGATGACGACTGGCTGGCGGGTGCGCAGAATCTGCTGCATGCCGGCCAGCACTTCCCGCCCGAGCGCCGCGAAATCTGGGCCGCGATGGTCGATGGTCGGACGGTCGATCGCGCGCAGCACGCGGTCGGGCACGTTGGTCGGACCGGGGATCTGCAGGAAATGGCGTCCGCCGCGGTGGGACATGGGATGTCTCCTCGAAGATCCGGCGCGCCCGGGGGCTTGCGGGCGCGCCGACAATTTTGTATTTTGTATGCAAAATGCAGTTCCGGCAAGCGCCGATGAACGATCCCCGCCTTCCTGCATTGTCTATCACCCCGAGGCTGCTTCACGACGAGGTCGCCGAGCGGCTGCGCGAGCTCATCGTCCGCGGCGAGCTTGCGCCCGGCGCCCGCCTCAACGAGCGCCTGGTCTGCGAGCGCTTCGGCATTTCCCGCACCCCGCTGCGCGAGGCGCTCAAGCGGCTGGCGAGCCAGGGGCTGGTGGAGCTGCTGCCCAACCGCGGCGCGATCGTGGCGCCGCTCGATGTGGCGAAGATCAGGGACATGCTCGAAGTCATGGCACTGCTGGAAGCGCAGGCTGCGGAGCAGGCGTGCCGCAACGCAAGCGACGAGGATCTGTCGGCGCTGCGCGCGCAGCACGAAGAGATGCTGCGTTGCTTCCGGCGCCGCGATCTCGCCGCCTATTTCGCCGCTAATCAGCGCATTCACCTGAAGCTCGTCGAGCTGTCCGGCAACCGCACGCTCGCCGAGATCTACGCCACGCTCAACGCCAATGTGCAGAGGGTGCGCTACCAGGCGAACCTGTCGCGCGCCCGCTGGCAGGCGGCGATGGCCGAGCACGAGCAGCTGATGCGGGCGCTGGAACGCCGCGACGCGCGCAAAGCGCGGGCGATCGTGCGCGACCATCTGGCCGCCAAGGTCGCGGTGGTGCTGGAAGCGCTGTCGAGCGCCCGCCGGGCGCACGCCGCGTGAACACGCCCGTCTCCCCGCCCCGCCGCCCGGCCGCGCATCCCCTGGCCGAAAAGCTGCGCGCCCACGTCGACGGCGAAGTGCTGTTCGACGCTTTCTCGCGCGGGCGCTACAGCACCGATGCGTCCATCTACCAGATCGATCCGGTCGGCGTGGTCGTGCCGCGCACCGAGGACGCCGCGCTTGCCGCGCTGCAGCTCGCGGTGGAGGAAGGCGTGCCGATCCTGCCGCGGGGGGCCGGCACTTCGCAATGCGGGCAGAGCGTCGGCGCCGCGCTGGTGGTCGACTGCTCGAAGCACCTCGACCGCATCGTCTCGCTCGACCTCGACCGGCGCGAGGTCACGGTGCAGCCCGGCCTGGTCCTGGACCGCCTCAACGCGCAACTGCGCTCCCACGGGCTCTGGTTCCCGGTCGACGTGTCGACTTCCGCGCAGGCGACGCTCGGCGGCATGGCCGGCAACAACTCCTGCGGCGCGCGCTCGATCCGCTACGGCAACATGGTGCACAACGTGCACGCGATCGACGCCTTGCTGCCCAGCGGCGAGCCGATGCGCTTCGGGCCGTCGGAGGAGCTGGCGCAGGGCTCGGCGGCGTATCGCGAGCTGGCGGTGCAGATCCACGCGATCGCCGCGCGCGAGGCGGCGGAGATCGAGGCGCGCTGGCCCAAGGTCCTGCGCCGGGTACAGGGCTACAACCTCGACATGGTGTCGCCGGGCGCGGCGCACAACCTCGCACACCTGCTCGTGGGCTCCGAGGGCACGCTCGCCTTTTCCCGTCGGCTCACGCTAAAGCTGTCGCCGATTCCGCCGCACAAAGTGCTCGGCGTGGCGCATTTCCCGACCTTCTACCGTGCGATGGAATGTACGCAGCACATCGTCAAGCTCGACCCGGACGCGGTGGAGCTGGTTGACCGCACCATGATCGATCTCGCGCGCGGCAACGACGCGTTCCGCCCCGTGGTCGAGAAATTCATCCGCGGCGAGCCGGAAGCGATCCTGCTCGTCGAGTTTGCCGGCGAGGATCGGGACGCGCAGTCGGCGAAGCTGAAACGGCTGGCCGAGCTGATGGGCGACCTCGGGCTGCCGGGAGCCGTGGTCGAGATCACCGAGCCGAAGCTGCAACGCGAGGTGTGGGAGGTGCGCAAGGCCGGGCTCAACATCATGATGTCGATGAAAGGCGACGGAAAGCCGGTGTCGTTCATCGAGGACTGCGCGGTGCCGCTCGAGCACCTGGCGGAATACACCGAGCGGCTCAGCCACGTGTTCGCCAAGCACGGTGCCCACGGAACCTGGTACGCGCACGCCTCGGTGGGCACCCTGCACGTGCGCCCGGTGCTGGACATGCGCCGCGACGGCGCTCAGAAGATGCGTGCCATCGCGGAGGAGGCCTGCGCGCTGGTGCGCGAATTCAAGGGCGCGTATTCCGGCGAGCACGGCGACGGCCTGGTGCGCTCGGAGTGGATCGAACCGATCCTGGGCAGCAGGCTCGCCACCGCACTCGCCGAGGTCAAGCGCCTGTTCGATCCCAAGGGGCTGATGAACCCGGGCAAGATCGTCAACCCGCCGCGCATGGACGAGCGGCGGCTGTTCCGCTATAAGCCCGGCTACCGCGTCGAACCGATCACCACCGCGCTCGACTGGTCGGGTTGGGGGGGGCTCGGGCCGGCGGTCGAGATGTGCAACAACAACGGCCACTGCCGCAAGTTCGACGCCGGCACGATGTGCCCGTCGTACCGCGCGACCCGCGACGAGCAGCATCTGACTCGCGGCCGCGCCAACACGCTGCGGCTCGCGCTCTCCGGCCAGCTCGGTCCGGACGCGCTCACTTCCGACGCCATGCGCGAGACCATGGCGCTGTGCGTGAGCTGCAAGGGCTGCAAGCGCGAATGTCCCACCGGCGTGGACATGGCGCGCATGAAGATCGAGTTCCTCCATCATTACGTGAAGCGCCACGGACTCAGCGCACGCCAAAAGCTGATCGCCTACCTTCCCCGCTATGCCCCGACGCTGTCGCGGTTCGCGCGCCTAGTGAACCTCGGCGCGAGATTTCCGGGCGTCCGGCTGCTGCTGGAGAAGACGCTCGGACTGAGTCGCCGCCGTTCGCTGCCCAGGTGGGACGCGCATCCGTTCTGCGCACCGTCGGCGCCGTCGCCGGGGCGCGCGGCGGGCCGGGACGAAGTCGTCGTCTTCGCCGACACCTTCAACCGCTACTTCGAGCCGGAGAACCTGCGCGACGCGGTCGCGGTGCTGCGTGCCGCGGGCTATGCGGTCCAGGTCGCCGTACCCGCGGAAGGCGAGCGGCCGCTATGCTGCGGCAGGACTTTCCTCGCAGCGGGCCTGGTGGAGCAGGCGCGCGAGGAGGCCCGCCGCCTGCTCGATGCGTTGCGCGGGCACGTGCTGCGTGGCCGTGCTATCGTCGGGCTGGAGCCTTCGTGCCTGCTGACGTTGCGCGACGAGTACCTCGTGATGGGCCTGCCGAAGAGCGAGGTGGAACCGCTTTCGCGCCACGCCCTGCTGTTCGAGGAATTCCTATCCGGCGAGAAAAAGGTGGGCCGATTGCGGCTCGATTTCGCGGCGCTGGAAACCAAGGCCGTGCTGCACGGTCATTGTCACCAGAAGGCCTTCGACGCGATGCGCGCGGTGGAAGACACGCTCTCGCTCATTCCCGGCCTGAAGGTGGAAACCGTCGAATCGAGCTGTTGCGGCATGGCGGGCAGTTTCGGTTACGAAGAGGAACATTTCGAGGTGAGCATGAGGATGGGAGAAGCCGCGCTGCTGCCCCGCGTGCGGGCGGTGGAGGGCACGGCGATGGTGGTAGCGGACGGCACCAGCTGCCGGCAACAGATTCGCGACGGGGCCGGGCGCGAGGCGGTGCACGCGGTGCGCGTGCTGCGTCGTGCGCTGAAGAAGGACGCATCGGCTTGAACCCCCGGCTGCGGCAATTTCTGGTGTACTGGGTACCGCTCTTCGGCAACGTGTGCCTGGTCGCTTATCTCGTATGGCAACTCGGCTACGTGCCGCCGTTCGACCGTCACACCGGTTTCCAGCTGTTCTCTGTGCTGTACGCCGCCGGCGGCATCATCGTCGGGGTGTCGGGAGTCGCGGCATTCCTGCAAGCCACCTCGCGCGACAAGGGCCCGCGCGGCCTGTATGCGCTCTCGCTGCTCAACACGATCATCCCGACGGTGCTGGTGCTGGTGACGCTGAACCTGGCGTAATCGGGCGAGTCATGCGCGGCAAGATCGGATCGAAGTGGAAGTTCCACGGTGTGCGGGTCGTCAGGAGCACGGAACTTGACGGCAATACGCCGCAGACGCCGGGCATGAACCGCGCCGCGGCGATCACCCACGCGCGCGCCGGGGCGGAAAAGCTCTGGGCCGGGACGGTAGTGATCCATCCCAGGGCCAAGACCGGGGCGCATCACCACGGTCCGGTGGAAAGCGTGATTTACGTAGTGAGCGGAACGGCGCGCATGCGCTGGGGCGAGCGGCTCGAATTCGTCGCCGAAGCCGGCCCCGGCGACTTCATCTACGTCCCGCCTTACGTTCCCCACCAGGAGATCAACGCCTCCGACACCGAGCCGCTGTCCTGCGTGCTCTGCCGCAGCGGCCAGGAGCCGGTGGTGGTGAACCTCGACATCCCCGCTGCCGAACAGCCGGAAGAAGTGCGCTGGGTGGACGACATCCATCCCGACCCGGCGACCGTTCGCCGCAGCTGATGCTCACCAGGAAACCGCGTTAACCACCAAGAACGCCAAGAGCACCAAGAAAGACAATAAAGCTCATTTCCAGATTGCAGGTCTTAGTGTCCTTGGTGCCCTTGGTGGTTCGTTCTTCTCCTTAGTGAATCTCGGGCTCCGCGGTAGGCGCGGTGCCTTCGAGGAAATCGAAGTCGCAGCCTTCGTTGGCCTGCCGGATGTGCTCCGAGAAGAACTTGCCGTAGCCGCGCTCGAACTTGCGCGCCCTGGGCTTCCACGCGGCACGGCGCCTGGCAAGCTCTTCGTCGCTGACCTTGAGAGTGAGTTTACGGCCGGGCACGTCGAGCTCGATGATGTCGCCGGTTTTCGCGAGCGCGAGCGGTCCGCCCACCCAGGATTCCGGCGCCACGTGCAGCACGCAGGTGCCGTAACTGGTGCCGCTCATGCGCGCGTCGGAGATGCGCACCATGTCGCGCACACCCTGCTTGAGCAGCTTCTTCGGAATCGGCAGCATGCCCCACTCCGGCATTCCCGGTCCGCCCAGCGGGCCGGCATTTCTCAGCACCAGCACCGAATCGGCGTCGACGTCGAGGTTCGGGTCGTCCAGGCGCGTGGCCATGTCGTTGTAATCCTCGAACACCATCGCGCGGCCGGCGTGCTTGAGCAGCTTCGGATCCGCGGCGGTGGACTTGATCACCGCGCCGTCGGGAGCGAGATTGCCGCGCAGCACCACCAGCCCGCCCTCCGGCTGCATCGGGTTGTCCGGCGTGCGGATGACGTCGGGGTTGTGGATCCTGGCTCCGGCGATATTCTCGCCGAGCGTCTTGCCGGTGCAGGTAAGCGCGTCGACGTCGAGCAGCTTGCGCATGCCTTCCAGCATCCCGATCAGTCCCCCGGCATAGTAGAAGTCCTCCATCAGGTACTTGCCCGATGGGCGTATGTTGACGAGATAGGGGGCATTGCGGCCGATTTCCTCGAAGCGCTCGAGCGGAATGCGAATGCCGGCACGGCCGGCGAGCGCGATGACGTGGATCAGCGCGTTGGTCGAACCGCCCAGCGCCATCAGCACCTTGATCGCGTTGTCGAAGGATCGCTGCGTCAGGACGTCGCGCGGCTTGAGATCCTCCCAAACCATATCGACGATGCGGCGGCCGCTGTAAGCCGCCATGCGCCTGTGGTTGGAGTCCGGCGCGGGAATGGACGAAGCATTGGGCAGGCTGAAGCCCAGCACCTCGGCGATGCTGGTCATGGTCGAGGCCGTGCCCATGGTCATGCAGGTGCCGGGCGAGCGGGCGATGCCTTCCTCGATCTGTGCCCAGTCGCGCTCGGTGATGTTGCCGGCGCGCAGCTCATCCCAGTATTTCCACACGTCCGAGCCCGACCCCAGCGTCTTGCCCTGCCAGTTGCCGCGCAGCATCGGTCCCGCCGGCACGTAGATCGCGGGCAGGTTCATGCTGATCGCGCCCATCAACAGGCCGGGCGTAGTCTTGTCGCAGCCGCCCATGAGCACGCAGCCGTCCACCGGATAGGAGCGCAGCAGCTCCTCGGTCTCCATGGCGAGCAAGTTGCGATACATCATCGTGGTGGGCTTCTGGAATACTTCCGCGAGCGAAATGGCCGGCATCTCCAGCGGCACGCCGCCCGCCTGCCAGACGCCGCGCTTGACGTCTTCCGCGCGTTCCCGGAAGTGGGAGTGGCAGTGATTCACGTCGCTCCAGGTATTGACGATGGCGATCAGCGGTTTTCCCTGGTAATCCTCACGGGTCCACCCCAACTGCAGCGCGCGCGAGCGATGGCCGAAGCTGCGCACATCCTGCGTCGAGAACCAGCGCCGGCTGCGCAATGCGTCGGGACTCTTTCTCTTGTTCATGACTGTCCTCGGGTGCGAAATGCAAAGGCTCGAAGGGCTGGCAGCGTACAACAGACGCTTCGCGCTTGGCAAAAGCGGACAAGACGGCCCGGCGGCTTGCGCGCCGGGCCTGGGAACCGTGGAGAAACGGCAGGGAGGTGTTTAGTTCACCGGGATCTGTTTTGAGCGGACTGCGGCCCGTTCCGCCGGCTGCGTTCCTTCTTCAGGCCGAGGATTCGCCGGATTGTGATGTCTGCTCCACGCCCCTGGCGAGCCGCTCCCGCAGTTCGGCTTCCGCCTGATACCAGTCGTCCTCGGGGGAGCCGCCCACGAACCCGCGGGCCTCGGCGCGATAGTAAGCGGCGACCGCAATCATCTTTTCGCGTTCGCTCGCGGTCAGCATCGTCGGCGCCGCCTCTTTCTGCTCGGCCTTTGCCAGCTCGGCTTCGATCCGTGCGCGGCTTTCCCGCTCCCGCCCGCTATGTAGTATTCGCTTGCTTCCCTCGGTTACACTCATCTCGCCCTCCTGTGCGGCAATTCCTCATTGTAGTAATGACACTGGCCCGTTCACCTCGACAGGACCAGCAGCATGCGTGATCAAGAGTATCCGGCTGAAAACGCCCGGCGCTTGACGCAGGTCAAGCGCGCGTACCGCGGCCCTATGCCGGCGCCGGAGCTCGCGTACCGGGCAATATTTCACCGGAATTGATCTTGCGCAACTCGTCGCCGCCGCGGAGGGTGGAACATTTGCGCATGGCCATTTACTTCGATTCGCGCCTCGATGCGGCGCGCAGGCTTGCCGCGGCGCTTGTCAAATACCGCGGGCAGAATCCGCTCGTGCTGGCGATTCCCCGTGGCGCCATCGGCATGGGCGCGGCGCTCGCGGACGCGCTGGACGGGGAGCTCGACGTCGTCCTGGTGCGCAAGCTGCGTGCTCCGTCCAACCCCGAGTTCGCGGTCGGTGCGATCGACGAGACCGGGTGGGCTTATATCTCCGACCACGCTGCCCGCGCCGGCGCAAATGCCGCGTATCTGGAAAACGAGAAACGCGATCAGCTCGCCACGCTGCGCCAACGGCGTGCACAGTACACTCCGGCCCGGCCGCCCATCGATCCCAAGGGCCGGGTCGCGATCGTGGTGGACGATGGGCTCGCGACCGGCGCGACCATGATCGCCGCGCTGCATGCCACCCGCGCAAAGCAGCCGGCGCGCCTGGTTTGCGCGGTCCCCGTCGCCGCGCCCGACAGTCTGGAACGCGTCAGACCCTACGCCGACGAGTCGGTGTGCCTGGATGCTCCGGCCGAGTTTTACGCGGTCGCGCAGTTCTACCGGGAATTTTCCCAGGTCGAGGACTCCGAAGTGATCGCAGCGCTGGCGCAGCACGCGAAAAAGCGCGAAAGGACGCAGTCATGACCGCCCGATCGGCGGAAGCCGCGGTTTCGGTGCCGGCCGGGAAGGCGGCGCTCGAGGGCATGCTCGAAGTGCCCGCCAACCCGCTCGGGATCGTCGTTTTCTCACATGGAAGCGGTTCCGGCCGCCACTCGCCGCGCAATCAGTTCGTCGCAGCCGAACTGCGCAAGGCCCGCATCGGCACCCTGCTGCTGGACCTGTTGACCAGCATCGAAGACCGACGCTACGAAACCCGCTTCGACATCGAGCTGCTCACCGAGCGACTCGGCCATGCGGTGCGCTTCGTGCGTAGCCACGCGATTACGCGCGCGCTCCCGGTCGGCCTGTTCGGCGCCAGCACCGGCGCGGCCTCCGCGCTGCGGGTCGCGGCGGCGACGCCGGAGGACATCGCTGCCGTGGTCTCGCGCGGCGGCCGTCCGGACCTCGGCGGAGGCAAGGCGCTCGCGCGGGTGAAGGCGCCGACGCTGCTCATCGTGGGCGGGGAGGACTACGGCGTGATCGAACTCAACGAGCAGGCGCGCGACGCGCTCGCCGGCTGCGAGCGCGAGCTTGCGATCGTTCCGGGCGCGACGCATCTGTTCGAGGAGCCCGGCGCCCTGGAGCAGGTTTCCCGTCTCGCGGCTGGATGGTTCGCCCGCCATCTGACCCCGATCCAGAGCCGACTCGACGGCACGCAGCGGTGATCGGTGTCGATCCGGCATCGGGGAATCGCGTGGCATCGCTTTGGCACCTTCCTCTACCGGCACGGCGAGCACTTCTATAATTTCCGCGGCCTGCGGCGATACAAGGAGAAATTCGATCCGGTCTGGACCCCGCTCTACCTCGCCTCGCCGGGCGGTGTCGCGCTGCCGGCCATCCTCATCGACGTCGCCGCTCTCATCGCCGGCGGCCTGGCCGGGATCGTGCTGAAGCAGGCCCGGGCGACGGAGCATCCCCGATGAAACGACTGTTGAATCCCTTCGTCGTCGTCATGAGCGCGATACTGGCCGTGGGCTATGGTTATCTCGCCTGGCGCCTGACCGCCGGCACCGTTGCGCGGCTTGCGCTCGCGGCGCCGTTTCTGATGATCTGGATCGTGCCGGTCGTGTACTGGGTCGGCGACCGCGAGAACAAAGGCTGGGTCGACGAGTCCGTGCACTTCCTGAGTTATCTGTGCATGGGCTGGCTGAACTTTCTGATCGTGCTGTGCGCCGCCCGCGACGGTCTGCTGCTGACGAGCGCGCTGCTGCCCGCCTATCCCGGCATCCACGCGTTTCTGCGCGACTCCGGCGCGACCTGGGTGTTCATCGGTTCGGTTGCCGCTCTGGGAGCGGGCGCGCTAGCGGCGCTGCGCGGCCCGCACGTGCGCCGCGTGGATGTCGCGATCGAAGGACTCGATGCCGATCTGGACGGCCTGCGCATCGTGCAGATCAGCGATCTTCACGTCGGGCCGACGATCCGCGCCGCGTATGTGCGGCGCGTCGTGCGCATGGCAAATGCGCTCGTGCCCGACCTCGTCGCCTTGACCGGGGACCTCGTCGATGGATCCGTCGCGCGCCTCGCGCCCCAAGTCGCGCCGCTGGCCGAGTTGATACCTGCCGGGCGGGTCTTTCTCGTACTCGGCAACCATGAGTACTACTCGGGCGCCGCGCCCTGGATCTCGCATTTCGAGACCCTCGGCCTGCGCGTTCTTCTCAACGAGCACGCTATCATCCCCGTAGGCGGCTCACGCCTGGTGGTCGGTGGCGTCCTGGATCCGGCCGCGCAGTTGTCCGACCCGGCACAGGCGCCGCGTCCCGACCTTGCCGTCGCGCCGGATGCGGGTCGCGCCTTCCGCCTGCTGTTGGCCCACAACCCGAAGCTGGCGCCGCTGGCGGAAAAGGCCGGCTTCGATCTGCAGCTCTCGGGGCACACGCACGCCGGGCAGTTCTTTCCGTGGACGCTTGCCGTCCATCTGCTGCACGCACCGCACGTCGCCGGGCTTTCGCGCCGCGGCCGCATGTGGGTGTACGTAAGCGCCGGCACGGGCACATGGGGGCCGCCGGTGCGGTTCGGGACCGAGCCGGAACTGACCCTGCTGCGCCTGCTGCGCAGCGACGCGAATGCGGCCGGCATGCGCCCGTCGATTCCGGCATGATCGATTGCGTGCGTTGCTCGCGCGATCGGGGCCCGCTTCCGGGTCGCTGACAGAAAACAGGCGAGCCGATGCAGCGCGGCTAGCCCGGCACCCGGACCGCCACGTAGATCAGGTTGCCCGCGCGCAGCACGAGGAGCGCCACCGTGCCGCCCGGATCGACCTCGGCGAGCGCCTTGTTGAAGTCCGCGACGCGGTCCACTTTCCCGGCGTTGATCGCCACGATTACGTCGCCGCGCCGAATGCCCGCCTTGAGCGCCGGCCCGCGCGCGCTGCGCACCAGGAGCCCGCCGTCGGTCTGGAGCACTTCGCGCTCGTCCGGTGTGAGTTCGCTCAACACCAGGATGATGAACCCTGAGCCCAGGCTGCGCGCCTGGTATTCGCGCGGCCCCGGCGGGTAGAAGCGGCGGAAGAACTCTATATCGGATCATCCGGCGAAAGCCCCGGGATCTCCGGTTCGATGTCGAGACCGCGGACGGTTCGCGCCGTGCTGACGTTCACCACCGTCGCGCCCTCGCGCTTCACGAGCGAGACGAAGTCGGGGATGACTTGGTTCGTGGCCGCCGCGGCCTGTTGGGCGACAGGCCAGTTCGCCGCCTGCGGCGAGCAAGCAGCGAGAAGAAGGAAAAACAGGGCAAGGGATCGCGGAATCATGCCGGTCGGTATTCGAAGAAGGCGCGGTCGCGCAGCGCCCGCAAACATCGGGGTTCCCGTCCGGCTCAAGGGTGGTGCTTGCCCACGCTGACCCGCTTCGCCTGCGGACCTTCGCCTGCCATCTCCTCGATGAACTGCACCTCCACTCCGGGCGCGAGGCGGTCGAAATCCGGGTGCACGACGTTGTCGCCGCTGAAATACAGCTCCCGGCCGTCTGCCGTTTCGATGAAGCCGTAGCCCTCGTCGCGGAAAATTCGTGCGACCTTCCCGTGCTGCGCCACCTCGTGGGCCTTCACGTCCCCCCGCATCTCGCGAACGACTTCCTCGAGCTGGCGCTTCACGGCGTCGAACGCGTCGCGCAATGCGACATAGACGTCCTCGTCGTGGTCGCGGTTGGCAATGACCTCTCTGCCCGGAACGCGTGCGTCGACCCGGACGCGGAAGTGACGTCCCTGCTGCGGGTGCTTGCCGAGCTCCTCGACGGTTACGCGGCAGCTCGTGATACGCGGATGGAATTCCTCGAGCTTGGCCGCCTTTTCCCGGATATGCGCTTCGAGGGCTTCGGAGTGCGGCATGTCGCGGACGGTTATCTGGAGTGGGACTTGCATGGGTTATCGCCTTGTGCGCGGCGCAATGCCGCAAATTCGATCACTGGCACACAATAGCGCCCGACACCGGGGGCCGTTTGATCTTGCTCAAGCCGACGCAATTTGCGCCGGCCGGATGCGGTCACGGGCCTCGCGCTCCGGGACGCGCACGCCCGGATCCGCGCCGGGTCCCGGTCATGGCCCGATGATTGCGCCCACCGGCTCGGCCAGCGCGGATACCAAGGCGGCGCCGAAGAGAAAGCGCTTGCTCCGCAGGGTGACGGCCGGCACGGCCATCGCAAACGAACTTGACGAGGGTCAAACTGCGGCGGCCAAAGCGCCGGAGAATGAGCCGCTGTAACGACAGAGAGACATATGCCCGCGCTTGCAGAAGACCTCATCAGCGCACGCCAAGCCGTTGCTCGCGTGCTGGACGAACTGGCGCTGCGCGCGTTCGTCTATACCGTGGAAGAAAAGGAAGGCGGGTGGGTGCTGAGCGTCGAGTGCGCGGCGGAAGAAGGCTGGCAGGTGGTCGCGCTGCCGGTGCAGGCCGCCGAGCTGCGCGCGAGTCTTCGCGACGCGGGCGTGCGCGCCAGGTTGTGCGCAGAGTGGGGTCCGCGCCTGGCCGCGTGCGCCAGGCGCGGACCCGCGACTTGGGAACATTTCGAACACGGGGCGGATGTCGGCGTGCGCGGCTTCGGCGCCAGCAAAGCCGAGGCGTTCGAGCAGGCGGCGCTGGCGTTGACGGCGGTCGTGACCGATCCCGGCCTGGTTGAGCCGCGCGAGCGCGTCGCGGTCGAGTGCAAGGCCCCGGACGACGAGCTGCTCTTTGCGGAGTGGCTGAACGCGCTCGTCTACGAGATGTCCGCTCGCAAGATGCTGTTTTCGCGATTTGCGGTGCGGCTCGATGACGGCCGGCTCACCGGCGAGGCCTGGGGGGAGCGTGTGGATGTCCCGCGGCATCATCCGGCGGTGGAAGTCAAGGGCGCCACCTACACCGCGCTGCGCGTGGCGCGCGGAAACGGGCGCTGGGTGGCGCAGACGGTAGTGGACGTGTAGGGATGGACCTGAATCTTCTCAAGCGTCGATCGGAGTACGAGTGGGAGATCCCGCAGCAGGGCGCGATGCGCGTCCCGGCGGTGATCTACGCGAGCGAAGCGCTGATGCGCGACATGGACCACAAGGTCTACGAGCAGGCGCTCAACGTCGCAACGCTGCCCGGCATCGTCAAGGCATCCTATGCCATGCCGGACGCGCACTGGGGCTACGGTTTTCCCATCGGCGGCGTGGCCGCATTCGACCCGGACGAAGGCGGGGTGATATCGGCGGGCGGGGTGGGATTCGACATCTCCTGCGGCGTGCGCTGCCTGCACACCGGCTTGCGGCGCGCCGACATCGTGAATGTGCAAAAGGAGCTTGCCGAGATGCTCTACTACCGCGTCCCGGCGGGGGTAGGAAGCACCGGCTCGATCCATCTCAGTAACGAGGAAATGGATGCGATGCTCACCGGCGGCGCCGCATGGGCGGTGGATCGCGGCTGGGGCGTGCCCGAAGACCTCGAGCGGATCGAGGAGCACGGCCGGATGCCGCACGCCAAGCCCAGCAACGTTTCCCAGCTGGCGAAGAAACGCCAGCGCGACGAAATGGGTACGCTCGGCAGCGGCAACCACTATCTCGAGGTGCAGGAAGTGACCAAGGCCTATGACGAGAGCATCGCCGGGATCTTCGGTCTCGGCGAGGGCGATATCGTGGTGATGATCCACTGCGGCTCGCGCGGCCTCGGACACCAGATCGGCACCGAGTTCCTGAAGCAGATGGCGATCGCGGCCGGCCGCTTCGGTATCAGCCTGCCCGACCGGGAGCTTGCGTGCGCGCCGATCCATTCCGAGGTCGGACAGGACTATCTCGGCGCGATGCGCGCCGCGATCAACTGCGCGCTCGCCAACCGCCAGATCCTGACCGACCTGGTGCGAAAAGTGTTTCGC
Organism: Burkholderiales bacterium; assembly: GCA_035651315.1. GTDB lineage: Bacteria > Pseudomonadota > Gammaproteobacteria > Burkholderiales > Eutrophovitaceae > DASRFY01. The sequence goes on from DASRFY010000166.1 coordinate 17,326, forward strand.
GATATCCTGCCGCAGGCGCGGCTGCCGCTCCTCTACGACGTCTCGCACAACACCTGCAAGGTCGAGGAGCACCGCCTCGACGGCGGCACGCGCAAGCTCTTCGTCCACCGCAAAGGCGCGACGCGCGCCTTCGGCCCGGGACATCCGGATGTGCCGGAAGCGCTGCGCGAGGCGGGCCAGCCGGTGCTCATCGGCGGCTCGATGGGCACCGGCTCGTACGTGCTCGCCGGGACCAGGCAATCCGAGGCGCTCGCGTTCAGCTCGGCCTGCCATGGCGCCGGCCGCGCAATGAGCCGCCACCAGGCGCTGCGCACCTGGAAGGGGCGGCAGGTCGTGGATCAGCTCGCCGAGCGCGGCATCCTCATCAAGAGTCCCTCGATGCGCGGCGTTGCCGAGGAGGCGCCGGAAGCCTACAAGGACGTCTCGTCGGTGGTGGACGCGGCCGACGCCGCCGGCCTCGCGCGCAAGGTGGCGCGCCTCGAGCCGCTGATCTGCATCAAGGGCTAGCGCGCGGCCGCACGCTCGTCGACCGGCTCCTCTCTCCCGCTCGCGCGGATGTCGGCTTACTTGGTTGAACGTGGCTTGCGACCCAGGCGCTTCTCGATCTCCAGCACGTGCAGCGTCGTCCTGAGCACGGCGTCCGGATTCAGGCTCATCGAATCGATCCCGAGCCGAACCAGATACTCGGCGATCTCCGGATAGTCGGAAGGCGCCTGGCCGCAAATGCCCGCATGCCGCTTGTTTCGCTTCGCGCCCTCCACCGCGAGCCGGAGCATCTCGAGCATCCCCGGGTCGCGCTCGTCGTAGTCGAAGGCGACGATCTCCGAGTCGCGGTCCACGCCCAGCGTCAGCTGGGTAAGGTCGTTGGAGCCGATCGAGAAGCCGTCGAACACCTGTGCGAAGGCGTCGATCTGCACCACGTTGTTGGGGATCTCGCACATGACATAGATCTCCAGGCCGTCTTTTCCACGCTGGAGCCCGAGCCGGGCCATCGCCGCGAGCACCGCCTTGGCCTCCTCCACGCGGCGCACGAAGGGAAGCATGAGCCTGACGTTCACGAGCCCCATCTCTTCGCGCACCTTCTTCATCGCGGCGCACTCGAGGGCAAAGCCTTCCGCATAGGCGGGGTGGGCGTAGCGTGATGCGCCGCGAAATCCCAGCATGGGATTGGCTTCGGTCGGCTCGAAGGACTTGCCGCCGATCAGGCTGGCATACTCGTTGGTCTTGAAATCCGACATGCGCACCACGACCGGCTTGGGATAGAACGCCGCGGCAATCGTGCCGACACCCTCGGCCAGGCGCGCGACGAAGAAATCCGCAGCCGTCGCATGGTGGCGCGTGAGACGCTCGATGGTGGCGCGCTCGCCGGGATCGGCGACCTTTTCCGGGTGCAACAGCGCCATCGGGTGCACCTTGATGTACTCGTTGACGATGAATTCCATGCGCACCAGCCCGACTCCATCGTTGGGCAGAAAGCTCGTCTTGAAGGCAAGCTCCGGGTTGCCGAGGTTCACCATGATCTCGGTCGCCGGGCGCGGCATGCCCGCGAGGTCGGTGCGCTTGGCGGCGAACGGTACCGTTCCCCGGTACACCTTGCCTACGTCTCCCTCCGCGCAGGAAACCGTTACCTGCGCGCCGTCCGCCACGGCGGCGGTCGCGCCTTCCGCGCCGACCACCGCGGGAATGCCCAGCTCGCGCGCCACGATCGCGGCGTGGCAGGTGCGGCCGCCGCGATTGGTGACGATGGCCGCGGCGCTCTTCATGACCGGCTCCCAGTCGGGGGTCGTCGTGTCGGCGACGAGCACCTCCCCCGGCCGGAATTCCGCAAGATGGCTGGCGCCGGCCACGATGCGGACCTTGCCGCCGGCAATCTTCTCTCCGACGGCTCGCCCCCTGGCCAGGACATCGCCGCTGCCCTGGATCTCGAAGGTCTCCAGCACCTGGCCGCGACGCTGCGAAGCCACCGTCTCCGGCCGCGCCTGAACCAGATATAGCAGCCCATCGCCTCCATCCTTGGCCCACTCGATGTCCATCGGGCGCGCCTCTCCGGCCCTGGCGCTGTAATGCTCTTCGACCTGGATCGCGTGGTCGGCGAGTGTCAACACGTCGGCATCGCTTATGCAGAAGCGCTCCCGATCCGCCATCGGCGTAGGCACGCTGCGCGTGGCGTGGCGCGTGCCGCCTTCCGCGTAGACCATCTTCAGCTTCTTGCTGCCCAGAGCTCTTCGCAGCACGCTCCGGTGGCCTTGCTTGAAGGTGGGCTTGAAGACATAGAACTCGTCCGGGTCCACAGTGCCCTGCACGACGTTCTCGCCGATGCCCCAGGCGCCGGTGATGAACACTACGTCGCGGAATCCGGACTCCGTGTCGAGGGTGAATATCACACCCGCCGCGCCGAGGTCCGCGCGCACCATCTTCATCACGCCGATGGACAGCGCCACCTTGAAATGGTCGAAGCGCTGGTCGATCCGGTAGTGGATCGCGCGGTCGGTGAAAAGGCTGGCGAAGCAGCGCCGGCAAGCGTCCAGCAGCATCTCTTCTCCGCGGACGTTGAGGTAGGTCTCGTGCTGTCCGGCGAAGCTCGCCGTCGGCAAGTCTTCGGCGGTCGCCGACGAACGGACGGCCACGCTCAGCTCGGCGCCGTATTCGTCGCGCAGCGCCGCGTACGCTTGCAGGATCTCCGACTTCAGATCGGCGGGCAGGCCGGCACCGTAGACGATGTCGCGCGCCTGCGTCCCTCGCCGGGCAAGGTCCCGGACGTCCGCCGCATCCAGTCCTTCGAGCGCTTGGCGCAGCCTCGGTATGGCGCCAGATTGCTCGAGCGTGCGCCAATACGCCGCCGCCGTGACCGCGAACCCGTTGGGCACCCTGACGCCCGTCGGCGTCAGCGCCCGGTACATCTCTCCCAGCGAAGCGTTCTTGCCGCCCACCATACCGACGTCACCGATGCCGATTTCGGAGAAGAACCGGATGTATTCGTATCGGGCCGGCATGGTGGGCTCCTTGCACTGCTCTGTTCTCGAAGCCGCCCACTCATGGCGAGCGGATGGCATCGATTGTCCTGTCCTCGGGCAGCCGCGCGTCCGATGCGGCCCCGGCGCATCACGCCGCCGGAGGACGCTCGATGAGGCGACGGCATTGCCTGCGATCCGTCACCGGAAGTCTGCGGTACCTGCGCCGCGAGATCTTGACGGTGATCAAAGACGGCTGCCGCCGCCCGTGTCCCTAGGCAGAACGATCGGTCGACCGGCGTCCAGGAAAGCGCCGGCACGCAAGCGCAGCAGGATTGGCCTCAGGTATCGGCTTGCGGATTCCTGCCGGCCGAGGTCCGCGGGAGATACTTGCGAACCATCCATTTCCGGAGCTCCTCCAGGAACAGCATGGCGAGCGCGAACGGGGCGATCAACAGCCATACCGAGTCGGCCACCGGTGCCGTGCCGAGCACGAAATTGATCCATGGCGTGTAATTGACGAGCAGCAGCAGCGCGGCCTCCAGGCCGATGCCGGCGAGGATCAGCCGGTTACCCGATACGCCGGTGGCGAACACCGAGCGCGTGACGCTTCGGCACAGGAAGACGTTCACGATCTGCATCACGATGATCGCGCTCAGGCAGGCCGTGGTCGCCTGCAGGTACAGCGGATCATCGGATGCCGGATGCTCGCCAACCGTCCAGCCTGCTCCGTGTAATACGAAGAAGAATGCCGCCATCGCGGCGGCGGCCTCGATCGAGCCCAGGTACAGGTAGGCGCGCAGCATCAGGCGCGGGTTCATGAGCCGTTCGTCCTTGGGTCGCGGAGGCCGGCGCATGACTCCCGGCGCGGGCCGCTCGGCACCGAGGCCGAGCGCGGTCAGCGAGTCGGTGCCCATGTCGATCGCCAGCGCCTGGATCGGCGTCAATGCCAATGGAATCCTGAACAGGGCGAAGCCAAGGTACGGGACCAGCTCGGCAACGTTGTGGACCAGCACGTAGGTGAGGAACTTGCGGATGTTTTCGTAGATCGCCCTGCCTTCCTCGATGGCGCTGACGATGCGGGCGAAATTGTCGTCGAGCAGGACCATGTCCGCCGCCGCCTGAGCCACGTCGGTGCCGGCGATTCCCATGGCGATGCCGATGTGCGCGCTGCGCAGCGCGGGCGCATCGTTCACGCCGTCGCCGGTTACGGCGACGATTTCCTTTTTGCGCTTCAGGGCTTCCACGATGCGTAACTTCTGGTCGGCGCTGACCCGGGCAAAGACGATTTCGGGGGCATCGAGCGCCAGCATCAGCATGGTGTCCGAGAGGTTGCGCAGCGCTTCGCCCGTGATCACGACCGGCGCGCCGGAGTGCACGAGACCGATTTCCCGCGCGATCGCCAGCGCGGTGCGCGGGTGGTCGCCGGTGACCATGATCACCTTGATGCCGGCCTCGCGGCAGGTACGGATCGCTTGCGGGACTTCGGGCCGGGGCGGATCCTCCAGCCCGACCAGCCCCGTGAACACGAGATCGCGTTCCAGGTTTTCGCTTTTCGATCCGGGCTCCACGAGCCGGTACGCGAACGCGAGCACGCGCATACCCTGCGCCGCCATGGCTTCCTGGGCGGCGACAATCCGGGTCCGCAGTCCGGCATCGAGGGGCCGGATGTCTCCGCTCACCAGGACCTTGTCGCACAAGGGCAGGACGGATTCGAGCGCGCCCTTGCAGTGCAGCGTCGGGCCCTCGGGCAAGGCGTGTACCGTGGACACGCGCATGCGATCGGCGTCGAAGGGTACTTCGTCGAGCCGCTGGTACGCGGGCTGCGGCGGCAGGGCGCGGCGCGCCATCTCGACCAGCGCGACTTCCATCGGATCGCCGATCAGAGCGCTCGCGCCCCGCGCCTCGGTTTCCTTGAGGTCGTGGCAAAGATATGCAGCCAGGAAGAACGGCCGATGAAGTGCCACCCGCTGCCGGTCCTTCTCTGCGTCGCCCGGAGAGTGAAGCGCGTCGCCCAGGAAGAGCTGTTTCACGCTCATCCGGTTCTGCGTCAAGGTGCCGGTCTTGTCGGTGCAGATCACGGTCGTGGAGCCCAGCGCCTCGACGGAAGGCAGATAGCGGATCAGCACCCGGCGCCTGGCCATGCGCTGGGTGGCGAGCACCAGGGACAGCGTGAGCGTGGGCAACAAGCCCTCCGGCACCATCGCGACCATCACGCCGATCGCGAAGATGAAGTCCTGCCAGAAGGAGACCTGTAGCAGTTGACCGATCGCAAAGAACAGGAGTCCGATCAGGACGGCGAGCAAAGCGATCAGCTTGCTCAACCGGCCCAGCTCCCGCCGCAGCGGGGAAACTTCTTCGCCCGCCGTCTGCGCCAGATGCGCGATCTTGCCGAATTCGGTGTGCGTTCCGGTGCTGAAGACGACGGCTTTGGCCTGGCCGGAAACCATCGAAGTGCCGGCGAGCACGATGTTCCGGCTGCGAAGCAGGTCGCTGGCGTCGGAAGCGCCAGGTTCCCGCGGCTGCGCGAGCGATTCGCCGGTCACCGCCGCATTGTTGACGCGCACGCCGAATGCTTCGATCAGCCTGCAGTCCGCGGGAATGTTGTCGCCCTGCTCGAGCAGGACCACGTCTCCCGGCACCAGATGCTCCGCCGCCACCTGGACGACCTTGCGGTCGCGCAACGCCTTGACCCGTTGCGGCAGCAACCGGCGCAATGCGGCCAGCGTGCGCTCGACGCGGTACTCCTGCCAGAAGGAGAATACGCCGCTCACCAGGATCACGACCACGATGGCATAGCCGATCTTCGCCATTCCCTGGCCCGGCGTGCTGCGCTCGGCCAGAAATGCGAGCGCGGCCGCCGTCCACAGAATCAGGGGAAACAACTGGACGAACTCGGCGAGAAAGCGCAGCCACAGCGGCCGGCGCGCGACTTCCTCCACCAGATTGGGGCCGAATTCCTGCAGGCGGCGTTGTGCTTCGAGCGACGACAGGCCCTCGGGAGCGCTGCGCACGCTCGCAATCGCTTCGTGAACCGGAAGTACGTGAATCCTCATGGTGAACGACGGCGCTCGGGCATCTCGCCGCGACGGCTGGCTTGTCCACGCCTTCCCGACCGCTCGCCCACATATTGCGCGGCAGCGGCCCGATCTCCACGACGCGTGTGCAATCCGTGTTGCATGATCATATCCGAGCTTGCGGGCGCGTCAGCGCAGTAATGGCACATGGCCCCAATTTGTAGAACCAAATACGAAACCGGTATTTGATCCAGGCCAAGAACGGCGCCACAGGCGGCCCGCATAAAATTGCCTTTGTCGTCTTCCAAGCCTCGAGACCGCCATGGCGCTTCTGACCATCGTGCTGCTGATTCTGTTGAACGGCGTGTTCGCCATGTCCGAGATGGCCGTGATTGCCTCGCGGCGTGCCCGATTGCGCGAGCGGGTGCACGCGGGCGACCGCCGCGCGGCGGCGGCGCTCGAGCTGCACAATGCGCCGAACGTATTCCTGTCGACGATTCAGGTCGGCATCACGCTGATCGGCGTGCTGCTCGGGGCCGTGGGCGAGCGCGTGCTCGCGACCGATGCCGCAAGCTTGCTGGCGCGCGTGCCGGCGCTTGCGCCCTACCGCGATGCGCTTGCGCTCGGCCTGGTGGTGGTCGCCATCACTTACCTGTCGCTCGTCGTCGGTGAACTGGTGCCCAAGCGCCTGGCGCTCTATCACCCGGAGGCTATCGCCCGCGTGATCGCCCGCCCGATGCGGCTGCTCTCCAGGCTGACCTATCCCGCCGTGCAGCTGCTCAGCGCGTCCGTCGATATCTGCCTGCGGCTGCTGCGCGCCCGGCCGCCCGCCGAGCCGACGATCACCGAGGAAGAGATCCGGTCGATGATCGAGGAGGGCACGCGCGCCGGCGTGCTGCTCAAGGCCGAGCAGGACCTGCTCACCAACGTGATCCGCTTCGCCGACCGCAGCATCTCGCTGCTCATGACGCCGCACGGCGAGATCGTCTGGCTGGATCTGAACGACGCGCCAGAAGTCAACATGCGCAAGATCGCCGAGAGCCCGCACGGCCGGTTTCCGGTCGCACGGGAAAGCCTCGACCACGTCGTCGGGCTGGTGCAATCGAAAGACCTACTGACGCGCGTCCTGTGGGGCCAGCCGCTCGACATCGAAGCCGCGGTACGCCCGGTGCCATACGTCCCGGACAGCGCTTCGCCCCTCAACGTGCTGGAGATGTTTCGTACCACCCCGGAGCACATGGCGCTGGTCGTCGACGAGTACGGCGAAGTCAGAGGCCTGGTGACGCTGACCGGCATCCTCGAGGCCATCGTCGGCGCGCTGCCCGCGGCGGGCGCGCCGCCCGAGCCGAAAATCGTGCGGCGCGCGGACGGCTCATGGCTGATCGATGGCATGTTATCAGTGGTCGAGTTGAAGGAGACGCTCGGCATCGCCCGGCTGCCGGAGGAGGAGGAAGCGGGCTACGAGACGCTCGCCGGGTTCGTGCTCTCGCAGCTCGGCCGCATACCGCATATCGGCGACCACTTCGTATGGAACGACCTGCGCTTCGAGATCGTGGACATGGACGCCAACCGCATCGACCGCGTGCTGGTCGCGCCTCTGCCCCCAAGCGCCGGGGCGCCCGCCGAGTCCGTTCACGAGTGAGGGTTGGCCAGCGCAGCGGCCGCGGCAGCGAAATCCCGCCGCTCGGCCGAGATGCCCGACGGGCGACGAACGCGATGCGTGGCAGTCAGTTGCACATCGGCTGTTGCGGCTGGGCGCTGCCGCAGCGGCAATACTTCGCCACTTTCCCGGTTCTGGAAGTGCAGCAGACGTTCTATGAGCCGCCGCGGCTCGTCACGCTCGAGAAATGGCGGACCGCCTCGCCGCCCGGCTTCGAGTTCACTCTCAAGGCCTGGCAGCTCATTACTCACGAGCCCTTCAGTCCGACGTACCGCCGACTCAAGACCCCTGTTCCGGAGGCGAAGCGATCCAACTACGGTGCGTTTCGTCCCACCGACGAGGTGTACGCCGCCTGGCGCGCCACACTCGCCTGCGCGCGGGCGCTCAACGCGCGGATCATCGTCTTTCAGTGCCCCGCCGCGTTCGGCCCGACGGCGCAACACACCGGCAACTTGCGCCGGTTCTTCCTGTCGGCCGGGAAGGAGGCGGACGATCTCACTTTCGCCTGGGAGCCGCGCGGCGACTGGAACGACGCGCAAGTAAAGCAGGTGTGCGAGGAATTGGGACTCGTCCACGTCGTCGATCCTTTCGCGCGTAAAACCGTGACATCGGGCCTTCGCTACTACCGCCTGCACGGCATCGGCGGCTACCGCTACACGTACTCGGACACCGAGCTGGCCCGGCTCGCTACATGTTGTGACGGGGAGAGCTACGTGATGTTCAATAACTTTACGATGGCGCAGGATGCGCTGCGGTTCGCAGAGACCTGCCGCTGATGCGAGGCTTTGTCCATGGGATACCCAAAAGAAATTTCGCTTCACTCGCGCAGCCGTTCCGAGCTCATCAAGCTGGATGCGCACATCGAGAAAGTCGTTGCGGAGAGCGGAGTGAGAAACGGCGTGTGCCACATTTACGTGCCGCACACCACGGCCGGCGTGATCATCAACGAAGGCGCGGATCCCGCGGTGGCCGAAGACATCCTCGCCAGGCTGGAACAGCTGGTGCCGCGCGATGCCCGCTACACTCACGCCGAAGGCAATGCGGACAGCCACATCAAAGCAGCCCTCGTCGGTTGCTCGGCCACCGTGCTCGTCAAAGACGGGCGGCCCGCCTTGGGAACCTGGCAGTCGATTTTTTTTTGCGAGTTCGACGGCCCCAGGCGCCGGCAGCTATGGATCAAGGTGACGGAAGCTTAGGCTCGGGCCGCGGGCTCGCGGTGATGCGGGAATGCCGCAGCCTCCAATGCCCGCGCAACCTCGGGACCACAGCGCACCAGCCGCAGGCTGTATCCGCATGCGCGTTCCTTCAGATAACGCAGCAATTGGACCGCATTCGCATCGATGATGTTGATTCCCCGCAGTCGGACGTCGACGTGCTTCCACCAGATCCGAGGAATGCGATCGAAGCCTTGGACGCACTCGGCGACCGACTTCCGGTCCATCCGATCGTCGAAGGCGACTACCACGATGTCGCTGTCATCGTTCGTTTCGAGGCAAACAGACATAATTCGTCCCTCCTTGCGGACGCAGCGTTCTCGCCCGCCACGCATTGCCCGCCGCCGGCCGGGCCAGCGTCCAATCTACGCAGCTTTGCGGGGGTTGCCTTGAGCCAGATCAAAAGAGAGAACACCGGGCGCCCGGCAGGGAGGACAAGGCCCAAGGCGGCACACCACGGGGAAGCCGCGGTCCAATATCGGGCCGCGACGCATTTCGCGACATGAGCCGCATCTCGCACCGGTGGGATCTTTCGCCGGCCGAGGCGATCGCGCTGCAGGGCAAACTCGCCGGCCGGGTCGTGCGCGTGGACCGGCTCGGTGCCGTGCGTCACGTCTGCGGCATCGATGTCGGTTTCGAAAAGGACGGCCGGATCGCGCGCGCCGCAGTGGCGGTACTCGGCTTCCCGGGGCTCGAGCTGCGCGACTACGCGCTTGCGCGCAGGAAGGCGTCGTTTCCCTATATTCCGGGATTGCTGTCTTTCCGCGAGGCACCGGCAGTGCTCGCGGCGCTTCGGAGGCTCTCCATCGAGCCCGATCTGCTTCTATGCGATGGACAAGGCATCGCGCACCCGCGCCGCTTCGGGCTTGCCTCCCATATCGGATTGGTCGCCGGGATTGCGTCGATCGGCGTCGCCAAGACGCGTCTTGTCGGCGAGCACCGCACCCCATCCGCCCGCCGCGGGGCGTGGACGCCGCTGCTGCAAGACGGCGAGTGCATTGGGGCCGTCCTGCGCACGCGCTCGGGCGTCAAGCCGGTATATGTGTCGATCGGCCACCGCGTGAGCCTCGAGACCGCGATCGAATACGTCATGGCGTGCACCACGCGTTACCGGCTGCCGGAGACGACTCGTTGGGCGCACCGGCTCGCTGGCGCCGGCGAACCCGAGCTAGCCCGAGTACGCGCCCGCATGCGATCGTCGCCATTCAATACGCAGGCGAACTGGAAGCAACGCTGCGGCCGTATGGCGCCTATCGCATTTTTCGGCTCGGACCCTCGCACAAGGCGGAGATCAAATCCCGCACGGTGAGGCGGCACACGCGCGCCCAGGCCTTTCGCGCCTACTTTGCCGGCTGCCGCGAGAGCGTCCTCTTCAAGCGCGGCCGAATTCTGCGTCAACATTCGCGCCCGCCAACGACGCATGACAGGCTTGTCGATGACAGATGCCGAATGCACCGCGTTCCTCCAATGGGCGCTGCCTCGTCTGGGGCGGCGCTGGACCGGGTACCGAAAGGTACGCGGGCTGGTCTGCAAGCGCATCGCCCGGCGGCTGCGCGCGCTCGCGCTGCCCGGGCTCGACGCCTACCGGCGCATTCTCGAAACGCATGCGGAAGAATGGCGCGAATTCGACGGCTTGCTGGCGATCCCGATCTCGCGCTTTTGTCGGGACCGCTTTGTGTTCGAGCAGCTCGAATTGCAGGTCCTGCCCGCGCTGGCGCGCGCCGCGCTCGCGGCGTCGCGAAGCGTGCTCGACTGCTGGAGCGCAGGCTGCGCCTCCGGCGAGGAGCCGTACACGCTGAGCGTGGTCTGGCGCCTGCGCTCGCAGCCTGCTTTCCCGCAGCTCCGATTGCGTATCGTCGGCACCGACATGGATGGGCGGCTGCTCGAGCGGGCGCAGAAAGCCTGCTACTCGGCAAGCAGTCTGAAGGAGCTCGCGCCGGAACTGGCCGGGCAGGCGTTCGAGCTGCGCGACGGCGAGCGCTGCCTGAGGCCGCGGTTCCGCGATGTGACGTTCCTGCAACAGGACCTTCGCGCCGCGATGCCGGACGGTCCCTTCGACCTGGTGTTGTGCCGCAATGTCATCCTCACCTATTACGACGCGGCCGTGCAGGCCGAGCTGACCGGGCGCACTCGTCGTCGGCGCTCACGAATCGCCGCCGGGCACGGTTGCGGGGCTCGTGCCTTGGCCGGATGCACGCTGTGTGTACCGGCGCGTCGTTTGATTGATCGCTGTCAAAGCGCGGGGCGGGCGGTTCCGGCAAGGTGATCGCCGGAAAGGCAAATTCATGCACATGGAAATGTCGTTGCTCGGCGCCCCGTCGCCGGGAGCGCTGGCGACGGAAATCGTCGAGCGCAAGGGCACCGGTCATCCGGACACCATCTGCGATGCGCTGGCAGAGAGCTTCAGCGCCGCGCTTTCGCGCTTTTATCTCGAGCGATTCGGCTTGATCCTTCACCACAACGTGGACAAGGGCCTGCTGTGGGGCGGCGTGGCGCGCCCCCGCTTCGGCGGCGGCGAAGTGCTGCAGCCGATCGAGATATATCTCGCAGGCCGTGCGACGGCCGCCGTCTCGGATGTTCGGGTGCCGATCGAGACGCTGGCGATCGAGGCGAGCCGGACCTGGCTCCGGCAGCACTTCCGGCACCTCGATCCGGAGCGGCACGTGCGAGTGCACGTGCTGGTGCGTCCGACCTCGACGGATCTGGCGAGCCTGTTCGCGCGACAACGCGGCACCCCGCTCGCCAACGACACCTCGTTTGGCGTCGGTTTCGCCCCGTTGGATCTGCTGGAACGGCAGGTCCTGACGGTGGAGCGCGAGCTGAACCTGCCGGCAACCAAGGGTGCGCATCCGGAAATCGGCGAGGACATCAAGGTGATGGGGATGCGCACCGCGGACAGCGTCCGCCTCACGGTCGCTTGCGCACTGATCGACCGCTACGTCGGAAATCTCGACGACTACTTCCAGAAGAAGGCCGCGATTGCCAGGCTTGCCGCGGTGGCGGCGCGCGCCGCCGGCGCGAGGGAGGCGGAGGTGGAAGTCAACCCTGCCGACGGTGCAACGGAGGAAAGCGTCTACTTGACGGTTACCGGGACATCGGCCGAGGCAGGCGACGACGGGCAGGTCGGACGGGGCAATCGCCCAAATGGACTCATCACGCCGTATCGGCCGATGAGCTTGGAAGCGGCGGCGGGCAAGAACCCCGTCACGCATGTCGGAAAGCTCTACAGCATACTGGCCAACCGGATTGCGCAAGCGGCCGTTGCGCAACTGCCCGGCGCCGTCGAGGCACACTGCTTCCTGCTCAGCCGGATCGGTCAGCCGATCGATGAGCCGCAGGCGGTAGACCTCAAGCTGCGGCTCGAAGAACCCGAGACGCTCGGTGCGCTGCGTGGGCGCGCCGAGCAAATCGTCGGCGATGCGCTGGGCACCGCCGTTTCCCTGTGGCGCGAGATCATCGAGGGCCGCATAACGCTCTGGTGACCCGCGGTCCGCGCTGAATCCGCCGGTTTCACTATGCGGAGATCTGGCGCGCCCGCAGCAGCTTCATGGTCTCGCGCAGGAAGGCGGGCAAGTCTGCGGGCTGGCGCGCGGTCACCACGTTGTGGTCCACGACAACTTCCGCGTCCTGGTAGCCGTGCTTGCCCAGTATCTGCCCGGCGTGAGGCGCGGCAACATCCACCGCATAGCCTTCTTCCCGAAGCCGGTAGAGCGGGACCAGAAGTTCCGAATCCTCGAAGCCGTCCGCGGCGAGGATCAGCACGCGCGCTGTCTGCCCGTCCGGGCTCCCGCGATCGGTTGCCGGGAACCGTTCGGAGTGCGCACCAGGCCGCACCGGGAAGGCGATCTCCTGTCCCGGCATGGCCCGCTACTCGAATCGAATGAATTGCTCGGCCGGCGCTTCGGTGCCGAAGCGCCCGATCAGCTTGTCGAGCTCGGCGGCGAGCGAAGTCCTGTCCTGGGGGTGCAGCAGATCCCTGTAGCGCGACCCGCGCGGGGCGTTTTTCAACAGGGCGGCGCGGACGTCTTCGAGCGTCGGCGGCTCTTCCCGGTCGGATCGTTTACCAGCGACTTGATGATCGCCGACAGCTCCGCGCTGACGCGCGCGGCGACGTCGATGGGCAGTCTCAGAGCCATGTTTGTCTCGTCGGGAACAGGGCGAAAGCCCCGGCGTTTCGGGAACCGTACAGCATGCCGGGGCGCATTCAATCCACTTTGATCGAGTGACGTTTGGACTTCGCCACCTTGGGGATCACCAGCTCGACGACGCCATCCGTGCAGCTGGCCTTGGCTTGCGTGCCGTCCACCTCCGCGGGCAGCGCGATGGTGCGCGCGAACGAGGCCTCCGAGATCTCGCGCCGGTAGTACTCGCCCTTTTGCTCTTTACTCTCGCGCTTCGTCGTTCCCTTGATGGTAATGGTGTCCTCGGTCACCGAGATGTCGAGGTCCTTCTTTTCCACTCCCGGGACTTCGGCGCGTACCAGAATATCGGTGTCGCGGTCGACGACGTCCACGCGCGGCACGCGCAGCTCGGGCAGTTCGGCCAGTTGCGGCCAATCCGGCCACTCCCACCGCATTCTGCGCAGCCATCTGCGCGGGAAGAAACTTTCCGACATGCGATCCATCAGCCGCTCCATCTCCTCGAACGGGCTGACCACGTGCGCCGGCGCCTTCTCCAGCGCCTTGCCTTTTTCCGGACTCTCGACTTCCTTGGTCTTCGTCTCGTTTGCCATTTGCAGCTCTCCTATGCCGATCCAGTATTGCGTGAACCACATGCGTCAAAACGCGATGCTATTGAACGGCGCTTCGCGGCAGCCGGTTTTGATCCCTGTCAAGAAATACCTGCATTTGGGGGCATGGAGAGCCGCTGCCCGACGGTCACGCAGCCATGTCGCTCGCGCGCGGCGTACCGATCGCGGCGGGCTCGCGTTAGCGTGGATTCACAGGTCGCGCTGGAGCTTCTGCTTGCCTGGAACCGCGTGCGCTGCCGGCCGCCGCTTCCAGACAGCGAAGTCGCGGCCGTAGTGGACAGCATCGCGCGTTTGCACGAGCAGAAGGGCGACTGATCCCCTGGTCCAAAAACCTCGATCTCTCGCCGCCTCGGCCCCGGACGCCGCGCCTGCGTCAGATGCGACCGAATTCCTTCAGAAGATCGCCGACCGTCTTGCCCTTGGCAACCCATTCCCGCGTCGCCTGCTCGCGCGCGGCCTGTTCGCGGGCGGCCTTCAGGACGGTTTCCGCTTCGGCCAGCCGCACCACGGTGACGCCGATTTCGTCCGCGATGACGAGGTCGCCGGGATGAACCGTGATGCCTCCGCAGGAGATCGGAACGTTGACGGACAGTTCCTCCTTGCGTCCCGAGTACATGGTGTGCGTCCCGCGCGGCGTGACGGCGCGTGTCCAGATTGGGAAGCCGATGTCCCGCAGTTCGTCGGTATCGCGGCCGGCGCCGTCGATCACCATGCCGCGGATGCCGCGGTTCTTGGCCAGGCCTCCCATGAGGCCGCCGCAGACCGATGTCTCGGTGTCGCCACCGGCGTCGACGACGATGATGTCGCCGGGTTGACCCACCTCCAGGGCCTTCAGGGGGTCGACCAGGTCTCCCTGGGAGAGCTGGACCGTGAGGGCTTGCCCCACGGCCTTGGCGATGAAGGCAGGCTTGATCCCGCTGTGCATCACGCCCTGGCGATACTGCGAGTCGGCGAATACGCACGAGGCGCTGTAGCACCGGGCGACCTCGGTAAAGGCTTCCAGCAGAGCCGGCTTACGCTCGAACTCACGAAATTCCTTCAGCATTCTTGCCCTCCTTGTCTCGTATCGGCCAGCATGGATCGGTCGCGTCACGGCAGCGGCCGCGAGCCGTCCGCCAGGCGCACCATGTTGACCGGATTGAGCGGTCTTTGTCCCGCCAGAACGCGCGCGACTTCGCTCGCGGCCACCTCTCTCGCCATCCGGATCGACTCCTCCGAGTAGTACGCCGAATGCGGCGTGACGATCAGGTTGTCCAGCGCGAAGAGCGGGTTTTCCTGTGGCGACCAGTGGCGCCGCTTCGCCGGCTCCTCTTCGATGTCGTCGAGCCCGGCGCCGGCGATTCATCCTTCCTGCAGCGCGCGACAGAGCGCCGCGTTGTCGACCTCCGGGCCGCGCGCGGTCGCCGCCTCGACATCGACGTTGTCGACGCCGATGCCGTAGCGCGCGATGACCCGGCAGCACGACATCGCAGCGATGGTCCTGGCTCCGACGTGCGCGTACTGATTGATCATCGCGTCGCAATCCTGCGCCTCGGCGATCAGCTTTACCTCCGGCATCACCACGCTCCCCAGACCTGTCCCGGTCGTGGACAGCTTCGATGCACAATGAGACCAGAAGGGGCGGGAACAAACTTGACTTAGATCAACCGTCCGGCGAACGTGACCGGTACGCTGCGCTGCATGGCCACGCGAGAGAGGGGGAAAGAATGATCGGCGGGCAAGAATGATCGGCGTCGACTGGGGCATCTCGCGGCTTCGCGCCTATCGGATCGATTCCGACAGCGCAATTCTGGCGTCGCGTTCCGCACCCAAAGGCATCATGGCGGTCCCGGGCGGAGACTTCGCCGCCGTTCTGGAGTCGGCGATCGGCGACTGGCTCGACCAGGAGTCCGAACCCATCCTGATGAGCGGCATGATCGGCAGTCGCCAGGGCTGGGTGGAAGCGCCCTATGTTCTCTGTCCTGCCCATCCCAGGCAGATAGCGCAAGCCCTGGCCGAGGTCCGATGGGGCCGCGGGCGACGCGGCTTCATCTGCCCGGGCTTGCGCTGCCGCGACCGTCATGGCGTGCCCGATGTCATGCGCGGCGAGGAGGTGCAAATGTTCGGCGTTCTCGATGCGCTGGCGGATCTCGCCGCCTCGGCCATATGCCACCCCGGCACGCACAGCAAACACGTGCGCGTCGAAGGCGGCGCTGTGGCTTCGTTCAGCACGCACATGACGGGCGAGGTATTCGGCGTGCTGCGCGAACACAGCATCCTCGGCCGGACCATGGCGGAAGGTCCGCCGGATTGGAGCGCGTTCGACGAAGGCGTCGCGCGCGCAGCGCAGGACGGCGGATTGCTGCACCACTTGTTCGGCGCGAGAACGCGCGTGCTGATGAACGAGATCGCGCCGGCGAGCGAGGCCGACTACCTTTCGGGAATGCTGATCGGCCACGAAATCGAGTCCGCGGGCGACGGCGGGCCGGTACTGGTCGTCGGCGCGGAGGCCTTGGTCGAACGCTATCAGCGCGCGTTCCGGGTGCGCGGGCGCGAGGCGCGCATTTTCAACGGGGAAGTTGCCACCGTGAAAGGGCTGCGCCTCGTGCATGATCTTGCGGCCGACCGGGCGCAATGATCCCCTGCGCGCTCCCGCTGCGCCGGGTTCCACTGCTGGCCGCGCTGCGCATTCTGTCGCCCTGAGCGAAGCCGGCACAAAACGGCCGGGGCAGGGCCCGGCGCCGATCCTTTTTCGAGGCCGGCTCGGCCGAGCAGGAGAGCATCTATGTCGAGGGCGGCGACGAAGTCCGTGCCGCGTCCGGCGTGGCCATGATCGGCGCGCCGGCGGACAGCCGCTCCCGTCCCTGCACTGCCAGCGGGGTGCGGGTGAGCCGCACGAGCAGGCGCGCGACGGCTTGCGCCAGCCTGCGGCGCCGGCCGAGGCCGGGCAGCACGAGCATGGCGAGGAAAATCACCCAGGCTGTCACCCCGAACAGAGTCCACTCGCCCGCCGCAGCAGCGGCAGCGCGCTGGCAATGGCAAAGCGCACCGCCTGCCAGGCGGGGCTCGGCGGCGGGCGCCCGATGTCGCCCTGCCGGTACAGATCGAGGCTTGCCCGCCGTCTCAGCTTGCCGCTCGAGGTCTTCGGTACGCTGTGTGGGGGCGCGAGCACGACATCGTCGGGCGGTTCGCCGACGCGCATGAGAACGTCGCGGTCGATACTGTCGATGATCGGGCCGCACCCGGGGGGCGGAAACGCCAGACCTACGCAGCACTCGGCCAGCCCGTAGACCGGCACCATGGCGGTCGGCGAAAAACCGTAGCCGCCGAATCGCTGCGCGAAGGCGGAGATGGTGTTGGCGCTGACCGCTTCTACGCCGTTGAAGGCCATGCGCCAGGAACGCAGATCGAGCCCCTCGATCTGCTTGTCGTCGATGCGGCGCGCGCCCATCTCGCTCGCGCCCGCCGCGCAGGCATCGCGTGCGGCCGCAGGGTCAGCGCGTCCAGAAAATCGCGCAGGGTGTCGGCGCTTCCCAGCAGCGTCTCGGGAAGACCCCGATCGAATGCACGCTCGACCCGCAGCATCAACTCCATGCGCGCCAGGCTGTCGAAACCGAGGTCTCGATCGAACCGGCTGTCCAGCGTTATCCGGGAGACGGCGCGCCGGGGGTGCAACTCCCGATCCAGCTCTGCGACGACGCGCAGGAGCCGCTCGGCGGGATCCGCCCGGGGGATTGCAGACGGGTGCATGGAGAGTCCGGCTTATGCGAAAGGCCCAATGAGCTTTGTCGGATCGCTGCGCGATCCGTGCGGCGACGTCATGACCGGACGCGGGGTCGACCAGATCCAGCGTTTTCCGTGCGAGCCCGCGATCCACGAGCCGTACATGGACAGCGCGCTCGGCTACGTCCGAGCTGGCGGAGGAAAAGAATGGCCCGATTGCGCGATCGGCGGAGCCGGCCTATATCTGGGGGGATGCGCTCGATGAGCTGCAGCGGGTCCAGCCCCAGCGGCGCATCGTCAATCTCGAAACGGCGATCACCTGCAGCAAGGACTGGCAGCCCAAGGGAATCAACTACCGCATGAACCCGGCGAACGTCGCCTGCCTTGCCGCCGCCGGCATCGACTGTTGCGTTCTCGCCAACAATCACGTGCTGGATTGGGGATTGCCCGGTCTGCTCGAGACGCTCGCCGAGCTGCGTGGTGCCGGCATCGCAACCGCCGGCGCCGGAAGCAATCGCGCCCAGGCCTGGGCGCCGGCCGCGCTGTCGCTGCCGAGCGGGGCCCGGATTCTGGTCTTTTCGTTCGGCACCGAGTCGAGCGGCATAGAGCCGGCGTGTGCCGCCACCGAAAGTCGGCCCGGCGTGGCATTCCTGCCCGATCTTTCCGACTCGACCGGCGAGCGCGTCGCCGAGGCAATCCGGGCGCACCGACGGACCGGCGATGTCGTGATCGCGTCGGTTCATTGGGGCGGAAACTGGGGCTACGGCATTTCCCCGGCCGAAGTGCGCTTCGCGCATACGCTCGTCGAAGGCGGCGTGGACGTCTTTCACGGCTACTCGTAGCACCACCCGAAGGCAATCGAGGTGTTCCGCCAGAAGCTGATCCTGTACGGCTGCGGCGACTTCCTCAACGACTATGAAGGCATCAGCGGCTACGAACGGTTCCGGGCCGATCTCGGCTTGATGTACTTCCCGACCGTCAATCGCGCAACCGGCAGGCTGCTGCGACTGCAGCTCTCGCCCACGCAGATGAAGCGAATGCGCGTGCAGCGCGCCTTGGACGCCGATTCGAATTGGTTGCGCCGGCTGCTCGACCGGGAAGGCAGGCGCTTCGGCACTTCGACCGAAACCGGTGAGGATCGGCGCATCGAGCTGAAGTGGAAGCACATGCCCGATTCGCGCGCTCCGCTTCCCTAACCCCGAAAACCCCTCATCGCCGAGGAGATGCGAAACCTGGCGCCAACCACCAAGAGCACCAAGAGCACCAAGAGCACCAAGAACACCAAGAACACCAAGAACACCAAGAACACCGATCGAAAATCCGGGTTTCCTTGTGGCGTTCCTCGATCCTGGCTTGCAGCCGGGCGAGTTGTTCAGGAGTCAATGGCATCGACTCACCTCCTTGATCGGGTCACCGCGCGTGAAGGAATTCATGCGCCCGCCGCGAGACGCTCCACGGCGCGTGCAAGTATAGGCGCGACCGACACGACCTGTACCCGGGCATCGAGCACGCTCGGCACGCCGTCGGTAGTCACGATTCTGCCGAGACGGGCGGCACGGATGCGCTGCAGGGCGCCGGGCGCCATCACCGCATGTACGAACAGCGCGTGGACCTCTCTCGCACCGGCGCGCAGCAGCGAATCCGCCGCACTTGCGATCGTACCGCCCGTGCTTGCCATGTCGTCCACGATCAGGCACGCGCGATCGCGCACCTCGCCCAGCACCTGGTATGCGACAGCGGCATCGGGAGAAGGGCGCGCCTTGGTGACGACCGCGAGCGGCGCACCGAGTGCGGAGGCGTAGCGCTGGGCGCGCTTCAATCCGCCGGCGTCGGGGGAGACGACGACCAGGTCGGCGATGCCCCATTCGCGTACGACCGGCAGCATCAGCTCGTCGGCCAGCAGATGCACGACCGGCATGTCGAACGCGCTCTCCAGCGCCGGAGCATGCAGCTCCAGCACGACTGCGCGATCGACCCCTGCGGCGCGCAGCACGCGCGCAGCGAGCTGCGCCGAGCGTGGTTCTCCCGCCTCCTTGCGCACGTCCTGGCGCGCATAGCCGAAATAGGGCAGCACCGCAGTGACGCGCTGCGCGCCGGCGCCGCGCGCCGCCTCGGCGATCAGCGCCAGCGTCATCAGCCTTTCGTTGGTCGGCGTCGAAGTCGGTTGCACGATGTAGACGTCCGCGTCCTGCACGTTCGCTTCGATCTTCACACGCGCTTCGCCATCGGCGAAGGCGGTGACGGATACCGGCGTCAGGCCGACGCCCGCCAGACGCGCGATCGCCTCCGCAAGTCGAGGATGTCCGTCGCCGGCGAGCAGCGTGATACTGCGATTGCGCCTCAAGTCCCCCATGTTCGTAACGCTATCGGGACGCGCCGTATGCTCCATTGACCGAGATCAAAGATCCCGAGCGTGGGGCACGCCTGGTCTTGCCGTCCGGCGCGGCGCTTTGCATGCCGCATGCCCTCAGCGTGATTCGGCGGCGGGCGTGCGAAACAGCCGCTCGATTTCGCGCTCGAAGCGCTTCTCCAGTTCCGGCCGCCTGATCTTCAGCGTCGGGGTGATCGGACCGTCCTCGATGGTCCGGGGCCGCAGCGTGGGCCACACCCGGCGCACCTGCGCGTGAGAGGGAAAGGACGCCAGGCAGGTTTCGATACGCTCGAGCGCGGCCGCCAACACCGCGGGGCGCGTGAGCGCCTGCGGGTCCTGTGGATCGACGCGAAGCGAGCGGGCGATTTCCAGCAGAGCGGCGACGCCGCTCGCGTTGTCGTCCGCGCCGGGGGTGCCCGGCACCGTGTCGTAATGGGCCCCGACCAGCACGATCTCGCCGGCCGGATGCCGCACATGCCTGCGCAACGCCTGTTCGAGTCCGCCGCTCATCTCTTCGATTTGGGCAACGGTGCTTCGCACTCCCAGATCAGCCGACCGTCGCGCCACACCTCGCGCACCCGGTGCAGCGGCACGCTATGCACGGCGCCGTCGTCCTCGAGGGCCTCGAACGCAAAGTGCTCGCCCGACGGAAAGCGAATGCGCTGCAAGGGCACTCTTACCAACTTGCGCGTCACGCGATCGTGATAGCCGATGACGAATTCAGCCGCGCCGATTCCCGAGCAGCGCGAGCAGCACATGGCGGAAATAGTCCAGCGGCGGCGCCGCGCGCACGTCGGTTCCACCCCGTACGCAAACGCGGCTCGGGGCGGGCGCGCACAGCATCGCCGGCAGCAGCGCCTGCAGAACGAGCGTGATGCTCCCCGCCGTGCCGACCTCGACCAGGAACTCGCCGCCACGCAGCCGCCGCGGCGCGAACGTGAACTCTTGGGAGCGCAGCTCGAGCCCCGCGCAGTCCGCATCGCACATCGAACCGACTGCCCGCAGCGCGGCGATCTGATACAGCTCTTCCGGCGCCTGCAACTCGACGATGCGGTCTCCCTCGGTGTGGTTCACGTCCATGATGACGAACCGGAAGCCCTGCGCGATCTTCGGCGACAGGATCAGGCCCGGCGTGTTCATCGGATCGGCGAAGGCAAGATAGAGCGGCAGGTTGAACGCGCCCGGGTCGGTCTTGTCCGCGGCGAAGAAGAGCACCGGCTCGTTCGGGCGCTCCTCGAACTCCATTTCCGCCACCGCCGGTCCCATGCCCTTGACGTTGCCCGAGAATGCATCCTTGAGCAGGTCCTGCCCGGCGCCGTACAGCCCCTGCTCGCGGGCGACCGCGGTGCCGGTGATAAAGGCGTCCCAGGCGAGCTTGTGCACGGCGGGGTCGCCGCTGCCGCGCCGGTGCGTCATGACGATGGCGATGTCGTCCCCGGTGTGCGACACATAGTGATCGCCGATCAGCCCTTTGCCGCGTTCGGCGATATGCGATTTCACGGCGTCGAGCAGGCGCCGGGACGGTGCGATGTGGCCGCCGATCGAGCCGATGTCGGCCTTGATGACGGATGCGGAACCGGCGCGGGAATTTGATCGCGGTCAATTCCGCGCTACTCGGCCGACCGCGGCGGCCGGCTCCGCGGGCCGGCTATTCCGCGGCCCACAGCGAATATCGATGCGCGCCCGGTTCGAGCCGTCCCAGGCGCCGCGCCGCATCGAACATGACTCGCGACGCGAAGGTCGCGATCCCGAAGCGGATGGGACAGGCCGTGCGGAAGCGTTCTCTCGCCCGAGTGCGCTCGCCGGTGGCACGATTGATCTAGGTCAACTGCTCGAGCGGCGGATTCGCCATCATACGGTTTCGAGTATTCCGGTCGAATCGCGCGAAACGATGGGCGCAAGCAATCTCTGGGTCGGTCGACCACTCCGGGTCGGCGTTGGCTTTTCCGGCCGGCCGGAGCGGATCCGCGACGCGGTGCGCAACACCGATTTGCGCCGCCGCTGTGCTGCGTGCAGGCGATGAAAACCCTGATCATACTGAACGATCCGCCGTACGGAACGGAGCGCAGCTACAACGCGCTGCGGCTGGCGGGCCACTTGGCGAAGCGGGAGGGCGAGCAGGTGCGGATCTTCCTGATCGGGGATGCCGCCGCGTGCGCAAAGCGGAACCAGAAGGTGCCGCCGGGCTACTACAACGTCGAGACGATGCTCGGCGCGATCGTCCGGGACAGTGCGCAGATCGGCGTCTGCGGAACGTGCATGGACGCGCGCGGCATCGCCGATCAGGACATCGCCGCGGGCGCGCACCGGAGCGCGATGAAGGAACTGACCGATTGGACCTTGTGGGCGGACCGGGTGGTGACGTTCTAGCCGCGACCGCGGCCGGCACAAGCAGGCAAACGCTGCGGGCCGCGGCCTGTCGGACGCGGGCCGGAGGATGCAGTACCGGACAGGAGGCAGACCGATGATGGGCGATTACTGGGGCGGCATGGGAGGATTCGGATTGGGCGTCGGATGGCTGTTCATGATCCTGCTCTGGGGATTGCTCATCCTGGGAATCGTTGCGCTGGTGAAATGGCTGGTCCTGGAGAATTCCGGCGTCGCCAGGTCGGGTCGCAAATCCGCCCTCGACATCCTGCGGGAGCGTTACGCCCGCGGAGAAATCGAGCGCGAGGAATTCGAGCAAAAGAAACGCGACCTTTCGGGCGAATAGCAGGAGCGCCTGCCAACCACGATAGTCGCCGCTAGCGCCCTGCTCCGTGTCCGGGTCAATCGATCTGCCGGACCTGCGTGATCCGGCCTGCTACCCGCACCCGGCAGAGCGGGTGGAGGTCATCGAAACGCACATCTCGCGGGTGTTTCTCGCCGGCGAATACGCCTACAAGCTCAAGAAACCCGTTCGCCTTCCGTTCCTTGACTTCAGCACCCTGGCGGCGCGGCATTTCTATTGCGAAGAGGAGCTGCGGCTCAACCGGCGCACCGCGCCGGGGCTCTATCTCGGCGTGGTGCCGATCACCGGCAGCTTCGCTGCCCCGCGAGTCGGAGGAGCCGGCGACGCGATCGAATACGCGCTCAAGATGCAGCGCTTTCCGCAGCAGGCCCTGGCCGACCGCATGGCAAAGCGCGGCGAGCTCGGCGCGGGGCAGATCGACGCGCTCGCAGCGGTTGTCGCGGCGTTTCACGCGGCCATTCCGGCGGCGCCGGCGGAAAGCGCCTTCGGCGCTCCGGAGCAGGTAGCGGCGCCCGCGCTCGCGAACTTCGAGCAGCTCGCCGAGATGGCCGCGGATGCGCGCGACGCGATGCGGCTCGAGCGGCTGCGCGCCTGGACGCAGGGCGAGAGCGCGCGACTGCGCGAGGTCTTCGCCGGGCGCAAGCGCGACGGATTCGTGCGTGAATGCCACGGCGACCTGCATCTCGGGAACATCGTGTTTCTCGACCGGCGGCCGGTTCCCTTCGATTGCATCGAGTTCAGCCCGGAACTGCGCTGGATCGACGTGATGAACGAGGTCGCGTTTCTCGTCATGGACCTGCTCGAACACGGGCTGGACGCGCTCGCGTGGCGCTTCCTGAACGCGTACCTGGAGACGACGGGCGACTACGCCGGCGTGCGTGTGCTGCGCTATTACCTGGTCTATCGCGCCATGGTTCGGGCGAAGATCGCCCGCATCCGCGCGCGCCAGACGGGAACCGGCGACGCTGCGCACGCCGTCCTCGACAACGAGTACCTGCGCTATGTCGCGCTCGCGGAATCGCTGCTGGCACCCGCCCGCCCCGCGCTGGTGCTGATGCACGGGCTCGCTGGCTCGGGCAAGACGACGGTTGCGCAGCTGCTGCTGGAGCGCACCGGCGCCATCCGGGTGCGCTCGGACGTGGAGCGCAAGCGGCTGCACGGGCTTGCGGCGCAGGCGCGCACCCACGCCGGGCCCTACGCCGGCATCTACGCGCCCGAGACGACCCGGCTCACCTACGACAGGCTGAAACGGGTGGTCCGCGATCTCATCGCATCCGGCCATATCGCGATCGTCGATGCGGCGTTCCTGTGGCGCGCGGAACGCGCCGCATTCGGCGCGCTCGCGCGCGAGCTCGGCGCGCCGTTCCTGATCGCCTCCTGCCGCGCGTCGCAGGCGGAGCTGCGCCGCCGCGTCGCGCGGCGCGAGGCGGCAATGAACGACGCCTCGGAAGCGGGCGTTGCGGTGCTCGAAAACCAGATCGCGACGCAGGAACCGCTCGCCGCAGACGAGCTGCCGCACGCCGTATCGATCGACTCCGAAGTCGACGCGGCCGGCTTGCGCCGCGCGGTGGACGGCATCGCGGCCCGCTTGGCGCAACCGCAGGCGGCGGACGCACTGTCTTGATTGCAGCACGCACAGCGCGAGGCGCAGCGCAAAGCGTACACTACGCCCCGCCGGCAGCCCGGATTTCGCTCATCGTGAATGAAATCGGCGCACCCTGTTTGGCTCGAGTCAAAGGATCGGAACGCCTCGCGTTCCAGCCCCCCCGCGTGCGGTTGATCTGAGTCAAACCGCGGGGCGGGAATGCGTGGTTCAAATAGCGCATGGAGAAAACCGCGGTCGAGAAGATGGCCCAAGCACTCTCCCGTGACGACGATCTGGGACCGGCGAAAATGATCCGCGTCCGCGAACCCGGATTGGGACTCGAGGCCTTCCTGGTCGTCGACAACGTCGCCCGCGGTCCAGCCATCGGCGGCATGCGCATGGCGCATGACGCCTCGCTCGAGGAATGCGCGCGCCTTGCGCGCGCCATGACGCTGAAGAACTCCGCCGCCGGACTGCCGCACGGCGGCGCCAAGTCGGTACTGCTCGCCGATCCGCGGATGCCGCGCGCGCAGAAGGAGCGCCTCGTCCGCGCGTTCGCGCACGCGTTGCGCAACGAAACGGATTACGTCTTCGGCCCGGACATGGGCACCGATGAGACCTGCATGGCCTGGGTCCACGACGAGATTGGCCGCGCGGTCGGGCTTCCGGCCGAAATCGGCGGCATCCCGCTGGATAAGATCGGCGCCACCGGCTGGGGACTCGCGCACTGCGCGGAAGTGGCGGCGCGCGCGGCTGGGATATCGCTGCCCGGTGCGCGGGTGGCGGTGCAGGGTTTCGGGGCCGTGGGCCGGCACGCCGCGCGCTTCCTCGCGCAAAGGGGCGCAAAGCTCGTCGCCGCCTCGGACACCACTGCAACCGTATTCGATGCCGGCGGGCTCGACGTCGAGGCCCTGATCCGCGACAAGCAGTCCGGGAAAGCTCTGCTCGATCACATGGCCGGACGCGTCCTCGGGCGCGACGCGATTCTCGACGTCGAATGCGAAATCTGGATACCCGCCGCGCGTCCCGATGTCGTGCGCGAAGACAACGCGCATCGGCTGAAGACGCGGCTCGTGCTGCAGGGCGCGAACATCCCGTTTACGCCGGGCGCGGAGCGCCTGCTGGCCGAGCGCGGCGTGCTCGTGGTTCCGGACTTCATCGCCAACGCCGGCGGCGTCATCTGCGCGGCGATGGAATTGCGCGGGGCTGCGCAATCGGCCGCGATGACGGCGATCGCGGAAAAGACGAGCGCGAACACCAAGGCCGTTCTCGAGGCGGCGAAGGCGGGGAAAAAGCTGCCGCGCGAGGCGGCGCTCGCGCTCGCCGAGGCGGGCGTTCGCAGCGCGATGGCGCTGCGGCGCTGGTCGATCCTATGATCCGTCGAAGGGCGACTCCGGGAATGAACGACAAGACCATCCAATCACCGGCGGCGGCGCCGCGCGCGCTGACGCCGCAGGCGTTGTGCCGCCCGTGCGATCCCGCGCGCTTCGACTTCAATACCACGGACGATCTTGCGGACTTCACCGACGCCCTCGGCCAAGGGCGCGCCATCGACGCCATCCGCTTCGGCGTCGGAGTCCGGCGCGACGGCTTCAACATCTTCGCCATGGGGCCCGAGGGACTGGGGCGTCACAGCCTGGTGCGAAAACTCCTCGCGCAGCGGGCTCCCGGCCAGGATGTGCCGCCCGACTGGTGCTATGTGTTCAACTTCGAGACGCCGCACAAGCCGCGGGTGCTGAAGCTTCCTTCGGGCCGCGCGCCCAAATTCCGGCAGGACATGGCGCATCTGGTCGAGGACTTGCGTGCCGGAATTCCCGCCGCGTTCGAGACCGACGAGTACCGCACCCGGCTGCAGGAGATCGAGACCGAGTTCAACGAACGGCAGGCGAAGGCCATCGGCGAGATCGGCGATCGCGCGCGGGCGCAGCGCATCGCCCTGCTGCGCACGCCGGCGGGTTTCGGCTTTGCGCCCACCGCGAAGGACAAGGAAGACGAGGTGATGGAACCGGAGGAGTTCCGCAAGCTCCCCGAGGCGCAACAGGACCGGTTGCGCGAGCAGATCGGGGCGCTCCAGGAACAGCTCGAGACCGCGATGCACGAAATGCCGAAGTGGCGGCGGGAAGCGCAGCGGCGGGTGCGCGAGCTGAACCGCGAGGTGACCAGGGCGTCGGT